>QKIH01000051.1 GCA_003249645.1 Desulfobulbaceae bacterium | reverse complement strand
TTGCCCTTACCGGCATGGTTGAAAACTGCGGGTTGATTGAAGTCCCCATGGGAACAACGCTGCGTGAGATCATTTTCGATATCGGCGGTGGAATTGTCGGCGGCAAAACCTTTAAGGCAATCCAGTCAGGCGGCCCGTCCGGCGGCTGCCTGCCGGAGTCCTTTCTCGATACCCCGGTTGATTACGACTCGCTTCTTTCGGCAGGTGCAATGATGGGTTCAGGCGGTCTGGTGGTTATGGACGAGTCGACCTGTATGGTTGATATCGCCAGATACTTCCTTGATTTTACTCAGAAAGAATCCTGCGGCCAGTGTACTCTGTGTAAACTCGGCACGAAACAGATGCTCAATATACTGGAAGATATCGTTAAGGGTGAGGGCAAGGAAGGTGATATCGATTATCTGGTAGAAATCGGCAAGGCAGTCAATGCCGGATCTCTTTGCGGACTCGGCAAAAGTGCCGCGAACCCGGTGCTGACGACCATCCATTATTTCAGGAATGAGTACGAAGCCCATATCCGGGAAAAGAGCTGCCCGGCTCTTTCCTGCAGCGCTTTGATATCATTTGTGATTTCAGCTGACCGATGTCGCGGATGTACGGCCTGTGCCCAGGTATGTCCTGTCGGGGCGATCAGTGGTGAAAGAAAGCAGGTGCATGTGATCGATCAGGATATCTGTATCCGGTGCGGAATGTGCAAGCAGCGGTGTCCCGATAAATTCAGTGCGGTGGATTGTGTCGCCGGCCATCTTGCATGAGGAGAAACCAGAGAGATGACAATAGCAACAATTACCGTAAACGGCCTTGAGCTGACTGTTGATAGTGAACTGACGATACTTCAGGCATCGATGAAAAAAGGGATCTATATTCCCCATCTCTGTCATCATAATGAACTGGAGCCTGTAGGGGCATGCAGACTCTGTCTGGTTGAAGTGGACGGCAACTGGAAGACGCTGGCCTGCAAAACCAAGGTCTATGACGGCATGCAGGTAAAAACCGAAACAGATGAGATCAATGCCATTAGAAAGGTGGCACTGGAACTGCTTATCGCTGATCACGATACAGATTGTCTTGCCTGTGCGCAGAATACCAACTGTGCGCTGCAGCGGGTTGCCGATCATATTGGTGTTGATACTGCTCGTCTGGCCCGCATGAAGCCAAGAGAGAAGGTCCTGCCTGTTGATACCTCCAATCCGTTTTTCGATTTCAACCCCAACCGCTGTGTCCTTTGTGGAATCTGTGTCCGGACCTGTGATGAAATAGTTAATGTCAACGCTATCGACTTTGCCTATCGCGGCCTCGGTACCAAGGTGGCCGGGTTCGGCGATAAGCCTAGGCTTGAATCCAACTGTGTTTCCTGCGGTGAGTGTCTGGTTCGCTGTCCGGTGGGGGCTTTGACCGAGAAAAATTACCAGCGGCCGGTGAGCTATGTAAAGACCGTCTGCTCTTACTGCGGCTGCGGCTGCGGCCTGATGCTCGGGGTTCGCAACAACAGGATCGTTACAGCCAAAGGAGAACCAGGCAATAAAGCCAGTGATGGCAAACTCTGCGTTAAAGGGCGCTTCGGCTTTAAATATGTCAATTCTCCTGAGCGTCTGCGTCACCCTCTTATAAAACGTGAATCGGGTTTTGTTGCGGTCAGCTGGGATGAAGCATTGGACTATGTCGCTGAAAAGCTTGCCGATAGTAAAGGTGAGAGTTTTGCCGCCATCGCTTCGGCTAAATGCACCAACGAAGACAACTATGTGCTGCAGAAATTCACCCGCTCGGTGATGCAGACCAATAATATTGACCATTGCGCAAGGCTCTGACACGCTCCAACGGTGGCCGGGCTGGCCACAGCTTTCGGAAGCGGTGCAATGACCAACTCTATTGCAGAAATAGGGGGAGCAAAAACTATCCTGGCGGTTGGTACCAACACCACCGCAGCTCATCCGATTATCGCACTGCAGATGAAAAATGCGGTGCGTAACGGGGCAAAGCTTGTGGTGATCAACCCTAAGGAAGTCGATCTTTGTCAGCACGCCCATCTCTTTTTACAGAACAGGCCGGGAACAGATATCCCGCTGTTGATGGCGATGGCCCGAGTTATCATCGAAGAAGGACTATATGATGCAGCCTTTGTTGAGCAGCGCTGCGAAGGCTATGCTGAGTTTGAACAGAGTCTGTATGACTTCAGTCTGACTGAGGTGGCAGAACTGAGCGGAGTCGCAGAAGAGAAGATTGTTGCAGCTGCAAGGCTCTACGCGAAGAATACACCGTCTTCCATCCTCTATTGCATGGGTATAACCCAGCATGTCCACGGCACAAGAAATGTTCTGGCCATTGCCAATCTCGCCATGCTCACAGGCAATATCGGCAAGCCGTCCTCCGGTGTGAATCCGCTTCGCGGTCAGAACAACGTCCAGGGGGCCTGTGATATGGGCTCATTGCCTGATGTTTTCCCCGGCTACCAGAAGGTTGCAGATATGACCGCACGGCTAAAGTTTGAGCAGGCCTGGAATGTTTCTCTTAATCCGGTACCAGGTCTGACTCACACCGAAATATTTGACGGCCTCTATTCAGGCAGAATCAGATCACTTTATCTGATCGGCGAAAATCCAGTGTTAAGTGAGGCAAATGCGTCGCATGCCATTGAGGCGATGAAGCGGTGCGAGTTTATGGTTGTGCAGGATATATTCTTGTCTGAGACGGCAGAGCTTGCCGATGTCGTTCTGCCGGCAGCCAGCTTTGCAGAAAAAGACGGCACCTTTACCAATACAGAGAGAAGGGTGCAGAGGGTACGCAAAGCCATCAGTTCAGAAGAGGAAATCAAACCGGACTGGTGGATCACGGCAGAACTTGCCAGACGCCTTGGCGGAAAAGGTTTTGATTATACAGTTCCTGCTGAGATATTTGAAGAAATGGCACCGCTTGTTCCATCTTATTCGGGCATCAGTTATAAACGGCTTGACCAGGGCGGCATCCAGTGGCCGTGTCCTGATGAGAAGCATGGCGGCACCCTGTTTCTCCATAAGGACAGATTTGCAACAGCAAGCGGTAGAGGCCGGTTCACAGCCCTGAATTCTCCTGAAACAGCGGAGAAGGTGGATGACGAATTTCCTTTGGTTCTTACCACTGACAGAAGTCTTTTTCACTTCCATGGTACCATGACAAGACGGGTCTTCGGGCTTAATGTGTTGAGCAAGGCGGAAAAGCTCATTATGCATCCGGATGATGCAGCGCTTTATCACATTGAAGATGGTGAGAAGGTCAGGGTTGTTTCCAGGAGGGCAGCGGTTGAGGTTGAGGTACGGATTTCTGCTGACTGTAAGCCGGGGATTGTTTCAATGTCATTTCATTTCTCTGAGACACCGACCAATATGCTAACCTGCGGGGAGGTTGACCCCATCGCCAAAACGCCGACAACCAAGGTGTGTGCAGTAAGAATCGAAAAAATCAAATCTGTTGAGGTCCATTGATATGATAGATGCAGAGAGGCTTCTCGGAAAAGTTTTGTCCGGTGCATTGAACAGCGGGAGCAGGAAAAAGAGAAAGAATGACGACCTCATGTCATCTCTGCTGGGCGGGCTTACTTCGGGTAAAGGCCTGATGACAGCGATTGGGCTTGGCATCGGAGCGTACGAGATATTAAAGGCTCAAAATGGCGGGGGACAAACACTCGTGTCGTCTGCACCACCTCCGGTGGGCGGGAGCGCGGTTCCGCCAATGCCTCCTCCGCTTCCAGGCAGCAATGTGCTTCCACCGGTTCAGAATGCGGCAGCTACGGTGGAAAAGGACAAACTTGCGACAACCTTTCTCCAGGTGATGATCGCTGCAGCCCACGCTGATGGCCAGCTTGATAACGTTGAAGAGGAACGTATTCTGGAAGTTATCGAGAAACAGGGCCTGTCAGGCGAAGAAAGAAGGTATCTGGCGGCGCAGCTGCATGCACCAAAATCCATTGAAGAACTGGTGAGCGCTGTGCATGGCAGCCACGCGGTCGGCCAGACCATGTATTCCATGGCATTGACGGACATAGATATTGATACTCCGGCTGAGCGGCAATGGCTGGATACTCTGGCTGGGGCACTCTCTATCTCTCCTGCCATGCAGCGTTTTCTGGAAGAAGATAACTGATTTTCGATTTGCGAAAATATCTGGTGCAGCTCACTTCTCTTTATGGGCAGCACCAGATGGCCGCACCTTCAACCTTTCGAATAAGGGTGGAGACGGTTGCCCCCGCAAAGGGTCCTTCGTTCTGCTGTTCCTGTTTATATCCTTTTAATCCCACGGCGACTACAGCGTAATCATGGCGGTTTAAGATCCCCTGTATGGTACCGGCTGTCGAAAGCCCCCATGTTGATACCGTCTGGATACGCTCATCCTTAATGCCGTGACTGGACAATATTTTTTCGGCCTTCGGAAAAATCTCGTTGCCGGAAATTCCTGTAGAATTCTTTACATGAAACAGGGTGATGTCGTGATGATCCTGTTTTGCCATGATGAAACCGACATGATCGACGGTGCGGTAGGCGTTTTCTGATCCATCGACACAGACCAGAACATTTTTGCGCGATTCGTGTATCTCGGGACAGATCCAGATCGGCGTGGTGAAGGTTGTATCGCGAATAATCGACTGGGCAATCTCATCCGAAGGCCGTTCAAATATCCACTGCAGGGTGTAGGCGGCGCGTTTTCCAAGAACAATAGCGTCGTAAAGCCCTTTTTGCCCTTCATTAAGAATATCCTTAACCTTACCATATTGCTCTGCAACCGTTTTGGTCAATTTGTGGTCAACTGTCATCTGGCTTGACTGGATAAGCTGCATCGATTTATCGATCGCCAGTTTGGCGCCGACGGTCAGTCTTCCTTCAATCGCCTCCTCAGGTTTCTGCCACATTTCCATTAAGGACGCACACATGTCGTTGCTGTTATGGCGATAAATATGGAGGAGGGTAAGGCTGTGCTGTGAATCTGATTTGAAGAAGGAACAGAGAAACTTGATGCCGTACAGGTTTTCTGTATGGCTGCTGATAGTGACAAGAAAATGCTTTTTCATAATGCTTCTCTCCGGTTATGTAATTGTTATAACAATCATAAGTCTGACAGACGGGAGAAGCAATAAAATTGATAACTGCTGCTGACTATTTCATTGTCCTGATTTTATTGAGAAAGAATCCTCCGGCTGTAAAAAGAATCAGCATGCTGAGGATGCCCCATCTTGAATCACCGCTGATGCTGGTCACTATCGCCATAAGCAAAGGCCCGGCGATAGCGGCAAATTTTCCGAAAATATTGAAAAAACCGAAATATTCACCGCTTTTTTCAATAGGTATAATCCTGGCAAAATAGCTCCTGCTCAGCGCCTGAATGCCGCCCATTGATGAAGCAACAAGAAAGGCGATCACCCAGAAAAGGACGGTTTTTATTTGTTGCGATGTAATCCATGGCAAGAGAAAGGCAAGCAGGGTGATAAGGATATAGATGCCGATGCCTGCCAGGAGCATATTAAGGGTCGAGAATCTTTTTGCCAATTTGCCGTAAAGAAGAGCAAATGGGAACGCTACTACCTGAATAAAGAGCAGCACGATGATCAGCAGGGTGACGCCAAATCCGAGGTCGCGGCCATAGGCAGTTGACATTGAGATGACGGTCCCGACCCCGTCGATATAAAAAAAGTAGGCCAGCAGAAACAGCAGAAGATGGCGATCCCGGCTTATGTCTTTCAGGGTTTGAAGCAGATTGGTGCCGGTTGTTGAAACTTGCTGTGCAGCAATTTTTTTCTGCCGGACATTTTTCAGCATCGGCAGACTGAAGATAAACCACCAGAGAGCAACGATCAAAAAGCCTGTTCTTGTTGCAGTGACAGGAAGACCGTTTGCCATGCCAGCTGAAAGTATCAGCCAAATGATAACCAGAAATGGAACAATGCTGCCGATATAGCCGAATCCGTAGCCAAAACTTGAAACCCTGTCCATTCGATCTTTACTGGTCACATCGCAGAGAAAAGCATCGTAGAACAGGTTGGCACCGGACCAGCCGATCCGGGCAAGCAGGAAAGCAAAGACACAAAAAATAATCTGGCCCTGTTCAATAATGCTGAGACTGGTGGTGGCCAGAAGGCCAAGGATGAGAAAAACAGCAAAAAACAGTTTCTTGCTGTGATAGCGATCGGCTAAACGGCCGGCAAAAGGGGAAATGAGAGCGACAGTCATAGATGCTGCAGAATTCATGTAGCCCCACAGTGCGGTCGAGGTTGCCTGGCTGAGCTGTTGTGCGATGTAGTCTTTGAAAAAAATCGGCAGAATTGCAGTAACCACCACCAGCACAAAGGCTGAGTTGGCGACATCATATAAAATCCAGCTTTGTTCTTCTTTTTTACAGTGTGATGACATAGGCCCCGGGTTGATGAGTTGTGGTGATACTTTCGTCAGTTGCATGCACTGCCCTGAAAACGGCAGCAGAAAAATCATATTTACACTACTTTTCAGTTCATTTCTTGCAAACACAGCAGCCTATTAGAATATTATTATTTCATTATCAAATGATTAAACGCTATACTGAAAGAGAAACGGGATTGCAGGAACAGTGATAGGTACAGGTGCAGCACTGATGAGCGAGCGAATTAAAAATTTGAAAAATATCAAAAATACCGGAAGTAAATCGGGATGCCTGGTGATTTGTCTGGTTATGGTGATCTGTCTCGGCGTCTTTTACCTTTATAATCTTTACCTTGAATACACTTTTCGTGCGGCTCTAGAAAAAGAAGGCGCGGTTATTTACGCATTATGTAAAGCTGGCGGCAAGTGTCCGGAAGTTCCTGAGGGATGGGCGCGGTCCGGGTTGGGTATGGAGTATGCCGGGACATCAAAACTGGTTGGTACGACACGAAAGCAGACGGTCTATTATCTCATTTCCAAGGAGCAGGACCGATTTCGTCTCTGCAGGTGGACGGCCATGAAGGACATGGATAAATGTTACGGCGGCGGTGTCAATGAAACGCCAACCTGGGAAAAATAATATAACCAGAAGGGCGCTGTTGCCCCCTTCTGGTTTCAGTTCAGCAGTTAACGTTGAAAGAGGTTGCCGAGTTCTCCAAGCACTGACCCCTCTCCCTGGCCTCCGCCACCGTGTTGTGGCGTCGCTTGATGGATGCGGCCGGCAAGGCGTGAGAACGGCAGTGATTGCAACCAGACGTGGCCCGGGCCTTTAAGTGTTGCAAAGAAGAATCCTTCACCGCCGAAAATAGCCGATTTTACACCGCCGACAAATTCAATATCGTAAGCAACGCTCTGGGTCAGCGCTACCAGACAGCCAGTGTCAACCCGAAGTGTTTCTCCAGCCGCCAGCTCTTTTTCGATAATTGTTCCGCCTGCATGAACGAAGGTGAGTCCGTCTCCGTCAAGCTGCTGCATGATAAAGCCTTCCCCGCCAAAAAGCGCAACGCCGATCCTTTTTTGGAAAGCGATGCCGATTGCGACCCCTTTGGCTGCACAGAGAAAGGCGTCCTTCTGGCAGATAATGCGGTTATCATATTTTGTCAGATCAAGCGGTATGATCTTGCCGGGGTACGGAGCAGCAAAGGCCACTTTTGCCTTGCCGCGACCGTTGTGGGTGAAGGCTGTAGTAAACAGGCTTTCGCCAGTGATAAGGCGCTTGCCGGCATTGAGCATTTTATCCATGAAGCCGCCGCGATGATCGTTCTGGCTACCGTCACCAAAAATGGTTTCCATGACAATGCCGTCGGTCATATACATCATTGCACCGGCTTCTGCGATGGCAGACTCCTGCGGATCAAGTTCGATTTCAACAAATTGCATCTCATTGCCATGAATTGTGTAATCAATTTCATGTGCAGCTTGAGAAGAAGGGGGTGGCGGGGCTGCTGAGCCGGTGGTCAGTTTAAGCTCGTTGACCTGTGAAATAGGTGTCCAGTCAGAAAAACCCTGGGTCCATACCATGGTGGTTGGATTGTATTGTCCCGAGGCGATGTTCTGAAGAACGAAATTATGATCAAAAGGGCCCTGCTGTTGACCGTTGACAGCGACATACCATTGTTTCATTGCGGTAATCCTCTTGGAACTGTTGATAAGTTTGACGACTGATCAATTGGACGAGATCACACTCTATGCCGGGTGCCAGAACTGTCTGTTCAATGCTGCGGATTGCAATTTCAGAGAAGTTGCCTGGCACCACGGTTTCCTAATTGGCCGTTTTGGCAAGATCCGGATAAAACTGCAGCAGGTTCTCGCCGGTGGCCGTTTTCAGGTTGTAACGATAACGATAAAGACTGACAAGCGCCAGGGCAAGGTTGGATTGGGTTGCAACCACATCTTTTTGCACTTCATTGAATCTGACCAGCGATTCCTGTCCCGCGTTATATCCTGTTTTGACGAGATCACGGGTCTGAATGACCAGATCGGTAGTGGACTGCTGCAGGAGCAGCTGATGCTGGGCAAGCTTGAGATTTTCGTATGCCTGGCGGATTTCACCGGACAACTGTATCTTCTGCATTTCAAGGACCCTTGAAGCTTCTCTTTTAGCTGCTTTTGCACTTAAAATCTGAGCCTTGTCACCGCCGCCGCGATAGAGATTGTATTGCATGCTGAGAGCCAGGGTAGAGCCGACGTCATCACCTTCAAAACCGGGGTCATCATAGCGGGAACCGTCTACTGAACCGCTGACCGCCACTGTCGGGTAATAGGAAGATTCTTTAGCACCAATAGCCGCTTCGGCACTCTGCACGTTAAGTTCTGACTGGTTGATGTCCGGCCGGTAGTGATTGGCGGTTTTTATCAGTTCTTCTGTGTTGAACTGATAAAAATCCTTTTCGCTGATCATTTCCAGTTTGGCCAGTTGCAGTTCGGCAGGCAGAGCCTGACTCCTGCCAAGCAGTACCGACAGGGATTGCAGGCTTATCTGGTAATCACGTTTTGAACTCAACAGTGAAGTCTTTGCCCGGTTGATCTGAATCTGGAAATTAAGTACTTCGCTCAGCGAACCGGCTCCGTTGTCATACTTGAACTGGGCTTCTTCAAGCTGCTGGTGGTTGAAGTCCATATTCGCTTCAGCAATGGTAATATTATAGAGGGCGAGCTGGGCCGAAAAAAATGTCTCGGCTACCGACTGCAGCAGAAGCCTTTGGGCATCACGCCTGGCAAGTTCTGATTCATGGCCGCCGTATCGCGCTACCAGCGTATTATACTTTCTCGCAAAACCGTCAAAAACCAGCCAGTTGGCAACAAGTGAGAGCTGATATTGCTTCTGGTCCCTGTCTACGTTAAAACCATAGAGCAGTGACTGGAGATCATCGTAATTTTTCGATAATCTGTTGTATGCAGCTGCACCTTCAATGCCAAGGGTCGGGTAGTAACTTGCTCTTGCCTGCTGGAGCTGCTGGCTGGCCTGTTCGATACGTTCAGTTGATGCCATCAGGCCGGGGTTGTCAGCCAGAGCAATCTGTTGAGCTGTTTCAAGATCAAGAGTCTTGATACTATTGATATCTGGCGTTGCCGCCTGGGAAGAGGTGCTGAAAAAAACCAAAATAATTGGAAGAACAATACGGGTCAGCTTCATGGTAAGTATCCTTTGGATTTGCCTTGACATTCTGCTCATGGACTGAGAGATGTCATACCTGATGGGCTTTAATTCATCGTGTTGATTTGATTATAATTTCATTTCGTCGTTTTTGCAAAGAGCACACACGTACCCGGTCGTTGCACGGGATCGTTCAGCCGTTTTTCTATCTTGCTTACCAGATCACACCATTGTCCGGTGAGCTGCGGTCCTATTGTCTCGATCAGTTGGACAAAACTCTGCAGCATGGCCTGCTCGAATTGATCAGCATAGTCCTGAGCCGGTTTGGTTAATGAAACGACCACCTGCCTCCTGTCTTTTTCACTGCGGATACGCTGTACGGCGTTTTTTTCAACCAGCCTGTCAACCATGGCTGATGCCGATGGTGCAGAGACGTTGAGTTCTTCGGCCAGTCCGGTAATTGTGCAGTTCTCCATGCCGCTGATTTTCATTATTGCAAGCGTCTGTGACGGAGAGAGATCTTCGCCAAACGGGGGAGTGATGAAACCGCTGGCATCAAGATGGGCTTTAATCATCTGATTTCGGATCTTCTGGCCGAAGGCAAAGAGAAGACGAGCCTGCTGGAGGGTGTGCTGATTTGTCACAAAAATTATTCCCTTATCTTTGCCGTTTTGTGGGTTGACGAATATTTAGTTATGCTAAATAATAGAAAGTCGAAATAATATGTCAAGCGAAATTCCTCCTGATAAGCGGGTGATGAATTGCATAAGTTACTATAATGCAAAGTGAAATGGTGTCCTGCCCGGCCTCAGCCTCTTCCGGTCATAAAGGTAACGCCTATTCAACCGAGAAACGAGAGATCCAATGCAAAGTAATAAAGGACTGAAGACATTACTGCTCTTGTCACTCTTGTCAGCCTTTCCTCCTTTATCTACAGATATGTATCTGCCTGCCATTCCGCTTCTCACCGAAGTGTGGAAGCAGCCGCTTGCTACAGTTAACCTTTCTCTGGTAGCTTTTTTTATTTCCTATTGCTTCAGTCTGCTTGTTTACGGCCCTCTTGCAGATCGTTTTGGACGCAAACCGCCCCTGCTGGCCGGTATAGCAATCTATATAGGTGCAAGCCTTCTATGCGGTATGGCCGGCAATGTATATGACCTTATTATTTTTCGAGTCATGCAGGCAGCGGGCGCTGCCTCTGCATCTGTCATGGCCATGGCAATATCAAAAGACATCTATGAAGGACGTGAGCGCCAGAGAATACTTGCCTATATCGGAATAATCATGGCTCTCGCGCCGATGCTTGCCCCGGTGCTTGGCGGCATGATCATGACCTGGTTTTCCTGGCCATGGGTATTCATAGCCCAGGCGATTGTCGGCAGCGTTGCTTTTTCCGGTGTACTTGCCATGGAAGAAACCCTCAAGGAGGTTTCTCCGGTAAGCATCAACAATATTTTTAACTCATATCTGCAGCTGTTTACCAACAAGGCATATATGGGGATGGTTTTAGCCTTTTCCCTTATCGGCCTTGCTCATTTTTCTTTTATTGCCCGTTCATCCGATATCTATATTTCAGGGTTCGGACTGACAGAGAGGCAATTCAGCTATTTCTTTGCCTTCAATGCCATGGCAATCATGGCCGGGTCGTTCTCCTGCAGCCGTCTGCAGAAAAGTGTCAGTACGAACCGCCTGCTGAGTCTGTCTTTTGCCAGCATGCTCGTTGGTGCCCTTGTTATGGCAAGCGGTGTTATTCCAGGTCCATTCGGACTTGCCCTGCCCATGGCAATACTCTCCTTCTGTTTTGGTCTGAGCAGGCCGGTCAGTAATAATATGATTCTGGACCAGGTGGATAAATATGCCGGAGCCGCCTCATCGTTCATGGTCTTTATCTTTTTTATGGTTGGCGCGTTCTCGATGTACTTTATCTCTCTGCCATGGGGCAATCCGGTTGGAGTTATAGGAACTCTTGGTATGCTGTCTGCGGGGCTTGTTCTTGTGTTGTGGACTATCGTATTGAAAAGGTTGGTAAAAACTGAATCGTAATGGTATTTGACTAGTGTAAAGTAAGAAAATCAAGAATCTTAACCGGAGTTGTATTATGGCTAAATTGAAAGGAACCCAAACCGAAATCAATCTGTTAACCTCTTTTGCCGGTGAATCTCAGGCAAGAAACCGATATACCTATTTTGCAAGTGTTGCAAAGAAAGAGGGATATGTACAGATCTCGTCAATCTTTGAAGAGACTGCGGCCCAGGAGAAAGAGCACGCCAAACGTTTTTTCAAGTTTCTTGAAGGTGGTGATGTTGAAATTTCCTTTGCCTTTCCGGCAGGAATAATCGGCACTACCCTTGAAAACCTGAAGGCTTCAGCTGCCGGAGAAAAGCATGAATGGAATGATATGTATCCGGGGTATGCAAAAATAGCCAGAGAAGAGGGGTTTGAAGGAATTGCCTCTGTCTGGGATTATATCTCTGTTGCAGAGAAGCAGCATGAAAAACGTTACCTTGATCTTGCAGCAAATATCATGGCGGACAAGGTTTTTAAGAAAGATGCTCCTGTGAAATGGCGCTGCCGAAACTGCGGATACGTCCATGAAGGCATATCAGCGGTTGAGCTGTGTCCGGCCTGTGCTCATCCGCAGGCACATTTTGAACTGCTGGGTGAAAATTACTGATCTGAGAGCTGAAGTGTCGGCCGCCAAATCAGGGCCGACACTTCTCAACCTTTTTTTGACCTATTGGTTCAGCTGTGGTGATGGTGATGATGGTGGTGTTCGGTCGGCCCCCCTGCCTCATCGAGGGCACTTTCTAGCAGATGGTTGATCTCATCCATCTTATTTAAAATCAGTCCGATCTTGTCAGCGATTGACTGATGTTCCGGGCTTATCTGGTCCTGCCATTTGCCAAATTCCTTAACGTGGCTTCTGTTATGGTCCAGCCAGTGCTGTAGCAGAATCTGCAGCTTGTTCAGATCATCCATAACTGCTCCTTATCCGTTCTGCCGTATAACGAGTCGTCCGGCATTAAAATCTATAATTTGAATTTGTCCTTCAACCTCTGCTGTTCCGCCGAACAGAGATGTGATTGCCAGTCTGCCTTCACCTGTTACTTCAAGTCGTGTAACATCTTCAAATAACTGCTCCTCCACACCGGCAGTTTCTTTCACGATCCTCATTTGGCACATATTGTCGGCCCTCCTGCTGAGTTGTTGGTAATTCTTCTTCTTTGAAGATACTTCCGCTCTGCCAATGTTGCAAGAGCAGCGCTTGCTTCTCTGCGCGTAAGGATAAAAAAAAGAATTTCTCTATATTTTATATTGCTTTGAAACGATGGAACTTATCCTCTCGAACACTTATTCCGCATGGAAGAACACCTTTTTTCGATTTGATTCGACGCCTGATTTGTGATACCCCAGAAATAGAACATGCAGTAACTGCAGCCGGAAGGAGCGGCCTCTATGAATACAGCCAGAGATATCATGAATACAGAGTTTTCCTCTCTGCTTCCAACGACCCCGTTGATCGACTCGATCAAGTTGTTTCAGCAAAATGCCGAGAGCGACGCACGTCGGGTTTTCGGTTTTATGGTTATCAATCCGGCGGGAGATCTGGTCGGTATTCTGTCCATGGAGGACATTCTTCTTTTTGCACAGCCGAAACACAGTCACATCTGGGGAGAGATGAGTGACATCGATTTGAACGGCATGGTTGAGAAGGTTTGCGAACGAACCAGAAAAATGCAGGTTGGCGATATCATGTCAACAGGCATTGTTACAGTCGATGTCAATACCAATGTTTTTGCTGTTCTGGCAAAGATGAATCAGAACAGGATCAGACGAATCCCGGTGGTTGAAGGACAGAAAGTTGTTGGTATTATTTATCTTTCGGATCTCTTCTTTTATCTGCTGGGGCAACTTGGTGAGTGATCATGGAACTCCGTACCCATTCAGAGCAGCTGCTGGTGAAGCATCTCAGAGAGCCTTCATTCAGTGGTCTGCGAGTTTACGATGCAATGCGTTTCGGTGCATTGCATTTAACAAAAAATCAAACTCTGGGAGATGCAGTACAGCTGCTCATCAGACACAAGGCAAATGCGGTACTGGTTACTGACCAGCGTATGACGCCCGTCGGGGTGATCAGTAAAACAGAATTGATTACGGCCTATTACAGTGATCTGCCCCTGTCATTAAAAGTGCAGGATATTATGAGCACCCCGGTTATCTGCTGTTCAGCGGACGATAAGCTGGATTCTTCTCTGGCGCTGATGCAGGAAAACAGAATTCACCAGCTATATGTTATTGATCCGATTGATCACCGGACCGCAGGCAGTATCTCTTATCCGGATATTGTCGGGATGCTCTATCGTTATTGCCATGCATGCGATAACGGTCTGTACAATAGGCACGGTGGTGAGGACAGGCATGAGTTTATCGGCAGGCTGCTGGTAAAAGAAGTGATGAAGCAGAGCTTCAAGACCATGGATTATCAGCTGAGCCTCCTTGAAGTCATAGAAGAGCTTGCCTTGTCCAGGATGGGTGCGATTTTGCTGTTGAAAGAAGAGGGCCGTGCTGCTGGTGTCATTTCAAAAACCGATATCATGCTTGCCTACAAGCGGGGTGTGAAAAACGACACCAGAGCCTGCAAAGTGATGACACCTAGGGTCTATGCCTGTGATGAGAATCAGCCGCTTGAACAGGCAATCAGAGAGATGATTCACAACGATCTGAGCCGGCTCTTTGTTTATCGGGATGAGCCGGCATTCATGACCGGTATGCTCTCTTTAGCCGATGCGGCAAGGGCACGATCCGGTTCCTGTCAGGCCTGTACCTCAAGCAGGATAGTGCCAAAGAGTCAGGCCAACTGAAAATGCTACGATGAAACGATATTGCTGCGCGGATCAATCTGCGCAGCACAGACAGGGCATTTATGCTGTTTGTCGAGCTCGTCTGAGAAAATATCAATTTCTTTTCCGCATTGCGGACACTTAACGGTAACTTCGGATAAGCTTTTGTTCGTCTCAAATCCCGGACATTGACTGGGCATGGCGTGTCTCCTTTTCAGTCTTCTGGCTCGTCTTTAAAACCCCTTTTTTCCATGAATGAGATAATACAGTTCGGTCTGTGTTTGCAGTAGAGCTGCGGGTCCTGACAGCGCAAGCATTCGCTGCACAGATAGTGATGATATTTCTGGCAGTAATATGATGTCTCACGTTTAGGATGGCGGCGGCACTTTCCCATAAAACCATGTTCCCTTTGCTCTGGACCCGCTTGCGTGCAAGCCGTCTGGTCTCTGTGATGCTTCTTTTGTTGTAGCAAAAATAAACAAAAGAGACAAGTCGGTGAAAAGCACAGAATTACAGTGGAAAGAGAAAGGAAATGGCGCTGACATTAGCTTCAACAGCCGTAGCTTTTATGAGATTTATTGAACGAGAAAGGGACCTGCGATCATCATCGCTTCAACCGGTGCTTTGATTTGTTTCTACAGGTTGAAAAGCCCACTTTTCCAAAACGGTGAGAGTTGCCAGCCGGGTAATAAAGAGATAGTGAAAAGACAAGACCAGGCATCTTGGTGGGATAAGGGGTGGGACACCGGAGGAGAATACCTGGCCCGTCCTTTCACTATTTTGTTGTCATTATTCGCCGAAGAAGATTCTCGGAAGATAGGTAATGATATCCGGGAAAATGGCTAAAATGACGAGTCCTAAAATCTGTAAACCGACAAACGGCATGATTCCTCTGTACACATGCCCCATTGTGTAGCCTTCCGGAGCAACGCCTTTGAAATAGAAAAGCGCATATCCGAACGGCGGGGTAAGAAATGATGTCTGAAGGTTAACACAGAGTAAAATCGAGAACCACAGCGGGTCAAAGTCGAGTTCCATGGCAATCGGCATGAAAATCGGCACTGTAACGAGCAAAATCGCAGCCCAGTCAATAAACATACCCATGACGAAAACAATGGCCATCATGATGAACAGAACGAGATATCTGTTCATACCGGAACCGACCAGTACGTCGGCAACAACGTCACCGCCGCCCATGGAGAGGAATACCGTGCTGAAAAATTTACCGCCGATAAACAGCATCATAACCATTGCGGTGGTTGACATGGTGGCGTAAGCGGATTCTTTCATTACCTGCCAGCTGAACTTTCTGTTCAAAATGGCAAGGATGAGTGCGCCGAAAGCACCAAGTGCTGCGGCCTCTGTCGGTGTAGCGACACCGGCCAGGATGGTTCCCATAACGGCGAGAATAAGGGCCATCGGCGGAAGAAGCGATTTTAAGGTCAGCATCAGCTTCTGCATTCCAGTCCACTTGGAGGCCTCTTCTTTGGTAATTGGCGGTCCGAGTTTGGGATTGATGGTGCAGCGGATCCAGATGTAGACAAAATAGAGCGCGGCAAGCAGCAGACCCGGCAGGATGGAAGCGGCAAAAAGATTACCGACAGAGGTTTCTTTCAGTCCGGTGAGACCACCATAGACAACCATCATGATCGATGGAGGAATGAGAATACCAAGGGTCCCGGCAGCACAGATGATACCGGCTGACATTTCTTTCTGATATCCTTTCTTCATCAGTGCAGGGGTTGCCAGCAGACCCATGGCGACAACGGATGCACCGATAATACCGGTGGTCGCTGCAAAGACGGTACAAACAACGACAACGGCAAGACCGAGGCCGCCTTTGAGGCCGCCGAGCACCACATACAATGTTTCAAACAATTCATCGGCCACCTTTGATCGATCAAGCAGCTGTGCCATGAGAATAAACAGCGGGATTGCCACAAGAACGTAGTTGTTCATGAGCCCCCAGGTGTTATTGGCAAACATGTTAAAAAGGCCGGGTATATCCCAGCCGTTATCGATCAGGCCGAACAGGGTTGCAACCGCTGCAAGGGTATACGCAAGCGGGTGACCAAGAGTAATGGCAAGAATAAGCGTGCCAAACATGGCCACTGTCATTAATTCAGCGCTCATGATTATTGCACCTCCTTACCAGTAAGAACCTGCAGGTCTTTAATCAGATTTGAAATCCCCTGCAGCAAAAGAAATAGAAGACATAACGCCATTATTATTTTGTACGGATAAATGGACGGAGCCCAGCTGGTCGGGTTTCTCTCTAAACCCTGAACCGAGAACATGGCAAATTCTGACGACCAGATGACCATACAAACCATAACCGGCATGAAAAACACAAGATTGGTCAAGACGCTGATAGCTGCCTGCACTTTCTTTGGTGCAAGGGCGGTGAAGATATCAACTCTTACATGACCGTTTTTTACATCGGTATACGAAATGCCGAACATGTAATGCATTCCGTAAAGAAAAGTAGTGACTTCGAAACCCCAGGTGGTTGGAGCATTGAAGCCGTAACGCATGATAACCTCATAGACGACGACTGCCAGCAGGGGAATGATCAGCATCGACGTGATCTCGCCCATTTTGGTCGTGAAGGTATCAATCATATTTGCGATTTTTGCGAACATCACGAAATCCTCAGGTTGCAGATTAGCGCGGCTGTTTCCCAATGAGCAACAGACCCTCCCGGCAAAAAAAACTGGGAGGGTTTGTTGAACGTTGCTTTCAGGCCAGCCTCTTTCAAAGGAAGTTGAATGGACCTCTTATTCGGTGGTTCTGCCTGAAATAAAGGTCTCATACGGCCAAGGAGTAACACCGGAACGGGCATCACGCCATACAGAGTATTCCTCAAGGAATGCTTCCTGGCTGTCGAGAGCTTTCTTTACATCAGGGTACTTCTCTTTTACAGAGTCGAGATATGTCTTGGTGGTCTTACGGAATTCGATGATGGTGTCTTTATCCATGGTGACGAATTCAACTTTCTCTTTGAACTTGTTGACTGCTTCCGCGTTCAGAGAGTTAATCCAGTTGTAGGACCATGCATTGGTCTCCGCTGCAGCAATCTTTACGATCCACTGAAGATCTTCAGGAAGTTCGTTCCATGCATCTTTGTTGATGATAACGTCACACTGGAAAGCAGGTTGATGAACACCAGGCTGAATAACATACTTGGTGATATCGTCAAAGCCCATCGGGTAGTTGATTGCAGGAACAGAGTACTCGGCGGCATCAATTACACCACGCTCAAGAGCAAGGTAAACCTCTCCGCCAGGAAGCGGAGAAACGGAAGCACCGAGGTTGGTCATAATGTCCATGTACCAGCCCGGAGTTCTGATGCGCATTCCTTTGAAGTCAGCCATGGTGGTGGCTTTCTTGTTTGAGAACAGTCCCATTTCCTGACCGGTCTGACCAGCAGGGAAAGAAATCATGTTGAACTTTCCATACAGTTCGTTGAGCATTTCCTGACCGCCTTTCTCCTGCAGCCAGATGTTGTAGCCTTCTGCATCGAGGCCGAAAGGAACAGACGCGTAAGCAACGAAGGCCTCGTTCTTGCCTTTCCAGTAGAGTGGTGAAGCGTGAGCGATCTGTGCAGAGCCTTTGGAAACAGCATCAAACGCCTGATCACCGGGAACAAGCTCACCGGCAGAAAACGGTTTGATGTCTAGACGGCCTGCAGAAGCAAGGCGAACGCTGTCGGCAAAGTGTGTTGCCATATCATAGAACAGAAGACCTTTGGACCATGGCATAACCATTTTCCATCTGATTTTCTGATCAGATGTTTTAAAGCCTACTCTTTTGGCTTCCTCATGGCGAGGGTCAATACCAAACTTCTCACGCTGTGCAGCATCTGCAGCATTTCCTCCAACCAGTGAAATGCTGAGAACGGTTGCCATAGCAACAAACCAATTTTTTTTCATTGTCTCCTCCCGAGAAACAATTAATGAAATGATCCGATTATTCGGAGGTACGTTGTCTTTCTCCCAGTTATTCAACAACGCGCTTCTATAGCAGAATAATCATCAAGCAATGTTCATGCCATGGTTAAAAAGAACCGAAATTTGATGAGATAACAATGGTTGGTGCTGGTGGATGTATGAAGATTCGTTGCTGTAGTCCGAAAAAACGGACAAAAAATACTGGCGCGGCAAGAGTGTTGTCACTGTGAAAGCCTGTAATAATCGTATAACCGGTTGAAAGTTAAGTAAAATCAGCGTGTTTTTAGATAAGTGATGGTCTGTCTGAAAAAACGTACAGGCAAAAAAAGCAGCTCAAAGAACGAGGTCGTGTTTTTTCAGGAGCGAGTAAAAATGGGATCGGGAAAGGCCGGACACCTGAAGCAGATCAGGTATTGAGTTGGAATACTTGTCAATAAGCATAAGCAGGTACTCTTTTTCAAGCTGATTTTTGTACTCTTTGAGTGAGAGAATTTCTGTTTCCATTGGCAGTTGTCCGTTTTTTCGGACAGGAGCTGTCTCAGGGCCTGCCGATAACTCTTCCTTATTCTGTTGCGACAGCTGATCTCTTGTAACTTTGATGCGTAAACTGCTGGGAAGATGAGCCGCAAAAAGCTGTTTTTCATTTCCTGCCGAGGCAACAGCTCTTTCCACCATGTTAAATAATTCTCTCACGTTACCCGGCCAGCTGTACTGTTCAAGCAGTTCGTAAACACCTTCACTGATAGTTTTTGCAGGAATATTGAGCTGTTTGCAGATAAGGTTGGCCTGATGATCGGTCAGCAGCCGTATATCTCCTGCACGAAGACGAAGCGGCGGCAGGTGGATGATCATCGCTTTGATTCTGTACAGGAGATCTTCACGAAAGGTCCCCTGCCTCGCCATCTGATCGAGGTCTTTGTTGGTTGCGGCGATCAACCTGAAATTACTGGATTGTTCTTTTGAATCACCAACTGCACGAAAGGTTTTTTCTTGCAGAACCCGGAGAAACGACTTCTGCATGTTCATAGGCATTTCACCGACTTCATCGAGAAAGAGCGTCCCGTTGTCGGCAAGTTTGATAAGTCCGGCCCTGGTATCGTGGGCTCCGGTGAAAGCACCTTTTCTGTGACCGAATAGAATAGATTCAACCAGCGATTCAGTGAGGGACGCGCAGTCCACGACAACAAAATCTCCTTCCTGCCGCTTGCTGTTCTCGTGGATGAGCTTGGAAAAAATCTCTTTACCAGTTCCGGTTTCACCGGTGATGAGAACGTTGACATCGGAATGGGCGGCAATGGCAATCTGCTTTAAAGCGTCTTTTATTTCAGAGCTCTTGCCGATAATCTTTCCGGTTGAGACTTCGGCTTTTCTGTTGCCGAGTTTTTCTTCACGGTAACGCATGGCCCGGGAGAGTGTCAGGTTAATTTCCCGGACACTGGAGGGTTTGAGCAGGTAATCCCAGACCCCTCCCTTGATTGCCAGTTCGGCACCGTCCGGGTCTCCCTGGCCTGTCAGGATGATCACTTCAGGGGCATCGGGCAGTGCTGCAATATCCTGTAAAAGAGTGAGTCCGTTGCCGTCCGGCAGCGAAACATCGAGAAAGAGGATATCAAATGATTCCTGATCAAGCGCCTGTTTCCCTTCACCGATGGTGTGGGCAGAGCGGCAGGAATGATGCTGCCGCAAAAGCAGGCTGTGCATGGTCTCACAGATCTCGTTGTCATCGTCAATAATCAGTACGTTTCCCATCTCTTTATCTCTGTATTACCTGCTCAATGGCACTGAACAGTTCATCTTTGGTGTAGGGTTTTAAAACGACTTTTTTAATCCGGTCAACTTCGCGTGCGGCTATATTTGCCTCTTCACGCCCTGATATCATAAGAACTACCAGATTTGGCGCCGCTTTTTCAACTTTTCGTACCAACTCGATACCGTTTAACCCGGGCATGTCATAGTCGGTGACCAGCAGATCAAACTGATCCGGATTTTCTGCTATTAGCACTGCGGCCTCAATACTGTCACCGACAGCCTTCACCTTGTAGCCGACTTCGTCGAGCAAACGGGGAATAGTCAGTAGCTGGTCTGGGTCGTCCTCAACCAGTAAGACAGAGGCGGTAGAGCGGTTATACACCAATGATATCGGCTGATCAACCAGCTGGCTCTCCATCTGAATTTTCGGTAGATAAATCTCAAAGACTGCACCTTTGCCCGGCTCACTCTTAACACGGATGCCACCCTGATGACCTTTAACGATACCGTGAACAACTGCCAGTCCAAGGCCGGTGCCTTCGGCTTTGTCTTTTGAGGAGAAGAAGGGATCAAATATTTTATCAATGATATCAGCAGGGATGCCGGGGCCGTTGTCTTCGACGGTAAGACGAACATATTCTCCGGTGGGCACGTTGATGTATGTTGCTTCTTCGGTTTCAAGAGTTACATCTTCAAGGCGCAGCTGCAGTTCTCCTCCTGTTTCACGCAGAGCATGAAAAGCATTGGTGTAGAGGTTCATCACGGCCTGATGGATCTGGGTCGGGTCAGCGTAGATCGATCCGATACCGGGAGCGATATGGCTTCTTACCCTGATATTGGACGGCAGCGAGACCTCCATCAGGTGGAGCACTTCCGAGATCACAATTGAAAGATCGGTTGGTCTGAACCCCTCCTGAGTCGGTTTGGAAAAGGCGAGTATCTGTTTTACTACCTGACCGCCGCGGCGAGCCGCTTTAAGACCGCGTTCCAGGTCCTTCATGGTCTGGGATCCTTCTTCAATATCCCCCATGGCAAGTTCTATGGAATTGATGGTTGATGTGAGAATATTGTTGAAATCATGGGAAATACCGCTCGCAAGTGTGCCGATTGCCTCCATCTTCTGCGATTGAAGAAGCTGCTTTTCAAGATTATGCTCTCTGGTGACATTTTCTGCCGTAGTTAGAACACCGTTAATCCTGCCGTTCTGATCTTTGAGCGGGACTTTGTTGACCTCTAGCCAGGATTCCTGATTATCTGAATTGACTATTTTTTTTCGAACCTTACGAAATTCTTTATGGTTGTTAACCACGTCAATATCGGCCTGAGTCGACCATTTTACATAGTTGTCGTCTGAAATTATCGAGTCCGTTGATCTGTTGAACACATCATCTATATCTTTCAGTCCGAAGAAATTGGCGAAGGTAAGGTTGGCGCCGACATAACGGTAAGCTCTGTTTTTCCAAGATACCAGTTGCGGGATGGTATCGATAAGCGTTTCCTGGAAGGTGAGCTGGTTCTTCATCTTCTGTTCGGCCTGTTTTCGGGCAATCATATTGACAACCAGAAAGAGAACCGTAATGAGCAGCAGGATAAAGCTTACTATGATGGTCCAGAAAAGTTCTCTCGGCAGCTCGTAAAACGGGTTTGGCGTATTGATAAGCTGACTGCCTTTCGGAAGATCTTTTTCAGAAATTCCGAGTTTCTGCATCACCTTATAGTCAAAACGGAAATTATACTGCGGCTGGTTGCTGATAGGAATGGAATCCGCCTTGGTTCCTGAAAGTATCGAAAGCGCCATTGCAGCGGCTTCACGGCCGTGATTGACACTTGAGAGCATGTTGCCGCCGACCACTCCATTGCCGAGAAGAAAATCCCATGCCGTATAGATCGGTACACTGGAGTGTGATGCAATGGAATAGATAACTTCTTCAGCGGCGAGGTAACGACTGCCGATGATCTGAAAATAGGGAATGAAGAAGAGAAAAGTATCTTCTGGCAGCTCTGCGACCAGTTTGTTGACCTCTTCCAGATCGAGTTGGGTCCAGTAGTCTATTTTCAACCGGTCTCTGAAGGCAGGAACCTGCTTTTCAATCTGCCGTCTGATGGCGACTCCCGTAGTAGATTCGTCACCAACGACTATCATTTTCTTTTTGTTCGGATGAAGTTTCAATGCCGTTTCGAGAGTTGAGGCGAGATCAAAGGTTTCAACCACTCCGGTGATATTTCCGATGCGAAGATCACTGACCTCAAAATGGTTGACGCCGCAGAAGATCAGCGGCGTATCCGGAAACAGAGTATCACGGTATTTGTGAATAAAATTGAAGGCATCATCGTCTGAGGTAATGATGGCATCAAACTTCTTATCCTTGAATTTGGCTTTATAGAGACGCAGCAGTTCATTGATGACAGGTTCCACATTATATTTTTTCGCATCCATATATTCGACCTGCAGATCAATCTGAAAGTCTGAAGTTGCGAGCTCTTCACGTATTCCGGTAAGGATGGCATCGGACCACTGGTACCCGTCGTGGTAGGAGTTGAAATAGAGAATGTCCTTTTTCACGCCTTTCACAGGCTCATTTGTTTGAGCGAGTGTGAAGCCTGCACCTGGCAATAAAGTGAACAGGAAAAGAAAACCGTAAAGAAAAAAACGAAACAGCATAAAAGCGCATCTCCGGATAAGGGAACAGGTAAATCTTGCCTGATAGAAGAAGAGTAATTGAAATAGAGAGGAATGTGTATCGATTTATTGGAGTTGCTTCCAATCTTCACTATCGGGTCAGGGGCTTCCAGATCCTATGGGTTCAGTTCACAAGCTTGCAAATGGGTTATGACAGGATTGAGCTGTAACATAGGAGACGGCCTTCTGCTCATCCGACAACTGTAAGGAAAAAAACAATGGCTATTTTTGGACAGGTTGTTAAGACAAATAAACGTTGGTGGAGGAACACAGGCGGTTTATGAGCAGCATCCCCGTAAGCTAGGTTTATCCTAACTTCGGGGACGCTAGGGAATGAGATAGTTTCGTGCATGAAAAAGGGCTGTATGGACACTTCAGAGATACAATCATTTACTACTGGCCGGAGCCTGAAAAACGCACATGTACAAACGGTTCTTCCGAGGATTCTACGACCAAAGCCCTTATTCAGACCTCATTGGCAGAGACTTGATACGCCGGATGGTGATTTCGTCGATCTGGCCTGGAGTGAAGATGCGGCACGAAAAGATGCTATAAAAAAGCCGGTTCTGATCGTGTTTCACGGGCTTGAAGGAAGTTTTAAAAGCCCTTATGCCAATGGTCTGCTGCACGCCTTTTCACAACAGGGGTGGCTGGCTGTGCTGATGCATTTCAGGGGCTGTTCCGGTACAGTCAACCGGTCGGTTAAGGCATACCATTCAGGAGAGACTGAGGATGCCCGATTCTTTCTCTCGCATATACACGAACGTTTTCCCGGGAATCCCAAAGCTGCCGTTGGTTTCTCTCTTGGTGGAAACATGCTGAGCAGGTATCTGGCAAAATATGTCGATGACCCGCTCCTGCATATGGCTGCCATCGTCTCCGCTCCCTTTGAACTTGCTTCTTGCTCCAGACGCATGGAAGAGGGGCTTTCTCTGCTGTATAACCGATATCTGCTGGCCTCACTGAAACGGACTGCTTTAGCTAAAGTGCCGCTTCTCAGACAGCAGCTGGATCTTTCGGAAAAAACGATTGCTGATATAAAGACACTGTGGGAGTTTGATGACCTGATTACAGCCCCTCTCTATGGTTTTACCAGTGCTGCAGATTATTATAGCCGTTGTTCCGGTTTACCAGTTTTGTCTGACATTAAACTTGAAACCCTGATTATTCAGGCTGCAGACGACCCTTTTATGAGTGATGCTGTGATTCTTCGACATGCCTTGCCGGCCAATATAAAATATCGACTCTTCGAAAATGGAGGCCATGTGGGTTTTCTTTCCGGTTCAGTCACTCGACCCAGGTTTTGGCTGGAGAAGACGTTGCCGTATTATTTCAAGCCTCTGGTCTCCTGATAATGAGTCTCATATTTTCGACTGCTGCGTTGACATTCATTTGCTGCCTGAGATAGAATCTCTTGCATAAGCTTATGAAAATCTACTGAGTTATCTAATGAAATCGAAACGATCTGCTTACCGGTATAAATGCTCAGGCGAGGCTGTACGATATAAAACTGCCTTTAGTGAGGGAGGAGCTGAGCTTGTGAATATATCCACAGACGGCTGTGCCCTGCAGGAGGCGACCTGCCCGGTCTCCATAAAGGAAAAAATACTTATTATCATTACTCTTGCAGATGATACTGTTCTTGAAATACAGGGCAAGGTGATGAGAAACGCAGAAAATGGGTTTGGTATACGTTTTACCATCATTGAAGAAGAAACAAAATTGCGTCTAAGGAATTATTTCGCCGAGCAGCAACGGCAAAACAGAAAGAAAAAAAACCGGGCATAAAGCATGGTTGAAAATTTATGGAACAATTTATAGCCCGTCAGCCGATCTTGAATGCTCAGAAGCGCCTCTTTGCGTATGAACTGCTTTATCGGGGCGCTGCTGATTACAAACTGGCCGATGTAAGCGGAGAAAAAGCGACGACAAGCCTGCTCTCCAGTGCATTTTTAACCCGGGATATTGATGAAATATCCAACCATAAACCCTGCTTCATTAATTTTACGCAGAAACTGATCGAGCAGAATATTCCCGCCTCTTTTCCCAAAAGTCAGGTTGTTGTGGAGCTTCTTGAAAGCATCGAACCCAATGAAAAGGTCGTTGCGGTCTGTAAATCTCTTTTTCAACAGGGTTACACGATCGCCCTTGATGATTTTGTCTTTGAGCGAAAATACCTGAAGCTGTTGGAATATGTCAGCATTATTAAGATTGATGTTCGTCTGACTCCGTTGGACACAATTATCAGAACGCTTAACATCCTGAAAAATTACAATGTTAAACTGCTTGCTGAAAAAGTTGAAACCTTGGAAGAGTTTGATCGGGCGCAGAAAATGGGCTTCAGTTATTTTCAGGGCTATTTTTTCTGCAGGCCTGAGCAGATCAAGATTGTCGAACTGACTGTTGCCAAAGTGAATCTTCTGCGTCTGCTCAATGAGGTTACTCAGAAGAATACAACCATGAGCAGATTGCACGAGATCATCTCGCATGATGTCGCAACCAGTTACAAACTCTTGAAATTTTTAAATTCGGCGTATTTTTATCGTCTCGAAAAGGTAAGCTCCATTAAGCATGCCATCGCCTATCTTGGTGAAAAGGAATTGAGACGGTTCATCCTGCTGATTATTATTTCAGAGCTTGCTGTAAACGCTTCCGATGAACTGGTCAGACTGGTTCTGGTCAGGGCAAAGTTCTGCGAACTGCTGGCGGCAAACAGCCCATACAGCCTGAAGTCTGAGCAGCTTTTTATCCTTGGTCTGTTCTCTTCACTGGATATCATGCTCAGCACCTCTATGGACAAGGTTATGGAGCAGCTGCCCATTAATACCGAGATTAAAAACGCTCTGGTTTCAAGTACTGGTATTTTATCGCTGTTTCTTCAGGCGGCAATCGCTGTGGAGAGAAGACAGAAACAGCAGGCGCTGAAGCTGCTCAAAGAGCTCGCCGTTGATCTCGGGACTGTGTCAGAAAGCTATTTAACGGCTATTCGTTACTCTAATGGATTGATTTACGGAGAAAAATAATAGCTCTCATCCGGAGTACTTTCCTTTTTCAGAACCTGAAACGACCTCATTAATGAGTATTATTGAATAAAAGAACCGTTTCTTTCACTTTCCGTGTCGGATTTTCAACTGCAGCTGTTTAATTCGGCGGAATTTTGGCCCACAACATGTTTGCGAAGAAGACTCGCAACCGCTTAACCTGAAGATAGTCATCACTCTCTCTACCGTTGTCCCGGCAGATTGCCGTGTTATTGTCGTTTCACAGCAAAGCCTCTAAAAGTGCAGATTGCAGGAGCATGTCGGCATAGAGTTCAAGATTAAGAGTTGAGATACAGGCCTTATAGAGACCTGTGTTGGCTTTGATATGCAGTCTGCAAATTGAGAAAAATTGTGCATGGCTCGGTAATTGCAAGATAAGTGTTTAGGAATGAAATGGTCGAAAGTCTGACATCGAAAAACCAAATCGGTATTCGGTTCTTCTTTTCGTATTGCGAAAGACCATTTTGATTGAAATGGAAACCGATAATAATTACCTTATTCCAATGAGGTAAGAATGGCCGTGACGGCAAAGGAATGTTGCGGGCCTCAGGTTTCGAATTGAAGCGATCCAAGGAGGGAGGTTCGGAAATGGTTTCAACAATTAATAGCGGCTATAGCGGAACCACACAGTTTAATAAAACCCAGAAGAGTCTTAATACGGCCTTTAACAGATTGAGCAGCGGCTTACGTATCAACAGTGCCAAAGATGATGCAGCAGGTCTGGCGATCAGTGACAGGATGACTTCGCAGATAAGCGGCTTGAATCAGGCAATGAGAAATGCCAATGACGGCATATCGCTTGTCCAGACAGCTGATGGTGCTCTTTCAGGATCAAGTGATGTGCTCCAGCGCATGCGCGAGCTGGCTGTACAGTCGGCAAACGGTATTTATAATCAGGCAGACCGGGCCGCGATGGGCAAAGAATTCTCCCAGCTGCAGTCACAATTGAACCAGATCGCTGAGCAGACAACGTTTAACGGTCAACCTGTCCTGGACGGTTCTCTCTCGAGTACTTTTCAGGTTGGTGCAAACAGCGGAGAAAACATTGAGGTTTCGCTGGATGGTGTAGATCAGACAGCTCTTGGTGTCGGTTCGCTCTCCATTGGCACTGCTGAAGGTGCTCAGGATGCGCTGGCTGCGATTGATACCGCCATTGGCAGTGTTTCTGATATGAGGAGTGGTCTCGGCGCCGTGCAGAACAGGTTGGAATCGGTTATTTCGAACCTTTCCAATATCTCTGAAAACGTTTCAGCGTCGAAATCACAGGTAGAAGATGCTGATTATGCCTCTGAAGTTTCTTCTCTGCTGCGGGCAAAAATCCTTCAGCAGGCAAATATCGCCATCCAATCCCAGATGCAGCAGTCTTCGCAGTCGGTATTGGGCCTGTTATAACCTGCCAACTGAATGTGGCGGCGGGCCGGGTCAGGGCGATCATCAGCAACCGATCGTTCTGACCCATATTGATCTGATTGATTTCCTTTAAAACTCAGTTGTGGCTCGTGTGCTCAACAACATTTGGATGTTGCAATTTTGACGTTATTCTATAACAGGACGTGGATAAAGACCTGCCCGTTCGACAATCTCCGGGACTTTCTGCTCCCACTCAATGGCCATGATATGAAAACCGGCAACTCCGTCAATCTCTTTTAAACGCTGTATTGTTTCAATCGCGATGGTTATTCCTTCATCGGCCTGGTCTTTTTTATCTACTCCTTCCATACGCTTGATAAGTTCTTCCGGCACATCCATACCAGGAACATTTTTCCGCAGAAATTTAGCCATTCCGGCTGAACGAAGCGGGGTAATGCCTGGCAGGATGAAGAGTTTTTTGTCCAGTCCGCGTTCCCGCACCCCTTTCATCCACAGTTCGAATTTTTCAAGATTATAGACGCACTGGGTCTGAATGAATTCAGCACCGGCCGCCAGTTTTTTGGCCAGCCGCGGAACCCGGATAGAAAAGGGATCAGCGAAAGGATTGGCTGCTGCACCGACAAACATTTTCGGTGGCACTTTTATCTCATCACCGCCAAGGAATTTCCCTTCATCACGCATGTATCGTACAGTTTGTATAAGCTGCATCGAATCGAGGTCAAAGACATTCTGTGACTGCGGATGGTCGCCGAAGCTCTGATGATCGCCGGAAAGACAGAGAATGTTGTTGATGCCGTGTGAGGCTGCACCCAGGATATCACTCTGCAGGGCAATCCGGTTGCGGTCACGGACCACCATCTGCAGTACCGGCTCAAGCCCGATCAATTTCAGGTGAATGCAGGAGGCGAGACTGCACAGTCTTGTCACAGAAGTCTGGTTGTCGGTGATATTGACTGCATCGACATGGTTTCTCAGCATTTCGCCTTTTTTGATGATCGGCTCAGGATCAGCGGAGCGTGGCGGACCGCACTCACTGGTTACAGCAAGTTGTCCGCTTTTGAGGATTTTTTCAAGTTTGCTGTCGGTGACCGTCTCCACTATTCGTCTCCTTCTTCGTACCTGAATTTTCTCGGCCCGCCCGCCCGATCTTTTGACCAGTCCTTTATCGGGGTCAGTTTTTCATATCTGTCCAGTTTACCCATGGCTTCAAGCCGATTGATAATCAGCTGCCATGCACAATCCTGATCCTTTGATATTTCGCACTTGCCGTCCGTTGATCCTCCGCATGGACCGTTCATCACCCTTTTGGCGCATCTGGTTATCGGGCAGACACCTCCGGTTATGCCGAGCAGGCAGTCTCCGCAGGCCTGGCATTTTTCCTGGAAAACACCTTTTTCGACTACATCGCCTATAAATTTCGTGTTGAGACCCGGGTAGACCGGAATAGTCTGAAACTTCTCGGCCATAAACTGCACACCGATGCCGCAGCCAAGGCTTAATACCGCTTCAGATTCGCCGATCATTTCCTGGACCGCTGCGTAAAATTCATGTTCGCACTGTCGCTCGACACCGACATGGACAATTTCGATCTCAAGGCCTTCCTGGGTTGCTTTCATCCGCAGGAGCGAAGCCATCAGTTCGGCCTCTTTATTACCGCCCTGGTGACAGACCGCAACACAGGTGTTGCAGGCGACGACGGTCAGCTTGTTATAATCCTTGACCATCTCCCAGATTTCATCAAAGGGTTTCTGTTCTCCGACTATCATAGGTTCTCTTCCGGGTTTTCTTTGTAACTCTGTTTTTTCTCAAGGGCCACTCTGACCGGTGAGGGGCCTAATGCCCGAACTTTTTCGGTGAATTCGGTACAGATCTCAGCCCAGCGTGGGCCTTGGGCTGCTGAAAGATTGAAGAATTCTAAACGTTCTGCATCAATATTAACCACAGCCAGTTTCTGTTTCAGGATCTTGATGCGGTTGGTTGCGTTTCGATTTCCATCCAGGAAATGACATTGGCCTTCCATTCAGCCGGCGGCAAAAACTCCATCAACCCCGCGTTCAAAGGCTCGCAGGATATAGCTTTGATCGAGCTTGCCGGTGCAGGGAAGACGAATAATTTTAACATTCGGTGAGTAGGAAAGGCGCATTACCCCGGCGAGATCAGCGGCGGCAAAGGCACAATAATGACAGGCAAAGGCGATGATATTCGGCTGCCAGGCACTATGCTCCTCGGGAATTTTTGCTTGCTGCTGTTCGGTTATCGTCATGGGCTACAATCCTGTTGCGGCATCAACCATGGCCAGCATCTGCTGGTCGGTGAAGTTGTTGACCTGAAACGCTTTCGCGGGGCAAACCCCGGCACATATTCCGCACCCCGTGCATTTAATGGGGTTGTGACTGATTTTGCCGTCCGTATCGATATAGGGAGCACCAAAAGGACATGCCCTCAGGCAGGCAAGACATGACATACACAAATCGCGGTTGTGTCTTGCAACGATGCCGGAGACTGTGAGCTTGTCGTGGGAAAGAAGGGCTCCGATCCTGCCGGCAGCGGCCATGGCCTGGCTGATAGTTTCTTCAAGGTTTTTGGGTGAGTGGGCAAGTCCCGTCAGAAAGAGTCCTTCGCTTGGCAGATCGACCGGGCGCAGTTTGATATGTGCCTCCATAAAGTAGTCGTCATCGTTTCTGGTCAGCTTAAAGAGTTTTTCAAGATCGGAAACATCCTTCTGTGGTCTGAGGCCGGTTGAAAGCACGATTGTATCCGCCTCAACCTCCATTTCTCGGCCCAGGACATGGCTGTGGAAAAGTACCCGGTACTGATCCGGCTGCTCGATGATTTTCGGTTTTTTATCGACGGTATACAGCATGAACAACACGCCTTTTTCACGGGCCTGATGATAATAGGTTTCTTTCAAACCATAGGCGCGAAGATCGCGATACAATATGACAACCTGTGTCTCCGGGCTCCTTTCCTTAATAGCCAGTGCATTTTTCAATGCATCCTGACAGCATATTCTTGAGCAGTAATTGGCAGGTTCTTCCCGGGAACCGACACACTGAATCATGACGAGGTTTTTTGCACCGTTCTTCCAGCCATCAGCCAGCTGCTGCTCGAGTTGCCGTTGGGTGATAATTTTGTCTGAACTGCCGTACCCGTATTCCTGAGGGATATATTCCCTGCCGCCTGATGCGATGAGGGTTGCGCCGTGTCCGATCTTCTTTCCGTTCGACAGCACTGTTGTAAAATTACCAACAAAGCCGTCGGTTGAAATCGGTTTGGCCTCTGTATAGACGGTAATTGCCGGATGCTGTTCAACCTTACTGGTTATATCTTTCAGATAGGCCTGGACGTCAGCTCCCTCAATGTCGCGATAGATATTTTTCAGCAGACCGCCAAGAGTATGTTCTTTTTCAACCAGGTGAACGGCATATCCCTGACCGGCAAGTGAAAGTGAAGAGACCATACCGGCTATGCCGCCGCCGATAATGAGAACAGACGGGGTAACAGAAAAACTCTCAGCCTTGACAGGAGAGAGATAACGGGACTTAGCCACATTCATACGAACGATATCGATAGCCTTTGCCGTGGCTCTTTCAGGGTTGTCCTGATGACACCATGAGCACTGTTCACGAATGTCTGCCAGTTCAAAGAGATATTTATTGAGGCCTGCTTCCCTAATCGTTTCCTGAAAGAGCGGCGCGTGGGTTCGCGGTGTGCAGGATGCAACTACGATACGGTTGAGCCCCTTTTCTTTAATTTCCTGTCGAATACGTTCCTGTCCGTCGGGCGCGCAGGCATACATCACAGTCTGGCTGTGCCTAACGCCGTTTTCCATGCTGATCGTATCAGCGACCCGTTTAACATCAACGGTACCGGCAATGTTGGTGCCGCAATGACAGACAAAGACGCCTATGCGTTCTTCCTGATCAGCAACATCCTGTTCTGGGGGGAGATGTATTTCTTCGATCTCACTGCCGCGATAACTGCTCAGCAGCCCCATGACTTCGGCTGCTGCACCGCTTGCCTGGGTGACGGTATCCGGGATATCTTTGGGACCCTGATAGGTTCCAGCGACGAAAATTCCAGCTCTTGAGGTTTTAAGCGGAGCAGTCGAGGAGGTTGCGGCAAAGTTGTATGCATTGTGGTTGATGCCGAAAATCCGGGCAAACTCTTCAGCTTCATGATGCGGTTGAAAACCGACAGAGAGCACCACCATATCAAAATGCGCTTGAATGACTCCTGCTTCTTCATCGACATAATGGATGATAAGATCACCGGTTTCGCAATCTTCCAGAACTTCAGAAACCATGGCCCGCACGTATTTCAGCTGGTGAACAGTTTTGGCCCGATCGATGAAGCGGTCAAAGTTTTTTCCATGGGCGCGAAGCTCCATATAAAATATGGTCGCATCGACCTCTTTGTCATGTTCTTTGGCAATGACTGCCTGTTTTGCAGCGTACATGCAGCACACCGAAGAGCACCAGCTGTTACTGTTGTGGCAGTTTCTTGAGCCGACGCACTGAATCCAGGCAATTTTTTTCGGAGCCTTTTCATCAGACGGCCTGGCGACTTTGCCGCCGCATGGCCCCGATGCGGAAAGCAGCCTTTCAAACTGCAGCGAGGTGATGACATCTGCTATGCGGCCGTGACCGAATTCACGGGTTTCGGCAGGATTGTAGGTGGCAAGTCCGGGGCTTAGGACGATTGCCCCGATATCAAGGGTGATATCTTGGTCGACATCGTCAAAATTGATAGCTTCGGCGGTGCATACCTTCTGGCATTTTTTACAGACGCCCCGGGTAAGGAAAAGACAATGTTCTTTATCTATGGCTCTGGTATTGGGGACAGCCTGAGGAAAGAGGGCATAGATAGCCTTTCTTTTATTCAGATTCTGGTTGAAACTGTCATCAACCTTTGTCGGGCAGGCGGTTTCACAGGCTCCGCATCCTGTACATTTTTTCGGATCGACGAAGCGGGCCTGCCGGTGAACAGTTGCCGTGAAATTACCAGGCTCGCCGTTAAGCTCAGTGACCTTGGAAAGCGTATGCAGCTTGATATTATGGTGGCGCCCGGATTCAACCATGCGTGGCGAGATCATGAGATCATGCACATAGCACAGTCTCCGGTGGGAAAGGTCTTGTCAAGACGGGCCATGGTGCCGCCAATTGATGGCTCCTGTGTGACAAGATGAACAAGAAATCCGCTGTCGGCAAGGTCAAGAGCAGTCTGCATCCCGCCGATTCCTGCTCCTGCTACCAGAACAGAACCTGAACCCTTGTGTGCTGTTGGTCGTGCGTTTGTGGTCAAAACAGTTCTCAAAAGCCGGCCTGAAAATTCAGGCACATATCAGAAAAGACAGATAAACCAAAAAACACTTAGCAACTTATTAAATGATTAGCAGAAAATGAGAAAAAAGTAATGGAGAATATTGGTTAAAGACGGATTTGGCGTTTTTGTGAAAAAAATATGAATGATCTGGCAGGCCTTTCTATGAAGGAGAACGCAAAAACTACTGTTGAGGATAATGATTTTGCTAATTCAGGAGGAGAATCAAATTATTACAGATCCCTTTCAAGAGCATTAAGGGATCTGTAATAATTCATGTAAAAAAAAGAAAATGAGATGCGGCCTTATTTTCTGCCGATCTTTCTTCTTATAACTAATCCTCCAAGACCTAGTCCGAATAATGCCATGGTGGCAGGCTCAGGAGTAGGGGTTGGGCCAGATGTGGGGTCCGATGCGACAACAGATGTGAGTTTCAGCGCATCAGCAATTGCGGCCTCGCCGTCTGCTACATTATCATCGACAAAGAGGGTTAAATAGCTGCCCGCACCAAGGGTGAATGTGCCGAAATCATATGATGCCTGGCCAGTTGCACCAGTTTGATCGATGCTGAAATTATATGAGCTTGTTCCGTCCCATAATGTGACGGAAAGAGAGTTGGAACGATAACTGCTAGTAGATGGCCAAAGCAGAGTGACTAAGTATGAGCCAAGTGAACTATTAGCAGCCAGATAATCACCTATCAAATAAGTGAAAGAGGCAATATTATCACCACTGCTGTTTCGTCCCCATGAAACAGAGTAGTCCACACCTTCGTAGCTATTGGCAATAGATGTGCTGGAAGACCAGACCCCAACGGTCTGAACATAGTCGGTATCCGTATTATCAATAATCATATCAGCAAATGCTGAACCCGAAAATGCTGCAAACATGCAAGCGGCAAACAGTCCTGCTGTGTAAATTTTTTTCATGTTTATTCTCCCCTTTTATGAGTGAGCAATTTACTGTCGAAATGCTCTTCTAAATAAAAAAATACCTAACACATTAAAAGTTGGCATCCTAACTTGTTGTTATTTTAAAATCAAGTAACAAATTCGTAATTTAATAACTTTGTAATTCAAAATCGTAATTGAAGGAATGAGGGGACGGCAATGAAGGTTATAACGCGTTATTTGAGCGTAACTTTTTTGCCGTTTTAGTTGATAGGTTTGTGTCGTGTTAGGGATGATTTTTATTAGTGCAACAGACCTATATTAGGAAGATTGATAAGAATCAGATAGCCTTTTGAATATTAATTTTTATCCTATAATGTGTTGTAAGAGTCAGAGAAAAAAGTCTTGTGGGAGAGAATGAACTTCAATTGTCGCATTGATGCTTGTCACAGTGGTAGTCAGAATGATCCTGCAGTTTTTTCATGTCTTTTTTATGGTATAATTCAAAGAAAATAACAGAGTTTTCGGGGATTTTCCCGCATTGTCCACAGCTATTCGTGAGGTGCATTTTTTCTTTCCTGCATTGGCTGCACCAGTGATAAATAATTCGGTAGTCAGCTCTGCCGACATATTTTTTCAGACGCCCGTCATAAATTCCTCTCATCTTGCCGTCGGCATTGGTCGGATCGACAAGAAGACGGTCTATCACCTTGCTCACACGTTTAAAACTATTGATATCATCTCGTTCCAGATGCTCAAGCTGGCGCTTGAAATGATTGGTCGGGTAATAAAAATGTTCCATTATTTTCACACTCTTTTTTTCTAACTATTCTCTTGTTCAAAGGACATTCCATAAATAAGACGAATACATACCGGTGCCGATGGGATCTGTAGTTAAGCCCATTTTCTGTGCGATAATATACCACAATTCTTTCGTATTGGTATCGAGATTATAGAAGTGGGTGCAGCACTTGAAGAGCTTTTTGACGACAGTCTTTTATCCGTTTTTCTCACGCTGGCGTTCCAGAATCCGTACTTCTCTGCGTGAGATTGCCTCCTGATTTCGCCGCTTGTCTTCCTCTGTTGTCAGGTGAAGCTGAGGAATTTCCCGGGGACGGCCGTCGTCATCGAGTGCAACAAAGGTGAGGTAGGCGGAAACAGCATGGCGAATCTCACCGGTCATTAAGGTTTCTGCTTCGACCCTTACACCAATTTCCATGGAGGTGCGGCCGGTATAGTTGAGGCTTGCTTTGAAGGTGACAAGATCACCGATGTAGACAGGCTTATGAAAATCAAGCCGATCGATGGAGGCTGTGACTGCATTTGATCTGGCGTGGCGCTTTGCGACTGCTGCGGCAGCGGTATCGATTAGCTTCATTATCACACCGCCATGGACATTTCCGGCAGGATTGGCGTCTAGCGGATTCATGACCTGTGCCATGATAACTGTACTTTCAGCAACGCTTTTCTCTTTCACTCACTTCTCCTTGTATACATGTGATATAAGGACGTCAGGTTTATATGGAGGCACTCTCGTTTTATCGAATATCGTGTCTTGTTGACCAGTTTGCAGCTGTGCCGGCAACCCGGAATGATTAATGATTCATAGAATGTACGAATGCTTGTCTTGAAGTCAATAACAGCTGCGATTATCAGGAAAAGTTCAATTATTGGAGACAAAGAAGGGCTGCAACTATTAGCAGCCCTTAAGTTCAATGCAATTTATCCAGTGATTACCTTGGCCCATTCCGGGAACACGCCGATCTGAACACCTAAAAACGGGATGACCAAAAGGTAGGTGACGGTAACGGTAAGAATGATACCGATGATATTCAGTCCAAAACCTGCTTTAGCCATCTGAGGAATGGAGACATAGCCGGACCCGAAAACAATGGCATTGGGTGGTGTTGCGACCGGCAGCATAAAGGCGCATGATGCGGCAATGGCTGCAGGCACAACGAGTAACAGTGGATTTTCACCAAGACCAATGGCAACAGCAGCAAGAATCGGCATAACCATAGCGGCAGTTGCGGTATTTGAGGTAAGCTCGGTGAGGAAGATAATCAGGGCTGAAACTGCTATAACCAGTACCAGTACAGGTGCATTATCAAGCAGGCTGACCTGGTTTCCTATCCATGTAGCAAGTTCAGTTTCCTTGAAGCCGTCAGCAAGCGATAAACCGCCTCCAAAAAGAATCAGTACACCCCAGGGCATTTTGGCGGCCCATTCCCAGTTCATAACAAAGCGGTTCTGTTTCAGTGAGACAGGGATAACAAAAAGAATTAGTCCTCCGGCCATGGCAATGGTCGCATCGGTCACAAATTTGGGATCGGGGAAAAGAAATGAGAGCTGAGCTCTGAATATCCAGCCAAGCGAGGTGAGCAGAAAGACCAGCGCTGTCCATCTCTCACCGGTACTGAGACTGCCCATTTCCTTTAATTCCTTCTGGATCAGGTCGTAACCGCCAGGAACTTTCTTCAGGGTAAGCGGGTAGGCAAATTTTATTAGCCAAATCCAGCAGAGCGGCAGCATGACTATTACCAGCGGTACGCCTATCTTCATCCAGGTGACGAAACTGATTTCATAACCGTAGGTCTTTTGCAAATAGGCTGCAAGCACAGTATTTGGCGGTGTCCCGATGAGGGTTGCGATGCCGCCGATCGATGCTGCGTAAGCAATGCCAAGCATCAGGTTAAGGCCGAATATTCCGGCCTCTTTGTTGAATTGTGCAAAATTTCCATGATTTTCACGTTTTCCTTCTTCGATAACGTGATTGATGATAGCAAGGCCGATCGGCATCATCATGACGGTAGTGGCAGTATTGGAAACAAAGGCAGAAAGAATTGCAGTTGCCGCCATGAAGCCGAAAATCAGTCTCGCAGGTGAAAAACCGACAATGCGGACGATGTTCATGGCAATTCTTCTGTGCAGGTTCCAGCGCTGCATTGAAAGAGCGATGATAAAACCGCCCATGAAGAGGAAAATCAGGTGTGAGGCATAGGGTGCTGCTGCTTTGCTGGTATGCATAATGCCCATGATGGGGAACAGAGGCAACGGCAGTAAACTGGTTGCAGGTATCGGAATAGCCTCTGACATCCACCAGGTTGCCATGAGCAGCGCAACTGCTGCCATTTTCTGTGCAGCTGGTTCCATTCCGGCAGGAGCTGGTATGATCAGCATTAAAGCAAAAAGAAGAGGACCCAAAAGTAGGCCGACTTTCTGGCGGGTTGAGTAGGCTTTCGGTTCCCCTTCCTCAAGGCCTTCTGGTCCCGGTTTGATACGGTTTATGTGTTCTGCCGGAGCCGCTTCCATCCCTTCAGACAGGTCTGCCTCTCTTGAAAGGCTTTCCTCGCTCTTGAAGATGTAATCTTTCATAGACTTTCTGTTGGGTAGCAGAAGTCTTTTGGTATCATCATGAATATCCCAGAGACGATCCCAGACCACCGTTAATGACATAATTTCCTCCCTTTTTTGATAACAGATTCAAAGCACTAAGACGTATGGCAAAAAATGAGGAACTATAACACAAGCCGGATTTTATAAAATAAAAATTTATGTAAATAATCAGTAAAATTGAGGGTTCGTGCAGGTTGCCGGGTTCGGAGATGATTAAAATAGAGGCCAATAATAACCTCCATTCAATTTATTAAAGTGAATGCTGAAATTTTATTTCGGGAAAGAATCAAAGAATATAATTTTTTGACAACAGAGCTTTGACATAATCTTTTAATCAATAATAATCCGCTTTGTGTCTTGCTTTGTTTTTTTATGGCGTGTTGCTTATACGGAGATTCTTAAGACTGGTTCACCCGGTTAACTCAAGGTATAAACAGAAAAGATGAACAAACTCAGAACAGTTTGAACCGCAAGGAGGTTATTGATGAAATCCCGTTCATCATGTTGATTTTTCTCCATAAATAGCGGGACGATAAATGGGGCAGGCAGAATGAAGAGGGTAAACAGGGCGGTCTGGAAGTGGTGATCAAGCCCAAACAGGTCGCCAATGACATAACGATTGAAGATGTAGATCAGCGGTAATACAGTGAGATATCTGTAGCAAATGATGACGACAGCATCTTTTAGCTGATAAAAGTTTAACTCAAGACTGAATCCCAGGGTCAGTAAAATCAGCGGTACAGTTAGTTGTGAGAGAAACTCCATACTTTTAATAATACCGGCTGTAATACTGCTGCTTGTAACTGCCTCTCCCAACCCTAGAGCGTTTAAGCCGATTCCGCCGACGATGCCAAGGATAACCGGATTGGTTGTAAAGGTCTTCAACAGGTTGCCGACACTGTTCTGGTGCTGCTTTTTCATGAGCAGAAAAGGCAGCATGACAAACCAGATAAAGATTTCATGACCCAGATCAATTACCGCTATGTATTTTATATTTTCGAGTCCGTAAACCCCTCCATATAAGGCCACACCCAGCATACCGTATTCAAATCCGGTTGCCATAAACGGAAAGTACGGGTGCTTTGGGGCTATCAGTTTGTTAACGGCCTTGGCAATGATGAAGAGACACAGGCAGACTGCAAATACTGCTGCAGACAGGCTGACATACTTGGGATCGAGCTCAAGCCGCAGAAAAGAGAGAAACAGAACCGAAGGAAGGGCAAGATTGACCACAATCTTTTTCAGGGCTTCCACACTGTTTTGCGATAAAAAATCAAATCGCCGCAGCAGAATCCCCAGCAGCGGCAAAATGAATATAGGCATTATTTGACTCAGCATATGTCATATATAATCTTATTCTGTCGAAAGATCAGTAAGAAAAATAGGTGATTATCTTCCTGAATATGGCCAGGTTTATGGTGTCGTTACCGGATTTTTTGCGAAAAAATACAGTTTAGAAGGATAGCGCATCACAGTGTGACCTATAAGAGTGTGTCCTTGGGACATGTAGATCATGGCTGTGTCAGCTGGAGGGACAGTTTTTTAACCTCTGTTCTGGAGTTTTGTCCTTTATTTCGCAGCGGCAATTGCATATGAACGGCAATGCCGTTGAAGACGTAGGCCGTCCCTTCTTTTCTTGAAGAAATAATCACTGAAAAGCTCCCAGGGAAAAGTCTTACTTGAAAGAATGCTGTAATCGGCCTGTTTAAATTCTGTCCCGATGGTGAAAATTTCAGTGGGCCATGCAGCGACGACCATCTTTGCCGCAGCAGCTGAGCGGACACCGATGGATGAGTCTTCTATCGCCATGCATTCCTGAGGGCGAAAGCCAGCACGTTCTGCAGACAGCAGGTAAGGGTCGGGAGATGGTTTGCCAAGTCTGACATCTGATCTGGTAACTATGAAATCAATGAGATGGCCTATAGCAAGAGTATCTAGGCTGCTTTGGACCACATCGGGGTCACCGTTGGAGACGATTGCCTGTGGAATGCCAAGTTCAGCAAGTTTTCTTAACACCGTCACCGGCTCTTTTCGGATCATTGAGCTGTTTACTTGTGCTTTGTAGGCTGCGGCACATTCTTTGTGAAAAATTTCTTCACTTTCCGTCAATTTATAACGGGATTTTAAAAAAAGATATCTTCCAGCCATGGAAAGTCCTATGAGCAGGTTTTCATCTTCTTTTGTGGGAGAGACCCCTCTCTTTCTGCACCAGTCAGCAATGGTTTTGCAGATTAACGGTTCACTGTCGATCAGTGTGCCGTCCATATCCCAGAAGACTGCTTTGATGCGATGAATTATGTTGGCTGGTTGTGAATCCATTAAGCGTAAACATGTAAAAATTGACAGGGGAAGCAGGGGCAGTATCTATCATGTAGAAAAAGTTCGATGCCCTGTTGCAAATGCCTTTAACGGTGAACGTGAAACTGTTTATTGGAGAAATGTTTAATTGAACCTGATATGGATGGCAAGAGGGGGTGGAGGAAATTAACTTAAAAAGAATGATTGGTTAATGAATAATTAATTAAATGAATTGAATGGCGGTCGCGGCAATATCGGTAAGTCTGGCTCTCGCTTGAAGTTTTGCGCTTTATTTTTTTTATTTTTTCTCAAACCATTGCATATAAGAATATGAGAAGTAGTTTTTACGCTGTATGAAATGGTTATGAAACTGTGTTTTCCACACTGAATAGCGAGTATTTCCAGATCTAAACTGAAAAGGTTAAATTATGTCATTTTTATCAAATAAATTGAAGGGCTGGAAGTCCATGGCGTTCCTTGCTTTTGGTGTTCTGGTTATCACCTTTGTTGTTCTGCTGCCTGTCGGGGTGAAGATGTATGTCACTTCATGGTTAAAGAATAACGGAGCAGATACCGCTGATATCAATGATATCGACATTAACCTCTTTACTGGGACTCTGCGCCTTAAAGGGGTTGATATTAAAAAGGGAGATAAGGTCGTTTTCGGCAACTCTGATATCATGGTCGATATCGGCCTCAAGAACCTGTTCAAAAAGAATGTTCTTCTTGAACGGGCCAGTCTGAGTGATGTTGTCCTTGATATTGAGCAGTCGCCGAAAGGCGATTTGCGTATCGCTTCTTACTCTTCAAAGGCATCGACTACAGACACAAAAACAGAGGAACTGCCCTCCGAGCCTTCAGCCTGGACTTTCACTGCGAAAATGATCAACCTCGATAATGTGGCGGTGCGATATGCAATGCCGGATTTAACTGTCAATGCCCAGATTGATCACATGGTGCTTGAACGATTTACTACTGCTTCTGGTCCTTTTAACGGTATGCTTGAGCTTGTTGGACAGCTGAATGGCAGCCCGGTTAAGCTGACTCTTGACAAGCTTGATGTGCGTCATGGAGTCGCTGTATCAGGTGATATTTCAATAACGGATTTTCGGCTGGACAACCTTGCTGCCATCCTGAAAAAGTCTGCAGATATTGAAGCGTTTACGGGAAAAGCTGGCCTTGATGGAAAAATCAACTTCCAGCTCGATGAAGAAGGCAAAATCCTTACGGATTATGACGGCATTATTCAGGTTGAGGGGCTCGATCTTGCCCTGCAGGGGACCTCTGTATCAGGCAGTGTGAAGTGGCAGGGAAAATCAAATGTGCAAGTGAATAAAGGGGAAACAGATGCTGATATAAATGGAGAGTTGACTCTGGGTAATACGCAGGCGACCCTTGCTGACAAGACAATAATCTCTCTGCAGTCTGCAACAATAACTGCTCAAGCTGACCTGGCAGCCGGTACGGAGATGAGATACGGCGGCAGGGTAGATGCAGCGGTTAAACAGTTTGCCTTGAATAAAGGGGCCGAGAGCTGGGCTGCCTTTGAAAGCCTTGCGTTGAGCGGGGAAAAGAAAACAGACGAAGATACGTTTTTGGTAGAAAACATAACACTTGATTCGCTGAACCTGCCGGCATCCGGCATGCAGCCTTATGCAATAGATGTTAAACAACTGTCAATTCCGGCTGTCAGCGGCACGCTTGACCTGGCCGCTCTTCAGATCACTTCGCCTGAGATTGCAACGGTAAGGATAGTGCAGCCGCCGCAGCTGCAGGTTGATATAGATTCAATTTCTTCCCCGGCAATTCAGGTCGAATCAGCCAACAGTGCGGCTTCATCAAACATTAGCCTGAGTGGGATAAATGTTGTCTCAAACACGTCACAGAAAGCTGATGTTGGTCTGAAAAAGCTCACTGTCTCTTCATTCAGTTATGGCCCTGCTGACGGGACTGTCATAGATGCAATTGTCCTTGATCTGTTGAATGCTGACATCGTTGTACCCAAAGCTGCAGAGGTTAAGGCGGCTAAAAATGAGCAGCCGGCAGATACTGAGGTTGCAGCGTCTGGTAAAGCTGAAAACGCCTCAGGTGCTGTTCCGTTGCAGATCGGCTCTGTAACGATTTCTAAAGACAGTGTTGTCAGTTACCGGGATGAAACCTCGTCAAAGATATTTTCAGTGAAAGCTCAGGTTGATGAACTGCAGGTGAAAGATATTGACCTGAAAACCCGACAAAAGCCTATTACCTATGTGGTAAAGCTGAAAGTTGATGACTACGGCCGATTAACTGTTGATGGTCAGGCTGAGCTGGCACCGGTATTGAAATTGAGTCAGAAGCTCAGCCTGAGAAATTATCCGGCAGTTGGGATATCTCCTTTTATTGAGTCAGCCGCGGGTAACAGCGTTAACAGCGGCAGAATCCAGCTCTTTTCAGATTTTTTAATAGACGGGGCGAAGTTCGAATCTGAAAATCAGGTCGTCCTCAATGAATTTCAGACCCAGCTAGCCAATAATGACCAGGCCGATCAATTTAACGCAAAACTTCCTCTACCACTGGACACGGCACTTTATCTGTTGAGAGATGATAAAGACAATATCGCTTTGTCTGTTCCAATCGGCGGAGAATTCGGTCGCATGAGTGTGGGCATTCAGGACATAGTGATTACCGCAGTGAGTAAATCCTTGACCCTGGCTCTTACACCGTATCTTGCATATACCTTTCTTGGTCCCACTGGTGCTTTGGTGTATCTCGGGGCCGAGGTCGGAAAGTCTCTTCTTGATACCGATTACCCTGTTATTCAGTTTGAAACGGGCCGGAGCGAAATCCCGGAAGATCAGCTTGAGCGTCTGGATAAGATTGGCAAGTCTTTGCAGAAGAGTTTTTCTAAAAAATCAGACGAGAGTATAAGTATCTGCGCTAAAGTGCGGCAGGATGAAGCCGTGGGGAAAAACAATGACAAGCTGTCTGACAATGAGATGCGAAAGAAACTGTTCGCTCTTGGTGATGCCCGGGCAAATGCGGTGAGAAAGTATCTGGTTGATACCTATTCACTTGACGGGGAAAAACTGAATTCGTGCAGTCCCGGTCTGCTTTTTGAAAAAGGCAAAAAGCCCTATGTCCAGTTTATGCAATAGAGCCTTTTGCTGATCAGTCTCTGCTTTCTCATTTTGTTTATAACAAAACAGAATGAGAAAGCGGGTTTTAATCCTTGGCCATTTTCATGAGGGCAGCAGTTCCCGCATCGAGAATGGCTTTAATGCCGCCAGCCTTATTTGTTTCAGCAAGTCGTTCCAAGCACGCAACTCCAATCAGATAAAGCAGATCGCTGCTTGCTTCTTTTTTCACGTAGCGTAATATCTCTTTTTCAGCAGATGGCATTAGACCCTCCTTGTTCTATTGGTTTATAACTCAATAAACTATAAAAAAATTACCATAAAAAAAGAGGGAGGCAAACCGGAATTAAACATTTGCAAGTTATTCTCGTTTTTTTAGTCCCCTTAGACTGCATCGGGGAACCACTTCTTTATTTCAGGGAATTGACCCTGTTTTGCAATGAAAACCGATATCGAGGCACAGTAATCCGCTATAAAAAATGGTTCATGATTCACTGGAAATTTGATTTTAAATTATTGACGGCTTCATCTGATGCCTGTATCTGATTTATTGAAAATCCAGATAATCTGAGAGGGTATGAAAAGAGAACAGAATAAAGCACTGGGGAGTTTAATCTCCTTCGGCAACGGGCAGGTGCACCGTTTGAAGGTTGGATACCAGTTAAGTTTTGGTGGAACGGTTCTTCAGGTAGAGTACACTCTTCATGGCGTTCTGAACGATCTGATTATTCCAGCAGGAGGTCCAGCTGTCCAAAGAAAAGATGCTCTGTGGCAAACAACCTGCTTTGAATGTTTCTTTGGCAGACAGGGAGATTCTGGTTATTGGGAGATGAATCTTTCCCCATCAGGCGATTGGAACCTGTATCGTTTTTCTGCCTACCGCCAGGGAATGCAGGAAGAGAGAAAAGTGACAAAACTGGATTCAGACTGTCTGATCAATGAGAATAAAATGAGGCTTCGTTTTGCTCTGCCGCTCAGAAGTCTGTTGTCAGAAGACCTGCCAATCCGCATCGGATTGAGCGCCATCCTTCATTACACAGATGAGACAAAAGAGTATCTTGCCTTATCTCATCCAGATGAGAAACCTGATTTTCACAACAGTATCGGATGGATATTGTCTGCATCCGATAGTTGAGAAAGATATATATGCTTTTCAGGTTTCAGAATGATTAAGTCAGGCCTGCTGAGAACATCTTTTATTTGTTATCCTCCTCATCGAAAACATCGCCGGAAAATCCTGTTTCTTTTATTGAGACAATGGGGCCGGAAGCCTTCGGTAATCTGAAGAGGTGCCCGGTGATCATCCCTCTGGTGGTGCCGAAAGCGGCAACCGTCCAGGCAGTAAGCAGACCTGCAAAATAGCAGATGCTGATCCACTGAAAGAGCGGCAGGCTGGTGTGGTTGGCAAGTTGGGTCGTACCGGTGACGCAGGTGCCGACAGGGAAGGTGAACGCCCAATAGGTAAGGGCGAATTTCATCTGCCTGTAATGGGCACGTACGGTCAGCAGGGTTGCCATTATGGTCCAGAGAAAGGCAAAACCGAAAACCGGAACACCAAAAAGTATGGCGAATAATTTAAAGCCGTATGCAATGTCAGCCGGGACGGCAAGCGGTGCAACAGTGCCGAGAATCCCGGCTGCAGTAATTGACTGTCCAAGCGGACCGAGAACAATCCAAAGTGTCGGCACACGGGATGTGCCGGAAGTCCCATGGTGGGCAAGTCTGCTCCAGATCATCGAAATAATGATCATGGCAACAATCATGCTGAGTCCGAACATGGCGAAACAGCAGTAGAACATAGTCTGGCGTAATACCCCTTCCGGGGCATATGGCACTAACAGTGCACCTATTGC
>QKIH01000057.1 GCA_003249645.1 Desulfobulbaceae bacterium | reverse complement strand
ACCATGCAGGGGCCTGCCGGATTTATTTATGAAGGACAGCTTTTGGCAGAATCATTACGCTAAGAGCAATCAGTAAATTATTACCCAAACAAATGTTGCTGGAGGCAATCATGAAGAAATATCAAGGTGCGTTGGTAGCTATCGTCACCCCTTTTAAGGACGGAAAGGTGGATGAGGCTGCCCTGATTGATCTGATTGAATTTCAGATCGAGAATGGCACACACGGCATCGTGCCGTGCGGAACAACAGGTGAATCTGCAACCCTTGGTTTTGACGAGCATAAACGGGTAATAGAGTTAACAGTAAAGACCGTAAACGGTCGTGTGCCGGTTATTGCCGGGACTGGTGCCAACAACACCCTCGAAGCTATCGAATTTACCGAAAGTGCCAAAGAAAGCGGTGCAGATGCCGTTCTCTCTGTTGTACCGTATTATAATAAACCTGATCAGGAAGGCATGTATCTGCACTTCAAAGAGGTTGCAGAAGCGGTAAATATCCCGATGTTTCTCTATAACGTGCCGGGACGAACTGTGGTCAACATGCTGCCTGAAACCGTCGCCAGACTTGCAAAAATAGAGAATATTATCGGTATTAAAGAAGCCTGCGGCAGCCTTGAGCAGATCAGTGATGTGATCCGTATGTGCCCGGATGATTTTATTGTTCTTTCCGGTGACGATTTTACCGCAATGCCGACTATCTTGATTGGTGGCCAGGGTGTTATCTCTGTTATATCGAACGTCATGCCGAAAAAGATGGCACAAATGATGGATGCATCATTGGAAGGGGACTGGAAAACAGCGAAAGAGCTGCACTACGAACTTTATCCGCTGATGAAGACTATGTTCTGTTCACCAAGCCCCGGTCCTGCGAAGAAGGCGCTTGAATTAATGGGCAGGATTGATGGCTTCAGCCGCTTGCCGATTCCACCGCTGAATGATGCTGCGCTTGCTAAACTGACGGATGCGATGAAGGGTCTTGCCCTGCTCTAATCGGTAAGAAAAACTAACCCATACCGGATAGCTCAGGCTGTCCGGTATTTTTTTATTCAGAGGAATAATATGGTTAAGGTAATCATCGCCGGTGCTGCCGGCAGGATGGGACAAAAAATCGGCTACTGGGTCACCCAGCATCCTGAACTAGAATATGCCGGGGCGTTTGAAGCTGCAGGAAGCCCAGTTATCGGTAAAGATATTGGGGAAATAGCAGGTCTTGGCGCTAATGGCGTCATTGTTGGTGAAGGGCTTGAGTCGGTAATCGACAAGGGTGACGTGATTATCGATTTCACTTTCCATGCAGCCACCATGGGTTTTGCAAAAATCGCAGCCAAGCATGGCAAGGCCATGGTTATAGGTACGACCGGTCTTTCCACCGAGAATCTGGCAGAATTAAAAGAGCTTTCGAAAGACTTTCCATGTGTCCAGGCTCCGAATATGTCCGTCTGTGTTAATGTTTTGTTTAAGCTGGTCAAAAAGGCGGCCGAGATTCTTGGTGATGATTACGATATAGAGGTTATCGAAGCCCATCATAAAATGAAAAAAGATGCACCAAGCGGTACAGCCTTGAAACTCGGTGAAATGGCAGCAGAAGGTGTCGGCAGAAAACTGTCTGAAGTCGGTGTCTTTGAAAGAAACGGTATTATCGGCGAGCGAAAACCCGGTGAGATTGGTATTCAGTCAATAAGAGCTGCCGACATCGTTGGTGAGCACACCGTCTATTTTGCAGCGGCAGGAGAGCGTATTGAACTGAGTCATCGTGCCCACAGCAGGGATCATTTTGCACGTGGTGCTGTTAAGGCGGCGGCCTGGGTTGCAAGTCGGCCAAACGGTATGTACTCAATGTTTGATGTGCTTGGACTTGATGATCTGTAATCAAACAGGAAACTTTGGTTAAGGCATATATAGGGCTTGGTTCCAACATCGGCGACGGCCTGAAAACCCTGGCTCTTGCCTGGAAGGAGATTGCCGGAACAGAGCAGATACAAGCTGTTTGTATTTCCTCACCGTATTGTACGGAACCTGTCGGTATGGAGAGCGAAAACTGGTTCAGTAATGCCGTTGCAGAGATTGAAACGTCGTTCAGTGCAGAAGAACTGCTTGGTATCCTTCAAAAAATAGAGAAGGATTTCGGAAGGATAAGAAGGGAAGGGGATGTCGGGTATCAGGATAGAACCCTTGACTTGGATATCCTGCTGTTTGGTGATACAATCTCAAGAAAGCCTCTGCTTATGCTGCCTCATCCGCAGATGGCCAAGAGAAGATTTGTCCTTGAACCGCTTGCAGAGATCGCACCTGATCTGATTCATCCGGTTTATGGATTGACGGTTTCTGAAATGTGCGTAAAATTAGCCGGGGAAAATAAAGAAGCCCGACAGAAGATTGCAAAAATGGCCTGGCCTGAATCCATAATCTGATTGAGAGGAGAAACGAGTGAGTCCTGTTCGTATACTGATTATCG
>QKIH01000067.1 GCA_003249645.1 Desulfobulbaceae bacterium | reverse complement strand
AATGACGTCGTCTACCGACAGGGTAAAACAAAGCAGCCAACTGCCAAACAATGCAGGCCGCAAGAGAGGGAAGACAACCCTCTTCATGGTTTGTGATTCTGAAGCACCGAGGTCTCTTGCTGCATCAAGCAGAGAGGGATCAAGCCCCTGAAGGCGAGACATAACCGTCACAACCGAAAAAGGCAGACAGAAAGTTATATGTGCCAACAGCAAAGACCAGAAACCAAGCGGTACTCCCATGAGGATAAACAGGACAAGCATGGCAATTGCAAGAATAATATCCGGAATCATCATCATGATCATTAATAATCCGGAAATTATCTTGCGCCCTCTGAAACGATAAAGATAGAGAACAACAGCACTGATGCCGCCAAGAGCAGTCACCAGTGTTGCACTGCTCACCGCAATAAGCAGGGAGTTTCTGGCAGCCTCCATGAGGCCCTGATTCTGCCACATGGCTTCAAACCATTTCAGTGTAAATCCATCCCATTTCAACCCGTAACGGTTACTGTTCACCGCATTGACAATCAGCACGATGATCGGCAGGTATAAAAAGAAATAAACAAACATGTAATAAAGGCTTTGAAATCTTTTCATCATCCCCGCCCTGTACTAAAACGCTTCAAAATCAGGCCGTAACAACCGAGCATGAAAATCATCATGACAATGAGCACCACACTCATGGCAGACCCCAGCGGCCAGTTCTGGCTGATGAGAAATTTCTGCTGAATGAGATTACCGATTAGGTTTTTCTTTGCTCCTCCTAAAAGGAAAGCTACGTAAAAAAGCCCCATCGCCGGAACAAAGACCATAATACAACCGGATAGAATACCCGGCAGGGTAAGGGGAAAAATGATTTTTCTAAATGTCGTCAATGCAGTTGAACCAAGATCTCGTGCGGCCTCGACCAGACGATGATCAAACTTTTCCATGTTGGCATAGAGCGGCAGAATCATGAAGGGCAGCATGAGATAAACAAGGCCGAGCACTACCGCAAAATCGGTATACATCATTCGAATCGGAGCATCGATCAGCCCAGCTGCAAGCAGGGCACTATTGATTACACCTTTTGTTCCGAGGAGCAGGCGAACAGCATAGGTCCGAATCAGTGAGTTGGTCCAGAACGGTATCATTAGAAGCACCAGGACCACTATTCGATATTTTTTGGTAATTCTGGAAGTAAACCATGCAAACGGATAGCCGATAACAAGACAGATAAGGGTTGTTGCCGCTGCGAAATATACCGAGCGCAGGAAAACCTGGAAATACCCTGGATCCAGCAGGTCTTTATAGGCAGACAGACTGAAATTAAAAAGAAAATATTGTTGCTGGTCTGGCTGGAGAAAACTTACACCAAGAAGGAGGAGAAGAGGAATACCGCTGAAAACAGCCATCCATCCAACAACAAGACTAATGGTGGTGTTGCGGTAATTAATCCTCATCGGCCAATAACACCTCCCAGCCGTAAACCCAGCTTACGTTTACTTTTTCCCCGATTGAATAATCAAAATCGGGATCATCTTCATCAAAAAACTCACAGGCACGCACTGTAGGCCCTGAATCAAGCTTAATAGTCGTATCAAGAGTAGCGCCTCGATAGGACCGCTCTTCAATAGTCCCTGAAAATATTGGCATCCCTTCCTGAATATCGCCACTTAGACGCAGATCTTCCGGTCGAAGCAAGACCTGGATTTTATCTCCCTGAGTAAGAGCAGACGGTATTTCAAGTTCAACACGCTCCCCCATCACATTCACGATTCCGGTCTTGTCCCCGACACTTTTTTCAACCACTCCCGGCAGAAGATTAATTTCACCAATAAATCTTGCGACATAGAGGTTCTTCGGCTCTTCATAGATTTCTCTCGGCGGCCCGACCTGAACACTCCGCCCCACATCCATTACCACAACCCGGTCGGACAAACTCAGCGCCTCATCCTGCTCATGGGTTACCAGAATAGTGGTAATGCCAAGCTCACGTTGAAGTTTTTTCAACTCAAGCTGCATTTCTTTTCTCAAACGTGCATCGAGGGCTGAGAGTGGTTCATCAAGCAGCAGAACCCGGGGTTTGTTGACAATAGCCCTTGCGATGGCAACCCGCTGCTGTTGGCCGCCTGATAATTGTGAAATTTTTCTTTTCGCAAACGACGCAAGTCTGACCTGCTCAAGCGCCTGCATGACGGCCAGATCTATTGCCTGAGGACCAACCTTTTTAACCCGCAGGCCGAATGCGATATTTTCATACACATTCATATGCGGAAACAGGGCATAACTCTGAAAAACAGTGTTCACCTGCCGCCTTTCGGGGGGCTGACTACAGATATCCTTGCCGTCAAGGAGGATACTGCCGCTGTCTGCCTGTTCAAAGCCGGCAATCATCCTCAGAAGTGTCGTCTTCCCGCATCCTGATGGTCCCAGAAGAGTGATAAATTCACTTTCTTCTATTTTCAGAGAAAAATTACTGACAG
>QKIH01000173.1 GCA_003249645.1 Desulfobulbaceae bacterium | reverse complement strand
GCAACGGTGGCCAGATGGCCGGCTGGTGAACCATATTCTGTTACCACGGCCGCGGCTCTTTGTAAAAAAGGGGTAAGCTGCGGCGATGCATAGCGGGCGACCGCAACAGCCCCGGCAGGAAACTCCTCAACAATTGAATCTTCGCTGATATGAATCACCTTTCCAGCTCCATTTCCCGCCTGGACAGTCTGGCCCCCCTGGCAGAGGATTTCTTCGGACGAAAGAATTGCAGATATGTCAGCTGGCAGGACTGGATCGGAAGAAAGCCTGGTCGGAAGGAGGAAAGTGATGAAGCAGCGGTTGTCTTCTGTCAGCTCCCATTGCAGGCTAACCGGGGTTCCAAGAAGTCGTTCAAGGACAATTGCTGTTTCTGACAATCCGGTGGTGGTCGACTTCATAAGCAGAGCTGAACCGCGTGTAAGTCCATCTTTCAGGTGATCAATATTTTTTCGGTTTCCTGAAAACCGGTAATCGTCCGGCCGATTAATGATATGAGACCGTACCAAATCAAAAGGGTATGTTCGCCGCAGGTAATAGGTATCAGCATGATTTTGCTGGCCGGGAGGAAAGGCGGTAATCATCAGGCATCCATCGCCAGCGTCATTATCGGCGGTTGTTACAGTGCCGGTAGTTGTAATTGCAAGGGTCGGGCGAACATACAGGGAAAATTCAAGTGAATCAGGCCCGTTATGCCCTTTCAGCTTGGTAAAGAGCAGGTTGACAATCTGCCTGATTCCAAGAACGTATCTGTCAATCAGGTCAGCGGTATCAGCCTGACTGGTTACAATCAAGCTGCCAGCTTCTGCCTTATTGGCTCCGGTCAAATCGCCTGCATAAATCAACAGTTCCTTTTTTTCCTGATTCCATTCAAGAGAAAAACGGCCGACGTCGCTGACCAGCTCGACTTCTTCGTCTATGCGGGTGGCCATGATGGTAAAAGAAGTTGTCTTCCCGTCGTTTATCAGCAGTTGAAACTGATAGGCAATATCTTCGATGGCACTGGCAGGTGTAAATCCCTGCACGTGCGGAGCAGCAGGTCCGGTTTTCTGCCGGAGCGCTTTGCACCCTTCCGAAGTGACAACGAAACCCTCTGCAGCCTGAATACTGTGATAATATTGGAGTTCAGCCATGCAGACTAGATTGATTCCGGTTAACGGTTCCAGCGCCCAGGTGATCTCATTGAGCGGCAGAGCAGCCTGATCTGCCAGGGTATGGTGATTGCCTGATAAAATATTCTCCAGTACCGTCAGTATTTCCTGATAGCTGTCATAGAGAGGAATATATCCGTTACCGGTCAGGGCATTGAGATTATAGACAGTATGGTGGACTCTGGAGGCCAGCAGACGAACGGTTTTCGCAAGATAATTCCAGTCAAAGATAAGCTCGCCGCCCAATGCTTGTTCAAGGGTGGCCATTTCTTCGAGTACCCCGTTATTGAGTTGGAGAATTCTGCGGAAATTCTGAAAAAGCGCCTGCAGACGCCAGATATTAATTTCACTGCTCCTGTGGAACCGCGGTTTATTTTTCCAGAACAAGTTCAGGCTCATGATAAATAAAATACCTTAACTTTCTATAGATGACTGAGTTTTCTGCTTTTCCTGGCGCTCTTTTTCAATCCGTTTGACGCAGTTGACGATATCTCCGATTTTGAATGGCTTGGCAATGAATTCAACTGCTCCTTTGCTATACGATTCCTTAGCGGTCTCTGAAGTAGCAAATCCTGTGATAATAATAACCTGCGTTTCAGAAGACGCGGACTTGGCACCGTTAAGTACCTGAATGCCGTCTGCTCCTTCCATCTTGAGATCGGTAATGACGACATCAAAACTGGTTTCTTTCAGTCGGGCGATAGCCTTAACACTGTCCGTAAAGGTTTCGACCGTGTGTCCCATCTTTTCAAAAGTAGGTTTCAGGCGTTTACAGACGATTGGTTCATCATCCAGTACCATGATACGAAGTGCGTTTTTTTCAGCTGCTGTTTCTTCGCTCATTGTCTCCTCCGATAGTGCTTTTAATGGCCTTGATGAAGTTTTCAACATGGCAGGTAATGTCTTGATCTGAGTTCATGGATGCATCGAGCTGGCGGGTGTATCCTATCAGTCCACCCAGCATCCGCATGCGTTTCTGCATCCGCCTGAGTGCCAGTTTTTTCAATCTGGCTGTCACCAGATCACCACGAATTTCAACCACGAAGTCAAAATACTCAAGTACCCGGGCTATGAACAAAGCCCTTCTGGAACGTCGGGCCAGGTCGGTGACGCCGCCGAAAAAACGGAAGTTAATATAATTATCTTCTGCCGTTTCCGACAGATATGCATCCATAACAGTAAAATGGTATCCCAGACGAAGATTGATATCCATATAATTTTTCATCACAACAGCAAGATTTCTGCCTATTTCTTCGGGGCTGGCAAGCGATGCACAAAAGGTTCTGGTAAAGCTGGACATAAAACTTTTCAGGTTGACGGACACCGGGGTGGTGGCCCACATTTCAAGCTCAATCAACCCTTCAAGCAGGGCTTTGAGAGGAAGAGACTTGATCTGAACCGGTTCAATCCTGTCGGAAACCTGCGGACAGTCAGTCCCGTCTCCGGCATCAACCACCAAAAGACCAAGGGGGATCTCTGAAGCCAGCCGCCTGGCAATGGACATGTTTTTAAATTTCGATTCTTCACTGATCCGTATAAACAGATCGACCGCCTTTACCCTGATAAATTGAGCAATGTCGTGATAGGTCCTGCAGGCTGCAGGGGTAAAGCTCTCATCCTTGGCATGGGTCAGATGAAGCTGGTTTATGAGTCTGCCGATCCTGGTCAGAAGCCTGTATTCATAGCTGTCTTCAAATACCTCTTCTTCAATCAGTTCAAAGTGGCTCAGAGCATAGAGGGCGTCCTCATAAACTACTCGCTGGGTTGCGTCGAGGGTTATCTCCTGTCCTTGCTTGAGCATACTTGTTGCTATGCCGGTATTGACTACAGTCGGTATCCGGTATTCCCTGGCAAGAGCCGCCATGTGACCGGTTGGAGAACCTGCATCGGTGATAATGCCCTGCAGTTTATGCATGACTGAGCCATAGCGGGGAGAGGAAAATCTGGAAACGAGAATTGCATTTTGCGGTATATCTTCCAGTTTGTCATTTTCTTCTATCTTGAAAACCCTGCCGACCCCGATGCCGCACTGGGCTGCAAAACCTCTTCCGCCAAAGATCGTCCTGGCCTGCCGGAGCGAATCTTCGAACTCGCCTTCTGGAGGCAGGCGCCTGCCGCGAAATTGTAATTGGCGAACCTGCAGGATCTGCAGGTTTCCTGAGCTGTCTACAGTCCATTCAATTTCCTGCGGTCTTTTGTAATAGTGTTCAATTCTAAGAGCAGTCTGGGCGAGTTTGGTTAACATGGCCGGATTGAGACAAGCAATGTCGGCAATTTCTGCCGGGATCGTCTCTTCGACTACATTGCCTTCTTTTCCGGGGACCAGGCGTATTTCCTTGCTGACAATTTCACTTTGACGCAAGGCAAATGGCGATATTCTTGAAACAATATAGGTGTCTACCAGATGATTTCCCTGGACGACAAGTTCACAAAGACCCCAGGAGGCGTTGATGACCATACTGTCCTGGTGGATATTGGGTGCCAGGGTGTGGAGCACCCCGCTGATAGCACCATTGACCATGGACTGGCAGCCTACCGCCATCTGGACCTCATGTTCGAGATAGCCTTTTTCCAGGCGATAACGCCAGGCTTCCGGTTTGTAGGCAGATGCTATTATCTGCCGATATCCATCCAGCAATTCTTTTCGTGAGACATTGAGGATGGTTGAATATTGCCCTGCAAAACTGGCCCGGCCATCTTCTTCCCAGGCGCTTGAACGCAGAGAAACCCGGAGGTTATTCTGCTGCAGGCGATCGGCTAGCCGATCAAACTGGGTCAGAATTTCCCGGGAGAGTTTTCTTGGTATGGAACCATTCAAGATTCGATCCTGCAGTTCAGCGGCAGCTTCCCTGAAATGTCCATCATCTTCCCTGTCGGGAGCCATGGCTGCTGCCTGTTTCAGCAATTTATTTTTCTGCATGAATTCGACGAACCCCCCGCTGGTGATGACAAAACCATCGGGAACTGGCAGCAAAAGACGGTTGCGAAGGTGGGCAAGAACAGACATCTTGTTGCCTGCCAGTTCAATCGCATTTTCACCAAGCGAGCCGAGCGGTATGACCGCATCACCGTCCGGAAGACGATACTGGCCCTGAATCTCCATCCTGATCGCCTGCCGGACTTTATCAAAGGTCCGGAAAAGCGTTTGGTTTTTGCGGCCGGAAAGCACACAATATGCGGTAATCTGATCATGGATCAGTTTTTCAAAACTGTCCGCACAGTCAGAAATGTATTTCCGGTCAAAGACATACTCACCCCCGAGCTTGTCTCCCATGTCGGCCATGAGGTCAAAGATCTGGTTGTTGCGCTCAATGATACCGCGAAATTCGTGGTACAAAGGCTCAAACTCAGCACCCTTTGGAAAAAACTTGTGGGTGAGAAATGTCTTGAGATTCAGGGTCATAATCAGCTGCCACAACTATTAGTGGGCGCCTCCTTTTGAGCCGAAAACAAGCCCGATAACCAGGCCGCTGATCAGGGCAATAACCGTTGCCATGATTCCGTAAAGAAGGCTCTTCTGATAGGCCAGATGACTTAACCAGGCAGGAAAGCCAACCATTTCAGCGGTAATGGAATCGGTTGCATCGGCAATCACCTTACCATCCTTGACTGCCACGGCTTCTATCAGGTACTTGCCTGGAGCAAGACTGGACGGGACGTTAAGCTGGGTGGAAAAATCTGTGAGGCCGTCTTTCTCAGGTCCCATGATTACGCCCTGTTCTGATTCAGAATAGAGTTTTCCGTGTTTTTTCAGGAGCAGCAATTCATTGGCGATATCGATGCCATGAGTATCTGCATCTTTTTCGATTTCAACCTCTTTTACCGTTCCGGCAAGAGAGTATGGAGCACCGGCTTCACCGATTTTCTCAAAAGGAACAGAGGTGTCAATGATGCATACCTTCGGAACATTTTCGAGTTTTATGGTTCCGACATTCATCCACAACAGGCCGAAAACTTTGCCTTTCTGGCGCAAATGAAGTTCTGACGGCTCGCCGACAAAACGAACGATGACTGCACTGCCGGCGGGAGCGGAGCCTTTGATCTCGATTTTGGCACCGTTATATCTGGCACCCATATTAATGGTCGCAGGAGTCGTTGCAATGTTCATTGAACTCTCTGCTATGGCATGACCGGGCAGAAGGCCAAGACACAACAAGGCCACTAAGAGTAAATGTGGCATAATTTGAATGTATTTTTTCATTTTAGTGTCCTCCCATATAAGCCAGAAGAACATCCGGTCTGACCAGCAGGTCGTAAAGCATCTTGAACATGACGAAAAGGACCAGGGAGGCGAGAAGGATTTTCAGCTGTTCACCGCCAAGCTTCTTGCCGACTTTGGTGCCGACCTGAGCCCCGATAGAAGAGCCGATCAGCAGCAGAAGAGCGAGAACGAAGTCAACCGTGTGATTCTGGGTGGCCTGCATAATGGTGACGTTAACACAGGTGAAGAGAATCTGGAAAAGGCTGGTGCCAACGACGACATGCATAGGCATCCGAAGCAGATAAACCATGATCGGAACCATGATGAAGCCGCCGCCAACGCCCATAATTGCTGCCAGTACACCAACCAGGATACCGAGAACAAGAGGCATGAATACGGAAAGACGAATACCTGAGCGGGTAAATTCCATCTGCAGCGGAAGGCTTGCAATCATCTTGGCATAGGCAGACGGCTTTTTAGGAGCGGTATCTTCCTGAACCGGTGCTTTTGCTTTACGCATTGCCTGAAGACTTTCAAGAAACATGTAGCCGCCGACAAAACCGAGCATCAGAACATAGGTAATGCTGATCAGGAAATCGGCATTACCAAGTGCCCGCAGTACCTTGATGATATGGACACCGATGTTGCCGCCGATAATGCCGCCGACCAGCAGGATCAGTCCCATTTTGAAATCAACGTTGCCGAGACGGAAATGCGCAAGGGTTCCGGAGGTTGAAGCTCCAACAATCTGGTTGGAGTCAGATGCCGCTGCAACTGTCGGGGGAATACCCATCATAATCAGCAACGGTGTCATGAGGAAACCACCGCCAACTCCGAATATACCGGAGAGAAGGCCTACGGCTCCTCCTAGCCCGAGTATGGCCAGGCAGTTAACGCTGTTGCCGGCTATCGGGAGATAAAGATTGATTAAATCAGTCATACTTACCTCTTCAATGTATAATATTTTTTTTGGGAGTAACGACTTCGATCCTGCAGTTGATCCGATGCTTCAGGGAATGCAGGGCAGAGATACTCTCTCTTGTCTGGCGAAATCGTCCCGGTGTCTGTTCGCTTATCAAAAGCGTTATATTGTTCTGGTTCGTAAAATTGATTATCTCTTCCACATAATTTCCCTCCGTATAAAAACATTTAATATCAATACCTTCGGCGACAGCCTGTTCGATGCACAAACTCAACCGGTTCTGCACCTGCTGCAGCTGCTTCTGTTCCCCCAGTGAGAGCTTTTTTCCCACCGGCGGGGTTATCAGCAGTACATTGAGCTGAACCTCCATCCGTTGTGCCAACGAACAGGCGTGGGAGAGTGCTTCCCACGCGCCATATATTCCATCTATTGCTATTAGTATCTTTTCCATAAGTACCGTTTTAGGTTATCTCCCCCCTTAATAAGCAAAGTTGAGACCAGTCTTGTTCATATGAATTAAATACAATAAAAACAACATGTTAAGGTGAATAATTGAGGGCTCACATTATTTTTATGTTTCTAATCGAAACAGGATGAGGTAGGATGAGATCGCATGGTTTCATAGTGAAACGCAATTGCTTAATCACGAAACGTATGAGGTAAGAGGTGGATCAGAATAAAACGACAGCTCTGCTTAAATTGCACAAGAGGCTCTTTTCAGTTCTTCGACTGAATTCAATGAAGGGGAAGATCTTTATGCTCTTTGCCCTGTCTCTACTTTCTATCACCATTCTGACCGGATTCACCTTCTGGAACCTTTCTGCCCTGAAGACCAGACTGGTGCTGAGTGAACGGTATGATGACCTTCTTCATAATATTCTTGAGGTACGTCGCTATGAAAAAAACTTCCTCATATATGGTGATCATCAGAGCCTGATAGAAGGGATGGCATATCTGGACAAGATCGACAGTCTGGTTGACGGCCTCACCACAGACCTGCAGACGCTCATCGGTAAAGAGTCTTTTTCAGTTTTTCAGGAGACAATCTCGAAATACCGGGGACTCATGACCGAGATCACCCAGGGGAACAAGGTTGAACCGGATACCCTGAGAAATGTCGGGAAGTCTCTCACCACCTCGGCGGATCAGTTTCGTACTATCAAGCGGCAAAGGATTCATAGTGCCATTGAACGGACTTCTCTTTTTCCCATCGCGTTTCTCTGCATTTTCCTGCCGTTGATGGCTTTAGTACTCTGGCTTGTGAGCTATGGGCTGGTAAGACCTCTCAATGTCATTACCAAGACTACCCAACTGGTAGGTCGCGGCAACTTCAGACCGATCAATTACCAGGGCGGAGTGCGGCTTGAGGAGGTTTCCGGGCTGATCGATGCCTTTAACAGGATGGCAAAAGAACTTGAAGCCAATCAGGAGAACCTGATCCAGGCCAGAAAAATTGCAGCACTCGGCACGTTTACGGCAGGAATAGCCCATGAGTTGAACAACCCGATCAACAATATCGTGCTGACAGCAGAAAGTATTGTCGAAGAATATGGCGAAGTCATGGATGACAACAGCCAGGAAATGATGGAGGACATCCTGGGCCAGGCTGAAAGAGCAGCAGACATTGTTAAGAATCTGCTCGATTTTTCCCGTACGGAGAATCCTGCATTTACAGAGATACCGGCGAAATATCTGCTGGACAGTTCAATCAAGCTGGTCTGGAACCATATGAAGATGGAAGAGATCAAGCTTGAGACGACAGAGGCGAAAAATCTGCCGAATATCATTGGTAATCTTGGTAATCTGCAGCAGGTTTTCACCAACCTGCTGCTCAATGCTGTTCAGGCTGTCCCGAAAGGAGGCTGGATTCATATCAGTGTCAACCCTTCAGAAAGAAAAGATTTTATCGAATTCACCATCGAAGATAATGGACCGGGTATCCCAAAAGAGCAGCTGCATAAGGTCTTTGAGCCCTTTTATTCCACCAAGGAGGTTGGGAAAGGTACCGGGCTCGGCCTGTCAGTCAGTTATTCCATTGTAAAACGGCATAAAGGCACTATCAGAGTATTCAGTGAAGAAGGCCAGGGGACTGTCTTTACAGTCACGCTTCCCACTGTTACCAAATGAACAGGTATTAACTTGTAAGGACAGGATATAATGCAATTAAGTCTGGCAATCGTTGATGATGAAGAAATTGTCTGCCGGAGGTTGAGTAAGGCTCTTGATTCCGAAGGTTTTCAGGTGGAGGCCTTTCTCATGGGGATGTCGTTTCTGGAACGGATGGTCAAGCATCCTTTCGATATTATCTTTCTTGACATGCGCCTTCCGGACATGGACGGGCTTGAGATCCTCAGGCGGATCAAGGGGCTTAAACCTGAAGCAGAAGTCGTCATTATAACCGGTTACCAGAGTGTCGAGACAGCAATTGAGGCCATGCGCAACGGGGCCTATCATTACATCTCGAAACCGGTGAACCTCTCAGAAATCAGACAGCTTGCAAAAAACGTCAAAGACAAGATAGTCATGCACCGGGAAAATCTGCGGCTGCGAGAGGCTCTCAGGGGCAACTCCGGTTTGACCTCCATCGTTGGTAATTCTCCGGCAATTCAGGAGCTGTTTGAAATGATCAATAAGGTCTCCCCTGTTGACTGCAATGTCCTGATTCAGGGCGGAAGCGGAACGGGTAAGGCGCTTGTTGCCCACGGCATCCACCAGCTCAGCAAACGCAAGGATCACCCTTTTGTTACCTTTAACTGTGGCGGTTTTACCGACGAACTGATCAGCAGTGAACTTTTCGGTTATGAACGCGGCGCCTTCACCGGCGCGACGGCAACCAGGATCGGATTGCTTGAGTCTGCCGCAGGCGGCACTGTGCTGCTCGATGAGATAGGAGAAATGCCGTTAACCATGCAGGTGAAGCTGCTGCATGTGATACAGGAGAGAAAAATCTTCCGGGTCGGCGGTATTCAGCCCATTGATCTTGATATAAGGATAATCGCAGCGACAAACAGAAACCTGAAAGAGGAAGTCAAACGGGGGACATTCCGGGAGGATCTGTTCTTTCGGCTCAATGTTGTCTCCATTGTTCTGCCCCAATTATCTGAGCGCAGTGAAGACATCCCCTTGCTGATCAGACATTTTATTGAAAAATACAGCCTCGCCTTCCATAAAGAGGTTTTAGGCATTGCTGATCAGGCGCTGCAGACTCTGCTTCAATACAGCTTTCCCGGCAATGTCCGTGAGCTTGAAAATATTATTGAGCGGGCCATTGCCCTTACAGAGGGAAAGGAAATCGGCTTGCAGGACCTGCCGAAGGATCTTCAGCACCTTGAAATTAATGCTGTTAACGGCGAGGGCATCCTTAGTCTGGAAGAACTCGAAAAACAGCATATCCGAAGGGTTTTGCAGAGTACCGGTTATAATAAGGGGCTTTCCGCAAAAATCCTCGATATTCCGCGGACCACGCTTTGGCGCAAGATCAAGACATATGATCTGGAGTAGAGGTTCTGCAAGAGGGCAGGTTGTTGCCGATGGCCGAAGTGATGTCTTAATTGGCTAATCAGGTCTTCTTCACCTGCAATTTACGCTAGCAGAATTTCTGTAATCTCCCTGGTCAAGGGCAGGAGCGCCGCCTCAAGTGCATCAATTTTCTCATCGCTATTATCTTCATCCTGACGAAGAGCCTTCTCAAGACTTTCAGAGAGTTTTTGGATGGTGTCCGCCCCGATGAGGCCGGCCACTCCTTTAACAGAGTGGGCAAGCCTGACAGCACCATCCTTATCTCCTGCAGCTAGGAGAGACCGGATATCAGCAGCTGCCGACCGGTAGTTTTTCACAAATTTGCCGGCGGTTTTGAGATAGAGCGAACGATTGCCGATAACTCGGAACATGCCTTTTTCAATATCCAGACCATCGATTGTCGGAAAGTCAGCTGCGTTCACTGTCTGCTGAGCAGGCCGTATGGCAGCAGGTGCTTCTACCGGGCGAGCTTTTGCCGGAATCCAGCGAACCAATGCTTCAAAAAGGGTTTCTGGGGCAATGGGCTTTGAGATATGTTCATTCATCCCGGCAAGCGCAGAAAGCTTTTTGTCGCGCTCTGTGGCATTGGCGGTCATGGCGAGAATGGGCAGATCGATAAATGCCGGGTTTGAACGGAGAATTCTGGTTGCTTCGTAGCCATCCATGACCGGCATCTGGATATCCATCAAAACAAGGTCGAACCGGTTGTCTCTAAGCTGTTTGAGTGCCTCTTGTCCGTCTTTTGCAAGAGTGACTTTGAAACCGGCGTCTTCCAGAATTTCGGTGGCCACGTCCTGATTGATCTCGTTGTCTTCTACCAGCAGAATTTTTGCATTGCGAATATTGGCCAGACCCTCGGGAATTTTGTGTGGTTTAGTTTCCTGTTTCGATAATACTGGATCAACATTTTGGTCAAAGACTTTCTGAATGGTGGAGAAGATTGCCGAACGGGTAAAGGGTTTGGTGAGATAGCCGTCATAGCCCGCATGATAACCTCTCAGTTCCTCAATTTCTTCTACCATACCGCTGCAGATAATGACTTTGGGTATTTTTTTCAGTGTCTTGTGATCTTTGATCCAGCGGCAGACCTGGAGGCCGTCACCGCCGGGAAGCTGTCTGTCGAGCAGTACCAGATCAAACGGTTTTTCAGCGGCAAGCAGCATGGCTTTGGCTTCGTTGATTGACGAGGCATATTGGGTGTTCTGCACCTGCTTGCTCAGCATTTTAAGCAGAACCCTGGCAACCTCGATTGAGTCATCAACCACCAGGACACGCAGTTCGCTCATCACCATATGATTGTCTTCATCATCATGATGCATACCGGTTGCGAATTCAACGGTGAAGCTGAATCTTGACCCCTGTCCGGATCTGCTCTCCACATGAATTTCGCTGTTCATCATGCGGACGAGCCTTTGGCAGATCGATAATCCCAGACCGGTGCCGCCGTATTTTCTTGTGGTCGAACCGTCTGCCTGTGTAAATGCTGTGAAAAGATGCTGCTGTTCTTCCTCGCTGAGGCCGATGCCGGTATCCTTGACTGCAAAGTTGATTGTAACTTTGTTCGGCGTCTGTTTAACAACCTCGTAACTTAGTACCACAGCACCTGTGGCGGTGAATTTGATGCCGTTGCTGATAAGGTTGTTGAGGACCTGGGAGAGCCTGAGCGGATCACCTATAAGCGGCGGTATGGAGGCGGCCGGAAAAGAGTAGAGCATTTCGAGTCCTTTTGCTCTGGCACTGTCCGAATTCACATCGCCAACATCACGCAGCACGTCCTCAATTTTGAATTCAATTTTTTCAAGATGCAGAGAATTTGCAGAAATTTTTGAAAAATCGAGTATTTCGTTGATTGTTTCGAAAAGCAGATTGGCAGAGGTCTGCATCTTGCGAAGATGTTCGCTCTGTTTTCTGGTCAGCTCAGTTTTTTCCATCAGATAGCCGGTGCCGATGATGGCGTTAAGCGGTGTCCTGAGTTCATGGCTCATATTGGCAATGAAATTGGATTTGGCCTGATCTGCAGATATTGCCTCATCTTTTGCTTTCAGCAGCTCTTCCTGCAGTTTAATGGTATCAGTTATATCCATGTGGATACCGAGCATCCGAAGCGGTTTTCTGTCTACGGTATACTCAATGATTTGGCCGGCGGCATGGAGCCAGATGTAATGGCCGTCACGATGACGCACCCGGAACTGCACCTGATATTTGTCCTGTTTCCCGGACATGTTCTCATTGACGTTATTATTGACCGCGTTGAGATCGTCTGGATGAATGAGCTTTTTGAACTCGTCGACACTTGAACCGAATGGATCATCCGGCGGATATCCGATCATGGTTCTCCAGAGATCATTGGTATACAGCTCGTCGGTGACTATATTCCAATCCCATAAGCCGAGGTTTGCAGCCTGCAGTGCTCCGCGCAATCTCTCTTCACTGATACGCTGCTTTTTTTCACGCTCAAGCTGTGAACTGATGTTCTGCACTATGATATGCAGGTAATTGCGGCCTTGAACACAAACAGGCCTGATAATGAGACTGGCCGGGAAGCTGTCACCGGTTGAGGTTATAGCCTTTGTCTTTTCATGGAAGACCTGGCAGTCGGTAATAACTGGAATTGTTTCTGACAAAAAAGGGAGCAGGTTTTTCAGGCCGGCCTGCAGAAGCGACTCTTTTTCTGTGTAGGAAAAGATTTCAAGGGCGTGGGCGTTGCAGTCTATAATTTCATTGTTTTCGATCACCAGACAAGCCATTGGTGAAAATTCAAAGATTCGTCTGAAACGTTCGATTTCATCGACCAGCGATTGGCCAGCCTGGACAAAATTGCTGATGTCTTCGAAAAGCACCCCGATTCTCCGCGGGCCGGCAGGGAAAAATTGTACCTGGAAAGATTTCGTGTCCTCAGTCTGATATGTTTCGAAGATCATCCTGCCTGTGCTGATTACTTGTTGCCCTTTTTCCGTGAAGAAGGATGCCTGTTTACTGAGTACAGATTCTATATTGGAACCGATCGCTCCGTCATTGAGCTGAAACAGAACCTGAAATGCTGCATTGTATTCAATAAGAGTGCAGGGACCATCCTGACTGGTGGCAAAGTGTAATTCTGCATAAGCTTCGGGAAAAGCAAGATAACGCTGTCTGTAGAGTTCAATATTATCGGTAAGAGTTGATATATGTTCCTGTGCTGTCTCATAATCGTGCTGCTGTTTAAGCAACAATTTACGGTTTTTAAGAAGGAGCAGGAGCAGAATTGTTCCCGCCAGGAGCAGTGCAAGGCTGAGTAATGAATGGCTCGTAAGGTGTACAAATGATGACATGGTAATAGTAGCTTTCTGATGAGTAGTAGTCCTGGCAGTTGAATCGAAAATTCCAATACAAACGATTGTATCAGGATATTTCTTGTTTTACCAATTTTACTCCCTATAATAAATGACTTGGAGTGAGGGCTCTGATGAAAACGCTGCCAGTTCACGGTTTACGCCAAAAATAATAATTCGCTCTTACAGGAGAAAGCCTTGGCTGAAACAGAAAATTTCCGGAGTCAGAAAACAGGTGCAATAGAATTAGCAGTCAAGGAATGCATACGATGTAAGCTCTGTATCAGGGAATGCGGGTATCTGCAGAAATATGGCAAGCCGGGCGAAATCTTTGAGCGTTACCTGAACGGAGACAAAGACGGCCGACTGCCTTTTGAATGCAACCTGTGCGGATTATGCACTGCGGTATGTCCAAAAGATCTCAACAATAATACGGCCTTTCTTCAGATGCGGCAGGAGCTGGTTGCAGATGATGATGCGCATCTTCTGCCGGAACATTCGGTGTTGTGCAGATATGAGAAGATGGGCAGATCGCCGTTCTTCACACTGCACGGGATAGATCCCGGCTGTGATACCATCTTTTTCCCGGGCTGCACTTTAACGGGAACCAGAGCTGAAACAACGCTTCGCTGTTACAAGTATTTAAAAAACGAGATTCCCGGGCTTGGGATCGTGCTTGACTGCTGTTCCAGACCGTCACATGATCTCGGACGGGATACAGTCTTTTCTCATCAGTTCAATGAACTCTGTCAAAAATTGAAAAGACAGGGGGTAAAAAGGGTGATTACGGCCTGTCCCAGTTGTCTTGTGACCTTCAGGGAATATGCAGAGGATTTTGAGTCATTAAGCGTTTATGAACTGCTTGCGTCGTCAATGACACCGGGGAAAGAGCAAATGACAATGGAGGTGACCATCCATGATACCTGTGTCACCCGAAACGATTCGGTACTGCAGGATGCCGTTCGTCGTCTGATAACTGTCAGCGGTATAAAAAGCTACGAGTCAGAGCACTCAAGAGAAAAAACAGTCTGCTGCGGGGAAGGAGCCGCAGCAGGATTTGTTGCCCATGGCCTCACCGAAAAGTGGGCTTCTATACGCAAAGACGAAAGCGGTGGGCGAATGGTGATAACCTATTGTGCAGGCTGCTCTTCAACTTTTGGCAGTAAGTTAAAAAATATTCATCTTCTTGATCTCCTCTTTCAGAAAAAACGCATTGCGGAAAATACGGTGAAAGTGACCCGTTCGCCTTTTACTTACTGGAAAAGATTCGCCTTGAAATGGAGGCTGAAAATCGGCATGAACAAATGCACGTAACTTAAGCCAGTTGCGGGATACAGCGGTGAAGAAATCGCGTGACTAAATAGCAGGAGGCATTATAATCTGGCCGACAGATACGGAATACGGGGACAATGCATCTGTTTTCAATGAACATAAGGAAACAGAGAACTGAACAGAGAAGATGTATTGCGCCTTTAAATATCTATGAAGGATAAGGAGAAATTATGTGGAAGAATATTGAAGCCGCTCCGGCGGATTCCATTCTGGGTTTAACCGAGGCGTTTAGAGCTGATCAGAATCCCAAGAAAGTGAATCTTGGTGTTGGCGTCTATAAAGATGACGCAGGAAATACCCCTGTACTGCAGTGTGTTAAAGAGGCTGAAAAACTGCTTGTTGAAAGAGAGAAAACCAAGAGCTATCTGCCTATTTCAGGTGACCCTGCATATGCGGCAAGCGTTCAGGAGCTTCTCTTCGGGGCAGGCAGTGAAGTGATCAGCTCTAAAAGAGCGGCAACCATCCACGCCCCCGGTGGAACCGGTGCCTTGAGAGTCGGTGCAGATCTTCTCAAGCGATTCAATCCTGATGCGAAGGTCTGGATCAGTAAGCCGACCTGGGCGAACCATAAGGGCATTTTCGGTGCGGCTGGTTTTGCCTTTGATGAGTACCCATATTACAATGCCGAGACCATGGGGCTCGAATTTGAGAAGATGTGTGAAGCGCTTGAAAATGTTCCTGCAAAAGATGTGGTTCTCCTTCATGCATGCTGTCATAATCCGAGCGGCGTTGACATCAATAACACTCAATGGGAAAAGATTGTCGCTATTGCAAAAGAAAAAGGCTGGACTCCATTTCTTGATTTTGCGTATCAGGGATTTGGTGCCGGAGTTGATGAGGATCGCTTTGTCGTTGAAAAATTTGCTGAAGCAGGGCTTGATTTCGTTGTTGCTTCATCCTTTTCAAAAAATTTCGGTCTCTACAATGAAAGAACTGGTGCTCTGACCGTTGTCAGCCCATCTGCAGGAGAGGCTGCGGTTGCTCTCAGCCACATGAAAACCACAGTTCGCGTCAACTACTCCAATCCGCCTGCTCATGGCGGTCTGGTGGCCATGACCATTTTGACCGACAAAGATCTCAAGGCCCTTTGGCTTAAAGAGCTTAACGGTATGAGAGATCGTATCGTTGCCATGCGTTCAGCGCTGGTTGACGGTCTCAGTGCACGGGGCATTGAGGTGGACTTCAGCTATATCAAAGAGCAAAGAGGAATGTTTTCTTTCAGTGGACTCAATGACAAGGTTGTGCAGTGGCTTCGTGATCAGAAAGGCATTTATGTCGTGGGCGGCGGTCGTATCAATCTCGCCGGTCTCACTACTGCAAATATTGATTACGTTTGCGACTCAATTGCAGAGGCGCTGACCGTCTGTAAATAAACTGCTTTTTCCAGATAGAGTTTAAGGGTCACCGGAATTCCGGTGACCCTTTTTTATTTCCTGAATTCAGCCGCTTCTATACGATATTTCTTCAGCTTGTAATGGATCGATCGTCTACTGATATCAAGCAGGTCAGCTGCTCTTGTCAGTACGCCGTCTGTCTTTTTCAGCGCTTTGATAATAGCCTCTTTTTCACTGCTTTCGAGGCTGAATTGATCGCTTTCCCTTTCCTGTCTGGTCTGTGTTGAACCGATGCTTTCAAGCTGCAGGTCAGACGGTTCAATGGTGCTGTTTCTGCATAGAATAACCGCCGCTTCAAGGGCGTTTTTCAATTCTCTAATATTGCCCGGCCAGTCATGATTTTCCAGAAAGACAGCTGTTTTCTCTGAAATCTTTACAGGATTCAGCTTGTGCTCCCGGCAGTGTTGATCGATAAATTTGCCGGCAAGTTTGCCTATGTCTTCTTTTCGTTTCCGAAGAGGCGGGATATCAAGGGTGACCACCCGGAGGCGGTAATAGAGATCCTGTCTGAATTTCCCTGAGGCGATATCTGCCTGAAGGTCAGCGTTGGTTGCCGCAATCACCCTGCAGTCGATCTGTTTTTCTTCAACTGCTCCAACCCGTCGGATTTTCTTGTCTTCCAGGAAACGAAGAAGCCTGTGCTGCATTTCTGTTGAAATATTGCCGATTTCATCGAGAAAGAGAGTGCCGCCGTGGGCCGCTTCGATGAGCCCAGTTTTATCACTTACGGCATTGGTGAAAGATCCTTTGGTGTGACCGAAAAGCTCACTCTCGAGGATGCCGGATGGGGTTGAACCGCAATCAACCACGATATAGGGGCCGTTTGGAGTAGCACTGTTTTTATGGATGCACAGCGCCATGCCCTCTTTTCCGACTCCGCTCTCGCCAAGAATCAGCGTGTTTGCTTTGGCGGCTGCAACCCTGTTGACGGTTTCTTTGAGTGCCTGCATGCGCAGCGAGTCTCCCCAGTACAGTCCGGCATCGTCAAACTGGTGCGGAGGTAAGCTTGTTTCAACAGGCTGATCACCGAAATATTCATCGACTTTCTCAACCAGTTTCTTTCCGTCGAATGGTTTGGCAAGATAATCGACAGCACCTGCCTGGATAGCATACACCGCTTCAGGAATTGTTCCGTATGCGGTGAGAAATATGATCGGGATACCACGGGAAATGGACTGCAGCCGGGAGTAGAACTCAATACCGCTCATGTTGGGCATCTTTATGTCTGATATAATTATATCCACTGCTTTGCTTTTGACTGTTTCAAGGGCCTGTGTGCCGCTGCCGGCCTGTAGAACATAATATCCGGCTGAGGTAAATCGAGCCTCCAGTACCCGTAGAATATTGGTGTCGTCATCGACGAGCAGAACAGTGCGAATGGGAGTTTTCATAACGGCTTTTTCTTCTCCTGTAGTTCCTGATCTATGGCTTCTAACGCAGAGATCTGGTGTTGCAAGGTTTCTATCATTTTACTTTGCTGCAAAATGATCTGTTTGTTTTTTTTATCTTCGAGTTGCCGGGCAATTACATCTGCCTCGATGATTTGAGCAATTTTTTTCTGAGCAGTTATTACCATCTGCGGGTTTTCAACGGATATAATCGGCTGAGAGGTCTGTCGCCAGGTATCAAGCAGGATTAATGCATTGGAAAGATCTTCAAGCGTCTTCGCCTGCATGATTCGTGTACACGCCAGATTGTATACCGCTGTGTTGGCTGTGTTTATAGGGATATGTGCCTCAAGAACGGCTATAAATGTCTTTTCGGCCTCTTTATAATGTTCCTGCTCAAAAAGGGTTTCTCCTAATTTGAGTTTCTGCATATCGGGATCACTTGATATAACAACCGGTACGACAGAACAGGAAAACAGCAAAACTGATGTACAGAGGAGCATAAAAAGAGTGAGGAAATACGATGAGTGATGAGTTTTTTGTGACATTATTCTGCTCATTTATTTGAATTGCCTGGCAGGGATACAGTAAAGGTGCAGCCCTTATTATTATTGTTTTCAACGGTTAAGCTGCCGCCCAGATGCTGAACGATTCTTTTAGAGATGAAAAGACCGAGACCTACGCCGTTCATGTGTTTTCGAATACTTTTGCTTCGATAATATTTTTTAAAGATAAGCAGTTTTTCATCTTCGCGTATCCCCGGTCCTTGGTCGGCAATCTCGATGATAAGTTTTTCTCCCTGCTGCCTTATGTGTATCGAAATTTTTGAATTCTCAGGAGAAAATTTGATGGCGTTGCCGATGATATTGACCAGTATCTGCTGTATTTCTTCACGGCATCCTGAAAATAAACCGCTGTAATCGTTACTGCTAACGGCCAGCTGAATGTTTTTGCGGCGGGCGGTAGGTTCGAGCAGGGTGAGGCAGTCGCTGATGAGCTGGGACGGTTCTATTTGCTGTGATGTCTTAGGGGTAGAACCGATTTCGAGCAGGGATGTGTGCATGAGATGGTTGAGAAGCTCACGTAACCTTTTAAGCTCTTCGATGGCAATCTTCAGCAGCTCGCGTTGTCGATTTGTGATAGGCCCCATCAGTTCTTCGACAATCAGGCTGACTGATTCCTGGATGGATGTGAGCGGGGTTCGTATTTCATGGCTTAAGGCCGCGATAAAATCAGCGCGCAAATTTTCCTGCTCGCGAAGTTCAGAGCTCATGTCATTATATGCAACTGCTAAATCCTGGAATGCATCCTGGCTGCTTACATGAATCTGTGGGGTATCCTTCCCCTCGCTTAAATCCCGCAATGCATGGGTGAGCTGTTTCAAAGGGATGATGATTGATTTTGAGATAAACATGACTCCTAAAAAAGCAGCAATTATGGAGAGAGACAGACCCAAAAGGCCGTTTCTGATACTATCCTGAGCCTGGTCATGAATAGAGACCAGCGACTCGTTAATTGCATTGCGGTTACTGTCATGCAGGTCAACCAGGCTGTTGAGCCAGCGTTGCGTGGTCTCTTTGTCAATCAGTACCGGCGAACTGGTGCCGTGCAGTACCTGATTTTGAAGGAAATCCTCATACTGTCGCTTGAAGATACTGAAACTTTGCGGTGTTGTTCCTGATTTTGTGATCAGAGAGCTTAGCTGGTAGAATTGCTGTTCAAAATTTTTTGATGCTGACTGGTAAGTTTCCAGATAGCCTTCTGTCTTAAGGAGGGAATACTTTTGGGCACTTGCATCCATATCCAATAAAAATCTTGATAATTCCTTGGAATAATTAATTATCTTTGTATCAACAGTGACGATTTCCTGGGAAATCGTTTTCATCTGCTGCACGTGATAAAAGACCAGTGCAATGGTGCCGTAAAAGATAATTATGAACAGAAACAGCAGAAGAGCGAGCTTTGTTGTGATGTTGAGCCTTGAAACAGTTGTTTTCACGTTATTTTTATCGATGCTGATGGGTAATATAAATTCTTGCTGTAGCTGGGCAATCGTTTCGCCGGGTGTTTCATCTGACTTTCAGTAGTTATCTTTTACGCAAAATTCATACCTGCTCTGAGAATTTTTTAATACCGTTTGTACTGTGAGCAAACTTTGCACACAGGTGTGCAAATAGTTGATCGCCAGTCAATGCAGTGTTCTGTTGAAATGCCTTAAATTACGTAAATACAATTAGATGAATGTTTGGCATGGCCATTGCTCAAGCAAGTGTAAATCGCAGTTCATAACTGAACTGTCAGGACTTAAGGATAAAAGGCCGCGAAGACGGTCAAACCTCATCTAGTTAAGGAGAATGTATGAAAAAGATTATGACAGTAATAATGATCGGAACATTAAATTTAGCTGGTACCAGCCACCTTTGGGCTTCTGGAACTGCTGTTGAGGCAGAAGATGTGCAGACTGCTGTTGAATCCCAGCTGGCTGAGCCTCAGGATTTTGCCGGAACGGTTGCTGAAACGGAAAAAGGTATTGTGCTGAAAACAGCTGACGGCATCTTTTTCCTTGAAGGCCTGGATATAACCGGTCTGGTCAACAAGGAAGTTGTTGTGACCGGCGTTCTGAGAAGTGATGATCAGAGCAGTTCAATCTTTGTTATGAAAGCAGAGGTGAAAGGATAAGAAAAATCTATTAACTCAATATACTTCAGGAATAACTTGTCAGGCTTGTCTAGGCCGGTCGCTTGTGCTTGCGACCGGCCTTTTTTTATGATGATACAAGTTCGTACCGTTTCAGTTTCTTGCCAAGACCCTGTCTTGTCAAATTAAGCAGCTTGGCAGCCACGGTCTTGTTTCCCCCCGCTTTTTTTAACGCTTTTGCGATCAATTTCTTTTCAAGATCCTCAATCTGATCAGGAATAGAAAGTGATTTTAATGGTTTGTCAGATTGGAATGACTTGGATTGAAAAGATTGGAGATCTTTTGAACATCTCGCCAGTATAATCTCATGGTCATCCGGGGTTAAAGCAACCAGGCGCTCAACTTCCTTCATAAGCTGGCGGACGTTTCCAGGCCATGGATATTGTTCAAAGAGATCGAGGACATCAGATGAGAAACCAATGACATGCTTTTCAAAGTGTTTGTTCGTTTTATCCAGGAAATGAAGTGCCAGCGGTAGAATGTCTTCTCTTCGCTGGCGTAGCGGCGGAATAGTTATTTCGACCGAAAAGAGCCTGAAAAAGAGATCTTCCCGAAATCTTCCGTTGTCAACTTCTATGGAGAGGTCTTTATTGGTGGCGCAGATAAGGCGGAGATCATAGCTGATAGTCTTGTTGCTTCCCAGTCTGCTGCCTTCCTGTTCTTGGATGGCGCGCAGAAACTTAGGCTGGGTGGTAAGCGGCATTTCAGCAATTTCATCAAGAAAGAGGGTGCCGCCGCTGGCATCTTCAAAACGTCCTGTCCTACTGCTGTCTGCCCCGGTAAAGGCACCTTTCTCGTGTCCGAAAAACTCACTTTCAACCAGATGTTCTGGTATGCATGCGCAGTTAACCGGGACGAAAGGTTTGGTTTTCCGTTGCCCATTCTCGTGGATAAGTCGTGCTATCAGTTCTTTACCTGTGCCGTTCTCCCCTAATATCATAACGTTAACCGGGGTGTTGCTGACAACATTGACTATTTCGAGTATCTCAGTCATGGAAGGGCTTTCTGCGATGATCAGGTTGCCTCTGACAGTGTTTTTCGCCAGTCTGTCAACTTCTTCTTCGAGTTCTCCGGCTATGCGTATTATTTCATGGTTGATAACGATCGATTCAATTGAAATGGAAAGGAATTGAGCGACTTCTTCCAGCTGTTCCTGGTCTTCCTTTGTAAATGGACGGCCGTCGATGGTATTTAAAAGTTGAACGGCACCGGAAACTTTGTTTCCACCTGAGGTGATGATTGGTGAGCATAGCGTATTACGGCTGATAAAGCCTGTTTGCTCAGCAGCATGGTTATGAAAGCCGGGGTGCTTGGCAAGTTCATTATCAATGATGCTTTGTCCGGTGGTGATGACACGGCCAACCAGACTGCCTTCCATTGGAGCTTCAATCTCACGCTCTTTCAGTCCTGTACCGAACATTGAACAGATACGGTTTGATCCCATTTCCATGATATAGATAGTGCAGCGTTCGACTCGCATGAGTTTGGGAAGAATTGAGGCGAAGAAATTTACTGACCCTTTAAAGTCTTCCATGCCCCATGAGTTTGCGACTTGGGCGAGCTGGCGTTTTAAAAGAGCAAGATCTTTCTTGGCGCTGTGTTGTACTGTTGTCATAGTGTAAACTCTGTTGTCGTTAATGTAAAAATTTAATCAAACATAGTATAAAAAAGAGCTTAAGTCAATTGGTTAAGATCAAAAAAAGATTGTTAAATCGGTACGAAATACAATTCTTATTGATGATGGCTGCAAACGAAGTTGACGATTTCATGACTTTTTCGCACGATGTGCAGTCCTTTGAACAATGTGCAAACGAGTTTTGCTATATAATACATTGTGATAGTCAAAAAACACGCTGAAATTGCGGTGTTATTTGTGGTTTGTAAGATATTTTTTTAAGATGGCATAATATGTGCTTAACAAAAGACATCTCCATAACGTTGACAATGTCAACCTGGTGGACTGGAAAAAAGGTGGGGGGCCACCTGCATTTCCTTTAAGAGTTCTTTGGTTGGAAAAGGTTACGGAGAGATGCAGACTAAGACTGGTGAAAAATTGTATTTTCGGCACATCGGAAGCGGGTTTATTACAGCCCCGTCGATTGACGGTCTACCCCCTGGACGAAAGCTGACGAAAACATATGCAGACCAGTATAATAGAACCTATGTTATGGTAAATGATGCTCTGGAGCCTGTTTCAGCTCGTCATGGGTATATCGGAGCAGAATAGAAGTTATTCTGTATTGAGGGATTGAGTGCTGCTGTTTGTCATAAAAGCCTATCTCCCCAGAATGTGCAGTGTTGTCATCAATACGGCATTCAATCCCTTCAATACAGAATGTTTTTTTTTGTCATATAAGCTGAGTTCTTGTGTTGAAGGGTTGGGTGCTGCTGTTTGTCATAAAGCCTATCTCCCCAGAATGTGCAGTGTTGTCATCAATACGGCACTCAATTCTTTCAATACAAGGTTCATCGTACTGTATTGAGGGGCTGGGTGTTGACTGTTTGTCATAAAAGCCTATCTCCCCAGAATGTGCAGTGTTGTCATCAACGCAATATTCAGTCTTTCAATACAGCCCTCCATTTTTGATTAATAAGTCACTCTAAAAACCTCGAGCATTTCTTCTGTGTTTTTCTGTTTCAGATTGCCCAGTTTTTCAAATTTATAAACTCCGTCAAGTGCTGTAACGATCTTGCTTGATACACAGATTTCACCGCCAGGACAGACTGACTCTAGTCGGGATGCCAGGTTCACACCGCTTCCAAGCACGGTATAGTCAGAGAATTCTTCTGAACCGATGGTTCCGGCTACTACTTCGTCACAATTTATTCCTATGCCCAGCATGATATCGACTCCCAGCAAATTTTTCCATTTGCTGCCGACTGCAGTCATAACAGCCTGCATTGCGATGGCAGACTCAACAGCCTTCTCTTCATGATTCTCTATAGGCACTGGATTCCCCCACACAACCATCATGCAGTCACCGATAAGTTTATCGATGGTGCCACCATTTGCACGGGCTATGGAAATCAGTTTGCCAAAACAATCTCTCAGCATAGTGATAACCTGCTCCGGGGGGATTTCTTTACACAGTTTAGTGAAGCCGCGGAGGTCGGCAAACATGATGGTAACTGTTTTGCGGACTCCGTCCTGTCTCACCAAATCAGGGTTGCTGAGAAGAATGTCGGCTATTCGGGGTTCAACGAAGGAACCGAAGGTCCTCTTAATTCCATCTTTTTCTTCGGTCAGCTTGGCGTATTCCCATAAAAGGACGCGAATAATAGAGAGAATGCAGCCGAGAAGCGGTGCTGTGAGAGGAATATAGTAATGAAAACTTTTGGTGTATGAGTGAATGAGAACGGCGTAAAAGAACCAGATTACCATGGTGTAAATGATTCCCTTAACGATCCCCTCTTCAAGAATAATGATACCGGGAAGTATGGTGTGAAACATGATTACGAGCATGATGACACCTATGGGCAGCGCCAGCTTGGCGTTTTCATTACCTAAAGAGAGAAGCAGAGTATCAATCGGGGTGAAAGTGCCTGTTATCTGCAGAATGCAAAGAGTGATCCCTACAAGAAGAGACACTATCAGGAACATCTTCAGGTGAGAATAATTTTTTTTCAAATGAAAGTGCATCATATAAGTCCTTTAAACACGTAAACAATATTCAAACATGTTGTAACGGTATACCAGAGTTTTAATTAAAGTGCGCAACATAACATGAAAAATCAATAAAATAAAGAGGATAGGAAGTTGTGTTGTGATCCTTCATGCCTGACATATTTATGGGCTGTAAATAGTAAGAGAAAAGAGAGTGAAACTATTTTTTTTGCAAAAGCATAGTTGTTTTTCGTATTCTTAAAGAAGAGTTGCTTGCCCATAGATGATATTGAAGAATTCTACCAGGGAGACATTTATGCGAGTACTGGTTCTAGAAGATGCAAAATCCACGCAGGTTCTTGTCCAGAAAAGATTGGAGAAGATGGGACATGAGGTTGATACTGCCGGCAACGGTCAGCAGGGATATCAGATGGCTGGTGCCAATAGATATGATGTCATCATCAGTGATATCCGAATGCCGCATTGGGATGGTTATAAATTTATTGAGGCAATGCAGGTAGTCTGCCCACATCTCCCGATCATTATTGTTACCGGTGCTGATAATGATAAAGAGGTGCATGAGCGACTGGATCAGTATGAAAATGTCATGGCTGTTCTACCCAAGCCTTTTGATTTTGATATACTTGAGGATCTGTTAACCCATGTCTCGGTGAAGAGTCACGGTTCCATCCAGAAAAAGGCAAGAATAGTCTGCACCATAGGACCTGCTTCAAACGACCCTTCAACACTTGGCAAACTGATACTCGCCGGTATGGATGTTGTACGGCTCAACTTTTCACATGGCAGCTACGAAGATCATGAACGGGCTTTAAAGGCGGTGCGAATGGCGGAGGAGAACTGGAACAAGCCGATTGCTGTCCTCCAGGATCTTTGCGGGCCGAAGATCCGTGTTGGAAAAATAGAACACGGCCAGGTGGAAATAGTTGCTGGAGAGATGATAACCATCAGAAAAGAGGAGGTGCTCGGTAATAAAAAGGCAATCTCAACCATTGCCCCGGAAATATTGGATGATATTCAGCCGGGTGATCCTGTTCTGCTTGATGACGGGCTGCTAGAGTTGAAAGTGCTGAGAAAAGATAACTCCGGTGTTGTCTGTGAGATTGTTGTTGGTGGAGTATTAAAATCAGGCAAGGGTATCAATCTTCCGGCAACCAAGCTTTCTCTGCCTTCTGTCACAGAGAAAGACTGGCGTGATCTGGATTGGGCCCTGAACCATTCAATCGACTACGTTGCGCTTTCATTTGTAAGGCATCCGGACGAGATTCGACAGATCAAGAAATACATAGCAGATGCTAAAAAGCGAGATCTGCGGGTAGTAGCGAAGATTGAAAAGCCGGAAGCGGTGAATAATATCAAGGAGATCATAGAGGTTTCTGATGCGATTATGATTGCCAGAGGAGATATGGGGGTTGAACTTCCTGCAGTCCGGGTTCCTCACATCCAGCAGGAAATTATTCATTTATGCCGGAGAATGAATACGCCGGTGATTACCGCAACGCAGATGCTTGATTCGATGACAGTTAATGCGAGGCCGACCAGGGCCGAGGTTACCGATGTAAGCACCGCAATTTATGAAGGTACTGATGCGGTCATGCTCTCACAGGAGACGGCCACAGGCATTGATCCGGTGAATGTTGTCAGAACCATGGCTGCAATTATCGGAGAGCAGGAACGCTATGGTGAGCAGTTGGTAACTGATCCAGATCAGCTCTCAGCTGAAACCGCTTCAAATCCGGCACTCATTCTGGTAGCAGGAATCAAAAATACGGCGGCCACTATTCTGCTTGATCCGTCAGGAAAACTCTATCCGGTTCTTTCAAAGTGGAGTCGCAGGGTTCCGTCACTTCTTGTGACCAAGTCGCTTCATGTTTCGAGACATGCCTGCCTGTATAAAAACATTATTCCGATTATCATACGGGAGGATCTTGACCGCAACGCCATGGTATTCAAGGCAATGGATCATGCTGTACAGATGGGTTGCATCAGAGAAGGAGATCTGATCTCAGTGGTTGAGGGGCCGCGTCTGACCCGTGGCGGGATGGATCAGGAAGGAGCATTCCAGCTGATCAAGGTTCCTGCAAAGGAATAGGAACTTATAGAATTGATCTTATAGCAAAATAGAGAAGAGGAAGAAAAATAGCCGGCAGCAGATTACCCACCTTGATGCTGGTAATCTTCAGCATATTCATGCCAATTGCCATGATCAGCAGGCCTCCAACGGAGGTCATCTGGGCGATGGTTTCCGCTACAAGAAAGTTTTTCATGAATACCGCGGTCATGGTGATCAAGCCCTGATACAGGAATACTGCGGCAGCCGAAAACATTACGCCAAGTCCCATGGTGGAGGCAAAGATGACGGAAGTAACGCCGTCAAGGACCGATTTGGCAAAAAGGGTCTGATGATTGCCTGTTAAACCGCTTTCAAGAGAACCGACAATAGCCATGGACCCGACACAGAAAACAAGGCTTGCAGTGACAAACCCTCTGGCAAAGGAACTGGTATCACCTGATTTCTTAGAAACTTTTTTCTCAAGCATCCGGCCCAGCTGCTCAAGCCGGTCTTCAATTTTCAAGGCTTCACCGCAGATGGCACCGATGATGACTGAAAAGATGACGATCATCAGATCATTGGTTACCAGTGCACTCTTCATGCCTATCAGCAGCACGGAAAGCCCGACACCGGTGAGTATGATCTGTTTGTAATTCTCGGGTATCCCTCTAGAGAAAAGTAAGCCGAGAAGACTGCCTGCGATGATGGCCAGGGCGTTAACAATTGTTCCAAGCATGATTTGCTTGAGCCTCCCAAAAAAGATCCATGGTGAATAAAGCAGACTTTATACCACCATGGATCTTTTTTAACACCAGTTTTTGCAACTGCTTTGTCAGGAAGAGAAAAAGTGGCTTATCTCGGAGAAAATTGAATCCCCAGGAGGTTGTCGGGTGACTGTTTGGACATCCGGGAGTTTCTGCAGCTGTTTGACAATCTGCTCAAGATTGTTCTCTTCTATGACTTTCAGCCACATCCGGCTGATCTTTCCTCTGCCGATCGGTACGACCACTATCCCTTCAAGGTTATAAGCTCTTCTTGAAAAGAGACCGCAGATGTGCGACATAACGCCCGGATGGTTATTAACCTGCAGTTCGAGGATGGTCTCATGCTGAATATTGGAGTCGGTTTTAAGCGCATTCATGGGTAAGCTCTCCTCCTATCATGGTAGTGTTAGCGGCTCCTGGAGGAACCATGGGGTAAACTTCTTCTTCAATATCGATCGGTATATGAATCAGTGCCGGGCCCTTGTTTGAGAAAGCCTCTTCAAAGACGGATTTTAAACTATGGTGATCATCGATTGAATAGGTTTTCAGGCCGAATCCCTTTGCAATAGTGCAGAAATCAACCCGGTGTTTGTATTCGGAGGCAAAGATATGCCGGTTATAAAACAGTGACTGCTGTTGGCGAACAAGGCCGAGTGAACTGTTGTCGAACAGGATGATTTTGATGTTCGCCTCTTCCTCAACAGCCGTGGCGAGTTCCTGAATGTTCATCATGATTGAACCGTCACCGGTGAAGCAAAGCACTGTCTTGCCTCGGTTGGCAAGTGCTGCTCCGATGGCTGTCGGCATCCCGAATCCCATGGTGCCTAGACCGCCGGAGGTGAGAAACTGCCGCGGCCTGCTGAGTGGATAGCTTTGCGCTGTCCACATCTGGTGTTTGCCTACATCAGTGGTGACGATGGCATCTTCTCCGGCGATTGCCGCTGCCTCAAGAATTATCGAGTACGGTTTGTTGAAGTTTCTGTCGTTGGGGCAAAAGATAGGGTTTTCCTGCTGCAGTTTTGCCACGTGGATACACCAGGAGCTTCGATCATTTTCTGCAACATGCGGGATAAGCATTTCCAGAGAGTATCTTACATTGCCAACGAGGCCGAGATGGGTCTTTTTCAGTTTGCCGATTTCGCAGGGGTCAATGTCGAGGTGAAGAATTTTCGCGTTCGGACAGAATTCGGCAATTTTGCCGGTAGCACGGTCATCGAAACGAACTCCGACGGCGATGATAAGATCACTTTCCTTCATTGCCCTATTCGTCCCGCGTGAGGCATGCATTCCAAGCATCCCCATATAGAGTTCATGATCATGCGGCATGATGCCAAGTCCCATAAGAGACATAGTTGTAGGAATAGAATTCTTTTCAGCAAGCTCCCTTGCCAGATACCCGCTTTCTGCATGAATAACTCCGCCGCCGATGTATAAAACAGGGCGCTTTGAGTTATTGATCATATCAGCTGCGAGTTCTATTTTTTCAACGGTCGGTAGAGAAGGAGCCTGCAACTGATCAAAAAAGCCGTATTGCTCTTCAGGGTCATAGCTGGTGATACTGTTTTGAACATCTTTGGGGATATCGATCAGGATTGGCCCGGGGCGTCCGGTAGAGGCCATTCTGAACGCTTCGGGGATAACGGTGTGGAGTTCATCGACAGAGCGGATAAGATAGTTGTGTTTGGTGATTGGAATGCTGATGCCGTAGATGTCGACCTCCTGAAAGGCATCTGTGCCGATCAGCGACAGAGGAACCTGACCGGTGATAAAGATGACCGGAATAGAATCGAGATAGGCGTCAGCCATGGCGGTAATAAGGTTTGTAGCGCCGGGGCCTGACGTGGCGAAACAAACAGCGGGTTTGCCTGTTGATCTTGCCATTCCCTGCGCAATGAATCCCGCTCCCTGTTCGTGTCTGGTAAGGATGTGTCTGATTTTGGTTGAAGCCTGAAGAGCATCGTAAAGGGGCAGGTTTGCTCCGCCCGGTATGCCGGCTATGGTGTCAATGCCCTGGTTTTCCAGCAGCCTTATGGTAAGCTGCGCGCCGCTTAACTGTTCCACTGTTGATCTCCCTTTGATCTGTAGTTTTGCCGACACGCCGGGAGAGCCAATAAAAAACCCCCGCCGGCAGGTGCCGACGGGGGTTGATAATCAGTATGTCACTAACCCTTACGGCACCAAGCTCACCACACTAATCACCACTAGCACCACATTCACCACTGCAAAAATGCAGCGTGAAGATGATGTAATATTGTTGGCGAAAAGGGTGTTCATTGTGCTTGAGACCGTTTTAGGTTTAAAATTGTTACACTATTTGATTCATTGGTAGCAGTACATTGCATAGTCGTCAAGAAAAAACTGTTGAAGAAAGGCAGTTTTAGGAAAATAGCATCATACTTGATGAACAAGGTTGCTCAAGAAGTGTGCTCGACAGGTACTGGACGCGGGCAGCTTCTGTACCAGCTAATTAAACCATCCCATACTGAAACCATATTTAACCAGCATGCCAAAACTCATGATTACCACTAGGAAACGAATGTAAAGAGGATTGATTTTCAGCAGAAAATGGGCACCGAGCCATGCTCCGATAAACTGGCCTGCCATCATTACCAGTCCGACCAGCCAAACAACCTTACCAAGACTCAGGAAAAGCAGGAGGGAAGCAAAGTTGGTGGCAAAGTTCAGCGTCTTTGCAACGGCAGTGGAGTCGATGAGCTTCAGGCCGCGCAAAGCAACGCCGGCAAGAACAAAATAAGAACCGGTGCCGGGTCCGAACATGCCGTCATACCATCCGATAAGCGGAACAATAGTTTTTTTATACGTAGACTTGCTCATCTTTTCGTCCTGCTGGCGATTGTGCAGACCGGGTGAGAGAAGGAAATAGAACCCGGTGATCAGCAGCGCCATGGGGATGATAACATGCAGTATTGATGTATCAATGAACTGAACAGCGATTGTGCCGCAGGCGGAACCGATAAAGGCAAAAAGCATGAGATGCTTGACCCGGTGAAATGAGACCTGCCTTTTTCGAAACATTATCAGACTGGCCGTCAGGGTGCCTACGGTGCCCTGCAGCTTGTTTGTCGCCAGAGCGTTGAGCGGCGGTACCCCACTCAATATGATTGCAGGCAGGGCAATAAGTCCTCCTCCGCCTGCGAGGGTGTCAAGAAAACCGGCAACACAGGCTGCACAGAAAAGAAATAGCAGGATTTGGGGGGAGAGTGTTGAAAGTTCCATTTGCTGATAATCCTTTTTAAGCTGTTAGCTGATCCGAGAAAAACCGAAAAAACGACCTTAACGGGAATAGGTCCGGTGGTCAACAGGAATGATCTTTGCCCGAAAATGGGGAAAATTACACTGTAGGGACAAAATATCCTGTCATAATCTCGGATTACATTGACTGATGATTTTCCTGTGCATATGATGAAGTAAGGTGTTTAACTATTGGTCAATAAACAGTAATTTTATTTGTGGGAGAGTCAAAATGCAATGGAAACAGTTTTTTACACCTGTTACATCGATTGACTGGCAGGAAGCACAGGAGATGATCGATAAGAACCCTGATGTCAAGCTCCTTGATGTTCGTCAGCCGAAAGAATATGAAGCGGAACACGTTCCGGGCTCCACTCTGATACCAATGGGGGAACTCGATGAAAGGCTCGATGAAATTGATCCGGCCAAGCCTACGCTGATCTATTGTGCCAGTGGCGGGCGCAGCCGGGTTGTTGCGCAGATGCTGGCTGGTAAGGGGTACGGAAATCTGTATAATGTGAGCGGCGGTATTCATGCCTGGAGCAAGGAAATAGCGATCGGATCACAGGATGTCGGTATGTATCTCTTTGACGATGTGGCAGATGTTGAGTCTGCAATCGTTACAGGTTATGGTCTTGAGGAAGGGTTGCGGGATTTCTATCTCAAAATGGTTGGGAAGACTGAAAACGAAGAGGCAAAGAAGCTCTTTTCCATGTTGGCGGATATCGAACTTGCCCATCAGAAACAGCTGCTTGTCATTTATAAAGATGTCACAGGCAAGGAAGCAACTATGGAAGCGTTTGCAGCGAAGGTGATTGAACCTGCCATGGAGGGAGGCCTTTCAACTGATGAGTATATCGAACGATTTTATCCTGATCTTGACAAGGTGACGGGCATTCTTGATCTTGCTATGTCAATTGAAGCTCAGGCTCTGGATCTTTATTTCAGGGCAGCGGAGAAAGCTTCTGATGAGAAAGTAAAGAGTGCGTTGAAACAGATAGAAAAGGAAGAACGCACACATATTGCCAGGCTGGCTGAATACATGGATCAGGTCGCCTAAAGGAGGAGTAAGATGGCAAAGCATCTGCTGCTGATAGGTGGTGGTCATGCGCACATGGTGACCCTTGCGAATCTGCACACCTTTGTTGAAAAAGGATATAACGTAACCGTCATTCAGCCTTCGGAATATCATTATTATTCCGGGATGGGGCCGGGAATGCTAGGCGGAACCTATCATCCTGACGACATTCGGTTTGCCACCAGAAAAGTGGTTGAAGATAAAGGTGGAACCTTTGTGCTTGGCAAGGCTTTAACTATTGATCCCGATAAACAGGAAGTAACGGTTGACAGCCAGGATCTTCCCATCCCTTATGATGTATTGAGCTGTAATGCAGGATCATATGTGCCGAAAACGAAGATTGTAGCTGAAACGCAGGAAATTTTTACTGCAAAACCAATAGAGGCACTGCTTGATGCCCAGAAAAAGATCGTTGCCCTCTCACGTGACAAAGAAGTGAAGGTAGCGGTGGTTGGCGGCGGACCGTCAGCGGTGGAAATTGCCGGCAATGTCCATCAGCTGGCTGGGGAAAGATGTGAAAAGAAGGTAACTGTCTATCTCTTTGCCGGCCAGAAGCTGATGAAAAAACAGGGCAGCCGTATCAGTGATCTGGCAAAAGCTGATCTGCTGAAAAAGGGGGTAAATATCATTGAAGGTGTCTATGCAAAAGAAATAGGCAACGGCAAGGTCGTTCTTGAGAACGGGGACAGCTATGATGCCGATGTAATTTTTCCATGTGTCGGTGTCAAACCCAATGACATCTTTACCCGTTCAGGTCTGCCAACCGGCCCAGATGGAGGCCTGCTGACCAATAAATATCTGCAGTCGGTAAAGTATAACAACATCTTCGGCGGTGGCGATTGCATCTATTTCGAGCCCCAACCGCTTGATAAGGTCGGCGTCTATGCCGTGCGCGAGAATCCGGTGCTCTATCATAATCTGATGGCAACATTGGATGAAACATCGCTTGAAGAGTTTCATCCTGGCGGCAAATATCTGCTCATCTATAATCTCGGCAGTGGAATCGGCGTCTTTTCAAAATGGATTGTAACCTTTGCAGGAAAGCTGGCCTTCACCATCAAGAATTACATCGATAAAAAATTCATTGATGAGTTTCAGGCCATAGAAAAGTAGCTCAATTCGGGCCGGTAAAATACCGGCCCGCATAACTCCCTGTTCAATCTCTCCACGCTGTTCCCTCCTTTACCGATGGATAAAGTGCATTGAGCCGAATTTTACAGTTGTACTTCTGGCTCACAGCAAAGTATAAAAAGCTCTCTGGAGATCGGTCTTGCCAGAGATTCTAAGAAGGCTCAACGTCTTCTGAATTGACAATTGAATACTGATCATCCCTGTAGGGATCGTGGCAGTTTGCGCAATATCGCGTAATAATGAGTCGGTGATGTTTTTGTGAGGCCAGCAATGCTGCGGACAAGAGATGAACTGTGATCCTGATTTTCTGCAAAAGCTCTATTCTTCTTCCATAGCAGACAAGCTGAAGACTGCTAATAATCTGTATGATCAATTTTACGATCAATTAACAACCGATGACAGTCTGAACCGGGCTCTTGAAAAGCTTCAGTTTTTGGAAAAAGAATTGTCTGCCCATATGACTGCAATGAACATGGGCGCCCAGTGTGTGCAATGCGCTTCAAAAGAAGGTGGCGGCTGCTGCAGCCTCTATATGGCCGGAGAAACCGATGCCGTTCAGATGCTGATGAATCTGCTCATCGGTATCGAGGTGAGGAGGGTTCGTGATGATGGCTTCGAGTGCTGCTTTTTGGGTCCAGCCGGATGCTTATTCGCCTTTAAGCCGATGTTCTGCCTTAATTATAACTGCACCCATATAAAAGAGAAGAGCGGCAGCGCAATGCTTCAGAAACTTGAACAGTTAAGCGGTAATCTGCTGCGTCATCAGTACTTTGTAGAACAGATGATTCTTGGTATCATCTGTGAATGAGATTCAGACGTGCAGAAAATTGAGAATGTTATACATTTGTAACAGGCGCTATTCATTTTACTGCAGGCATACTTATGGAGCGACTAAAAGCAACTTTACTAGATTATCTTGATGAACTGCTTAATGAGGACTGCATTATTGCTTTTTCCGGCGGAGTCGATTCCACCCTGTTGTTAAAAGCAGCCTGCATGGTCGCAGCAGAGAAAGGCTTTGCAGTGCATGCAGCCACTTTTCAGACCAGTCTTCATCCGATGCAGGATCTTGCAATAACCAGAAAGATTGCCTTAGACCTTGGTGTACTGCATCACATCCTCGAAGTGGATGAGCTTGAGCAGGCCGGTATTATGGAAAATCCGGTTACGCGTTGTTATCTCTGCAAAAAATATCTCTTTACCAGATTGCATGAACTTGGCACAACGCTTGGCATCTCTTTAATCATGGACGGAACCAACGGTGATGATCTAAAGAGTTACAGACCGGGAATTGCGGCACTCAGCGAGCTTGCAATCAAGAGCCCTCTTGCAGAGACTGGAATGACCAAAAGCGATGTAAGAAAGCTTGCTGCAGCCTTTGATTTAAGTGTCGCTGATCGTCCTTCCTCTCCGTGCCTGGCAACACGTTTTCCCTATAATACCAGGCTTTCCTATGCTCAGATGCGGCAGGTTGAAGCAGCAGAACAGTTTTTTCATTCGCTTGGTTTTTACAATGTCAGGATTCGTGTTCACTATGATATTGCACGGCTCGAAGTCGATTTAGATGCTTTTCCGCAGCTTCTTGAACAACGCGATCTTATTGTCAGAGAATTAAA
>QKIH01000166.1 GCA_003249645.1 Desulfobulbaceae bacterium | reverse complement strand
TTATTATCTGAGTCATGTACGAAACTGAATCAGATAATATACACTCAATAACGGGAAGAATATGAGTTTCTTTAGAAAAAAAACGCTGACCAAACTTGCCAGAACCTGCGGCTGAGCAGCAAAAATTGGTCCGACGGATCTGTCGGACGCGCTCAAAGGCCTTACCAGAAGTGATGATCCAAATCTGCTGGTAGGAGTAGAAACCTCGGATGACGCCTCGGTGTATCGTCTCTCCGATGAACTGGCGATGATTAATACCGTCGACTTTAGTACTCCGCCGGTTGATGCTCCCTACTGGTTCGGTCAGATTTCTGCAGCAAATTCCATTTCAGATGTATACTCCATGGGGGGTAAACCGCTGACGGCATTGAATGTGGTGATGTTCCCCTCAAACCATCTCGATATGGGGGTTTTGCGTGAAATTCTGCGCGGCGGCAACGACAAGGTCATTGAGTCAGGCGCTTGTCTTGCTGGCGGTCATACAGTTGATGATAATGAACCGAAATATGGCCTCTGCGTCAGCGGGGTGGTGCATCCGGATAAAATTATAACCAATGCCGGAGCAAGACCTGGAGACGGGCTGATACTTACAAAACCAATGGGGTCCGGGGTGCTGTTTAATGCGGTCAGGGCTAATAAATATCCCTTCAAAGAACTTGAACAGTATACCCTTCCGACCCTTGCGTCACTAAACGGTTCGGCTATGAATGCTGCCTTGCAGTTTGAACTGCATTCCTGTACCGATATTACCGGATTCGGTATTCTCGGTCATGGACTTGAGATGGCTGCCGGTAGTGGAGTGCGGTTAATTATTCGACAGAAAGATCTGCCTTATTATCCGGGTGCTCTTGATATGTACAAGATCGGTCAGACCACCGGAAGCAATAAGGATAATCGCAAGATGGTAAGCCAGTTTGATTTTGTTCTTGAGGGAAGCCTGGACAGACATTCGGAAGAATTGCTTTATGATCCGCAGACTTCTGGCGGTCTGCTGCTAGCCTTGCCCATGAAGCATGTTGAGGCGGCTATAAAAGCAATGCATGATGCCGGGGTTGCAGATGCCGTCTGCATAGGCGAAGTGACTGACGGGGCACCTGGTTTAACCTGTGTGGTTTGACCCAAAGAGTTGATGTTGAATCAGGGTTAATCTTTTTTACCTAATCTCGGGGAGCCAAGGATATATTTTTCTGTTATAATACAGTGAAATATAATCTGATTCTGGTCGGCACAGATAAATTGCCAAAGTAGATTAAACCCTGATTCGTAAGCATCTTCATGACACGGTTTTTGAGTTATTTTTATATATTGCTGTTTTCTCTGCTGCTTGTGGTTTTACCTCAGTCAAAAGCGGCGGCAGAAAATATTGCGTCATCGCTTCTGCTTCTCTTTGATGTCGAACTCCAGGAAGATAATGATGCGCTTGCTCAATTAAATTTTCAGGAGTTTTCGTCGTATTTTATCACTGCAGAGTTTGCCGAGAAGTTCCCAGATACGGTTAAAAGGCTCTCCGATCAGGGAACCATAGGCGTTTTTTCGAAGGCCTATTTATTGCTGAAAAATCAGGGTTTTTCTGCGGCTAAGAACGACCTTGCGGCATCGCAGAGTGCTTTGGAAAAGATTACCGGTATTTCTCCTGTCTGGCTGCGTGTTCCGGCAGATCAGGTGAATCGTGATCTCTTTTCAATGGCAGGTGAAGTCGGTTTTCGATTTGATGCTTCGGAATCTGAGCAGGCGGTTTCTCAAAGTGCTCTTGGCGAATTTCCAATTTCCACCAATTCTACTGACCGTATTCTGTTTTCCGATTTCGATCTCTTTGTGACCTATGGTCTTGATGATCAGATGGCTCTTGATCTCTTGAAAGAAAATTATCTTTATCGAAAAGAGAGCGGGAGACCGTTCGTTATGCTTCTGCATCCTACCATTGTTGCGCAGCATGCTGCTGTCCTGCAGGATTTTGTCAAATATGTGAAACAGCAGGGCGGGCCTTGTCTGAGTCTAGATCAGTTTTTCTCCAGCGGGGAGCAGCAGGAACATAACGTCGGCATTAATGTCGATCCAAGTCTTATTAACATTGATATGAAGGAGATGATCCGAAATCTTCTTGAGTTTGGTGTGACTGATGTCTTCGTTCCGGTTATGGACGGCAGCGGTAATCGCTATTTTGTCTCGGGCGGTGAGCCACTGGCCGAACCGGAGATCTGCTCGCGATTTGAATTGCTGCTTAAAAGTCTCGCTGCTGCAGGGATAAAGACGCACCTCAGTTTGCCTGTTCTGCTTAACCATCAGGAAATTGTGCAGGATAAACACGCTGCCATGGTAGATAAGCATGGCCTTGTATCGGACTCATGGCTTTCTCCATCGTCTGAAAAGACAAAAAACCTCTTGATAAAAAATCTGAAAGTCCTGGTTAAACAGTATAACGTTGCAGGAATTCACCTTACTGATCTATTTTATCCCGATTTGAATTATGATTACAGTTCAGTAGCTGTAAGACGGTTTGAACAGCAGAAGAATCTCACGGTTCAGCGCGGTAAAACAGCAGAGCAACTGTTGACTGAACACTACACGGCATGGACAGCCTG
>QKIH01000104.1 GCA_003249645.1 Desulfobulbaceae bacterium | reverse complement strand
GGCTCATCGCCAGCGGCAAAAGTACGCTGGCGAAGGGGCTGGCTCAACGTTTTTCCCTCCCGTATTTCAATACTGATGTTGTCCGAAAGGAGCTGGCAGGCAAGATTCCCCAGTCCCGACAGGAAAGCAATCTGAATCAGGGAATATACACGCCGGAATTTACGCGTAAAACATACGACGCTCTCCTTGAATATACCCGAAGTGAGTTATGCGGCAAGAGAAGATCAGTTGTACTGGACGGTTCTTTTCACAAAAGAAGCGAACGACAGCGTGTTGTCAATTGTGCTGAGGAATGTTGTGCCGCACTTTATTTTATTCTTTGTCGATGTGATGATGAGGAAACGCAACGGCGTCTTAATGTTCGTACCCACGACCCCAGGGCTGTATCCGACGGAACATGGGAAATCTACCAGAACCAGAAGATGTCTTTTGAGTTTCCCGATGAAATTCCTCCATCTTCATTGATTCTGTTCAATACCGCAGGTCCCTCATCTGAACTGCTCGACTCTCTTATTTTTTTGCTCTCCAAACGTTCCACTTTCTGATTAGCTTTCCACTCTATCGCCATTTTCTCGGGCAGATTTTTACAGATTCTGAAAGATATGTGCGTAAAATTTAATAAATCTTTTATAGTGCTCTATCCGCCTATTTATTGTTTTGTGCCTGGTCTGCATTGAAATAAGCAAGTAATCCTTGCAATTCGTCCCGAAAAATAAAGTTTGTCCTCAAAAAAGATAGCGGCGAGAGAAAATAATTTCATTGATGATGTTACCGAATAAATGACTATGAGGGAGAGCCGTCATGGAAATTTCTTTTCAGGTTTTCCATGAGTTGATGTCGTGTAAAATACGGGAAATTCTGCTGGTTGCCAGTCCTTATGATGCTTTCATCATGGAGGAGGATGGAAGCCTGGCAAGTCTTATTATTGAAGAATATCAGGGGCTTAATCTCAGTCAGCCTCCACGCATACAACGTGTTGGTTCCGCTGGAGAGGCATTGAGATTGATTGGTCTGGAAAAATATGATCTCGTTATCACCATGCCAAATGTAGAGGATATGGGTGCATGGGATTTCGGTCGTCAAGTGAAGAGGATAGCACCTCTTTTACCAGTTGTCTTGCTCGCACACACATTACGCTCGGTATCATCTACACCGGAACGTATAAAAGTATCAGGTATTGATCATTTTTTTATCTGGCTTTCCGACCCTTCATTGTTGCTTGCAATTGTCAAAAATGTGGAAGATCATTCCAACGTCTTCCATGATACGGAGAAGGCAGGGGTGCGTGTCCTGATTTTGGTTGAAGATTCTCCGTATTATCTCTCCTACCTGTTACCCAAATTATATAATGAGGTTGTGAAACAGACTCAGTCGGTGCTTGCCGATACGCTCAACGATGAACACAGGTTGCTAAAGATGCGCGCAAGACCCAAAATTCTTGCAGTCAGCTGTTATGAGGATGCTATTGAGCTTTTTGAACGATATAAGCCCTTTGTTTTTGGAATAATTTCCGATGGCAGATTCCCGCGTTCAGGTAATCTTGATGACAGGGCAGGTCTGAGGTTGTTAGCAGATTTTCGTGCCCTTGTTCCTGATTTACCGCTATTGTTAATGAGTGCCGACGCAGGGAATAGGCAAGAAGCTCTTTCGTTGCCCGCGGTGTTTCTTGATAAGAATTCTCTAAACCTGGAAAAGGAAATACATGATTTTTTTCTCCATCATCTCGGTTTCGGTGATTTCGTATTTCGTTTACCAGATGGTTCCGTGGTAGGCTGTGCTGACAATCTTCGTTCATTTGAACAAATGATCTATTCAGTTCCAGATGAGTCTCTACTTTATCATGCCTCACGTAATCATTTTTCCAACTGGATCATGGCGCGGTCCGAAATTGATGTAGCGAGTCGGCTTCAGGCCCTGCATCTTAGTGACTTTAGCTCTCTGGAATCCATGCGCAGATTCCTTGCAGAATGTATTCATCAACTCAGGATCCGGCGGCAAAAAGGGATTGTCGTCCAATTTTCGCCTGATGATTTTGATGCTGATATCATGGATTTTGTTAAGATCGGGAGCGGTTCGCTTGGTGGGAAGGCGAGGGGCGTTGCCTTTATGGCCAATCATCTTGCAACTACCCAGCAGCTGGCTGGTGATGCTACCCGCATCAAAGTCCCGAGTACTCTGGTTATTGCATCGGATGGCTATGAGGAATTTGTCGAGAGCAATGGTCTGCTTTATGATATTCACTATCTTTCTGATGAAGAGATTGCCGCAAGGTTTCTTGATTCCGAACTGCCCGTGTGGCTTTCCGAGAAGTTGAAAAATTACCTTGGCGTAGTAAAAGATCCTCTGTCTGTTCGATCCTCAAGTCTGCAGGAGGATACCCAGTTCAAACCTTACGCAGGACTTTACAGTACCTATATCCTGCCGAATAATTATGAAGATTTTTCTGTTCGATTCAAACAGTTTTGTGATGCGATCAAATTGATTTATGCTTCAACCTGTTTTGCTGGACCACGGGCGTTTTCCAAGCGTGTACAGGAGGGAGGACAAAAATATGACGATAGAATGGCAATTATTGTGCAACAGGTTGTCGGCAGCAGATACGGTGAATATT
>QKIH01000145.1 GCA_003249645.1 Desulfobulbaceae bacterium | reverse complement strand
GTGTCAGCGACTTTCCCGGTATTGAGGAAGATATTAAAAGGGCTGAACAGTCTGTCGAATTACTCGGCGGTTTTGATGAAACCAGAGTAGAATCTGCACCACCTGACATCATTGAAGAAAGCACTCGGCCAAAACCGTCTAAGCCTGAAAAGAAAAAGAAAGAAGTCTCTCACTCTGAAGACAAAGTCGGTACGCAATCAAAAAATTACATTGTATATACAATTGGTGGTGCTCTGGTCTTATGTCTCCTGGGTACAGGATTTATCTATTATACGAACTCATCCCGTTATGCAAAAGCTAACCAGACATTTGCCCAGTGCCAGGATGCTCTAGAAAAACATGATTTTTCAACAACTGACACACTTTGCAACGAAGCACTAGTTGATGCTAAAAAGATTCGTTTTCTTAAAACTGATGAACGTGATCAACTGATCAATAATATTGAACAAACCTTGTCTTCTGAAACTTTACAACAGGGTCTTGCCGGCAATGTTAAATATAATGATCATTACATTTCGATAGCTTCTTTTGAATCTATTGAAAAATTTAACAAGCTTGTGGTGATTGGAGAGAAATCTTACTCTGAAGAAGACTGGATCCATGCTGTCGACTACGTTTCCCAGGCCATAGAAATAGCCGCAGCAAATCCAGATATAGACCAGAGTCTTCTCCCCCAACTCAAGGAAAAACAGAACAAAGCACGATTTTTCGCTGCATATAATAAAGGTGTTGAACTCACTCACCAGAAACTATGGAAGGAAGCCGGTCTTGAGCTTACAACTGCAACCACAGCCCTATCTCACCTAGAAAAGGAAACGCAGAATAAATATAAGGTTAAGATCAGTCATTTACATCAAGAGGTATCATATCATTCTCTTCTAAGAGATGCTGACGATTTGTATGATTCCGGCCAATGGGAGCAGGCTGATGTCACTTACAAAGAAATCCTGAGTAAAAACGATGTATATCTCGAAACTCATCCTGAGCAGGTCAGCAAACTTCAGGAGAAAATTGCCACAGCAGAACTCTACTCTGCCATACAGGCTGGTAAAGTTGCATTCAGCAACTCTAACTGGGACCTTGCTATAGAGAAATATAACAGCGCTATAAACCTGCTCAATGAAAACAAGCAAAGTCTGAGCGAGGTCAGCTCTGAGGAAAACAGCAAAAAGCTTTCCCGGATTAAACTCCAGGCTTCGATCATTAGAGATCAACAAGGCGCTGCATTAGAGCTTAAAAAGAAAAACTACACCCAGGCAATCGAAAATTTTCAAAGCATAATAAAATCGATAAATCAAAGCCCGTTTAGTGCTGAAGAAGAATTTTTCCTGGTTATGGAGGATACGAAAAAATCTGTCGAACTGACCAGAGACGAGATGTCTATTAATAGCAAAACAGATTATCTCAACAAAAACTATCAGAAAATTTTCATCGAAAATTTTCCGGCTGCAACCCCAGAAAGTCTTGGCGAACCCAAAATAGAATATGTGAAAAAAATCGATGATAAACTTCTGTTCAAAATGGAGTGCCTCGAAACCGGCGGCGGCAGGCCGCTCAGACTCGTTATTAATTATCTGTTCGACCCTGCCACAGGAAAATGGTCTTTCTATACTCCGTAGATTAAACCAGGAAACGAAACTCTCCCTTACCTAACAGGTTATGGAGATGCAGAATTCCAAGCAGTAAATTCTTTTCATCGACGATCGGAAGTGTCGTGATTTCATGGCGCTGCATAATTGAAAGTGCATCTGCCGCCAACATATCCTTATCTATGGATACAGGGTTTGCGGTCATAATATCGCATGCTTTGAGCGAATCCAGATTACAGATATCAGCAATACAACGACGGATATCCCCATCAGTCACGATTCCTTGTAAAATGTTTTGCTCATCAACCACCAGGACAGCCCCCATATTCTTCTTATTCAGGACCTGGATAGTATTTTTTGACAATTCATTTTCAGTAACTTTCGGAATAGAGTCTCCAACCAGCATTACCTCGGAAACTTTAACCTTCAAGCGTTCACCAAGACTGCCGCCTGGATGATTTTCCCTAAAGTCCTCTGGTTGAAATTTCTTCCTGTTCAAAAGGACCACAGCCAAAGCATCGCCAAGAGCAAGGGTTGCCGTTGTTGATGTAGTTGGAGCAAGCCCCAGCGGACACGCCTCCTTCGGGATACCTATGTCAAGCACAACACGGGCACTTTTCGCCAATGTAGAGTGCAGCCCTCCTGTCATGGCTATAATAGCGGTGCCTCTTCTTTTCAGACTACCTAATAAGCTATTGAGTTCCTGTGTTTCACCCGAGTACGATATAGCGATAACTACATCAGTCGGCATTACCATCCCAAGATCACCATGAAGTGCCTCAACCGGATGAAGAAAAAATGATGGTGTTCCGGTGCTGTTTAGGGTAGCAGTCATTTTTTGCCCGATCAATCCTGATTTGCCAATGCCGGTTATGACCAGTCGACTTGGACATTTCATAATCAGGTCTACAGCATCGAGAAATTCCTGACCTATTTTTTCGCGAACTGCCGCTATTCCCTGTTCCTCAGTGACAAGCACTTCTTTTGCATCCTCGATAGACATGCATCAACTCCAGTTTATGTTCAACTTATATCGTTTTGTTAATTTGAATAACTTTTCTTCCACCCGCCCGACCAGCCAGCATTGCATGAATAGCCGTATCAAGCTTGTCTAGAGTAATCATTTGAACAAGATCTTCAAGACAATTAATTTTCCACTCTCCTGCCAGCTTTGCCCAGATGGCATCTCTCAAAGGGCCTCCGCATTGAGCCGAATCTACCCCTATCAGCTTTACACCACGTAAGATAAACGGGTAGACAGAAAGATTAAGATCACCACCTCCTGCATTACCGCATGCCGTGACAACCCCATCATACTTTGTCTGTTTTATAGCAGTCTCAAGATATTGTCCTCCGACAGTATCGACAACACCGGCCCATCTCTCTTTCAACAGCATCTTCTGCTTTCCTGTAACAAACGATTCTCTCTTAATTGTTTTCTCTACTCCGATGATTTTGAGTAAAGGATGATCCGGTTTACCACTGACTCCAGCCACCTCATAGCCTAACTTTATTAGAATCGCAGCAGCAACAGAGCCAACGCCGCCGGTAATACCCGTCACCAGGATTTCACCATCACCAGGTTTGACGTTTTGTTTTATGAGATAATCAACACATCTTCCAGCAGTAAATCCGGCCGTACCAAACATCATGCTCTCTTTTAAGGACATTCCTTCCGGCAGAGTTGCAACCCATTCTGCTGGAACTGAAATATACTCTGCAAATCCTCCCGGATGATTCATGCCCATATCAAAGCAAGCGGCTATCACTTTATCGCCATGTGAAAAGTTTTCTACCCTGCTGACAATGATCTCACCGCAGGCATCGATTCCAGGAACATGTGGATACCTTCTCGTTACGCCACGATTTCCACTGGCAGAAAGAGCATCTTTATAGTTGAGTGAAGAATAGGCTACCTTGATCAGCAGGTCGGACTCGGGCAGAGTGTCACCGGGTATTGTTTCCACTGATCCTAAAAATTTGCCTTTTTCGATCTCTCGTACTATATATGCCTTGTAATTCTCAGGTTTCATATCGTACTCTCTTGGAAGTTAAGGATACATTTAAATTGGCTGGATTAGATACATTCCTTTGGGTATAATCAATATTTTTATTGATCTTTGTGTAAAAATGACGTTCGAATTTATGTTTTTACAAATTTCTACGCAATTTCCTTGTTTTTTATGCATTCATAATTATTTTGCAGCTTCAAACTTTTACTCTTTATTCTTAGTAGGGAGACACTATGTCAAACCATTTATTCACCTCTGAATCCGTTTCAGAAGGACATCCAGATAAAGTAGCTGACCAGATTTCCGACGCCATCCTTGACGCCATTCTCGCCAAAGATAAAACCGCCAGGGTTGCCTGTGAGACAATGGTTACTACCGGTATGGCACTCATCGCTGGTGAAATCACCACTAGTGCCTGGGTTGACATGCCAGAAGTCGTTCGGCAGACCATAAAGGAAATTGGTTACAATTCCTCTGCTATGGGATTTGATTGGCAGTCTTGTGCAGTTCTTTCCTCCATTGACAAACAATCGTCCGATATTGCCCAGGGCGTTGACGAAGGAACCGGTGTTGACCTTGATCAAGGAGCTGGCGATCAGGGCTTGATGTTTGGTTATGCCTGCAATGAAACCAGCGTTCTGATGCCTATGCCGATCACCTACGCTCACCGTTTAACCAAAAAACAGTCTGAAGTTAGAAAAGCAGGCATCCTTCCCTGGCTTCGCCCTGATGCTAAAAGTCAGGTGACCATCGAATACATCGATAAAATTCCGACCCGTATCGACGCAGTCGTACTTTCCACCCAGCATGATGAGTCAATTTCATACGAGGGTCTCAAAGAAGCTGTTATGGAGGAGATTATCAAACCTACTCTTCCTGCTCATATGCTAGACAGTAAAACCAAATACTTTATCAACCCGACCGGACGTTTTGTTATAGGCGGCCCAGTTGGCGACTGCGGTGTTACCGGCCGAAAGATCATTGTTGACACATATGGCGGGAAAGGATCACACGGCGGCGGCGCCTTCTCCGGTAAGGATCCTTCAAAAGTTGACCGCTCGTCCTCTTACATGGGAAGATACGTTGCAAAAAATCTTGTTGCCGCTGGTATTGCCACCGAAATTGAAGTTCAGGTTGCATATGCAATTGGGATTTCTCAACCTGTTTCTATCAATGTTAACAGCTTTGGTACCGGGAAAATATCTGATGATAAAATTCGTGATCTTGTGGCAGCACATTTTGATCTTCGTCCCAAAGCTATTATTCAACAACTCGATCTTTTGCGTCCTATTTATCGTGAAACTGCCGCGTATGGTCATTTTGGTCGTGAACTTGATACCTTCGCATGGGAAAAAACCGATCGTGCAGAAGAGTTGAAAGCAGCTGCTAAACTATAATTTTTTCTATGTAACAATAAAGGTTCATTCATGAGTAACACATTTACCGATTTTAAAGTTAAAGATATGTCTCTTGCCGATTGGGGTCGCAAAGAGATCGCTATTGCAGAAACCGAAATGCCAGGTCTGATGGCTATCAGGGAAGAGTTTAAATCTTCCCAGCCGCTCAAAGGAGCCCGTATCGCAGGCTGCCTTCACATGACCATTCAAACTGCAGTTTTGATGGAAACACTGGTTGACCTTGGAGCAGAGATTCGATGGTCTTCCTGTAATATATTTTCCACTCAGGATCACGCAGCAGCTGCCATGGCAGCTGCCAAAATTCCCACTTTTGCCTGGAAAGGTGAAAGTGAGGAAGAGTTCTGGTGGTGTATTGACCAGACAATTTTCGGACCCGACGGCTGGCGTCCAAACATGATTTTAGATGACGGCGGCGACCTTACCCTTATCATGCATCAGAAATACAAGGATGAGTTGAAGTCTATCATCGGTATTAGCGAGGAAACTACAACTGGGGTTCACAGGCTCAATGAAATGGCTGTCAAAGGTGAACTTGCCTGTCCAGCTATCAATGTTAACGACAGTGTTACCAAATCCAAATTTGATAATCTCTATGGCTGTCGTGAATCCCTGATAGATGGTATTAAACGTGCTACCGATGTTATGATCGCAGGGAAAAAAGCCGTTGTGATTGGTTACGGTGATGTTGGTAAAGGATGCGCACAAGCCTTAAGAGGAATGGGAGCTCAGGTTTACGTTACAGAAATCGATCCAATTTGTGCTCTTCAGGCCGCTATGGAAGGGTATCACATTGTCACAATGGATGATATCGCTTCAGAAGGTCAAATATTTGTCACCTGCACCGGCAATCTTAACGTTATAACCCGATCACATATGGAACAAATGCCCGACCAGGCTATTGTCTGCAATATCGGTCACTTTGACTCAGAAATAGATATAGCTGGTATTCGTAATCTTAAATGGGAAAATATAAAGCCTCAGGTTGATCATGTGATCTTTCCCGATGGCAAGAGAATCATCGTTCTTGCCGAGGGTCGCCTGGTGAATCTTGGTTGTGCTACCGGACATCCAAGCTTTGTTATGAGCAACTCATTCACCAATCAGGTCCTTGCTCAAATAGAGCTTTATAACAATCCGGAAAAATACAAAAACCAGGTTTATTTTCTTCCTAAAGAACTTGATGAGAAAGTAGCTTCTCTGCATTTGCTTAAAATCGGTGCCAAACTTACAAAATTAACACCGGAGCAGGCTGAATATATTGGCGTTAAAGTAGAAGGCCCATATAAGCCAGAGTATTATAGATATTAAAAAAGCTTTCGATAATTCTTGCAAGCCTTAGAGGCGCTCATGAGACAATTCTGAGCGCTTCTTTTATTTTGCCAGGTTTATATCTCCTGAAAGCACATAGTGAATTCTTCCTTCATCATCTTCCAGTCGCATCTGCCCTTTTTCATCAATACCAACAACTCTACCTACGCTAATTTTCCTTGCCGTGTTTACAACCGTGACCCTTCTGTTAATTAAATAATCCCTGGATTGCCAATACTTGAAAAAAGGAGCAAAGCCATATTTTTCGAAATTATCTATCTTTTTTTCCAACTTACTTAATATTGCTAACAGCAGGTTACGCTTTTCAGGGCAGCTACCTGTCTCAATAACAATTGATGTGGCAGCATTTTCTGTTATATTTTCTAATTCAGCATTGTTCATAGTAAGATTAATGCCAATGCCGGCGATAATACACGATTTGCCATTCGGACTCAGGGTATTGGCCTCAACAAGAATTCCACCGAGCTTCTTTCCATTTATATAGAGATCATTAGGCCATTTAAGTGCAATTTTTATCTTATTTTGCACAATGTCCTCTATTGCTTCAGCCACTGCAAGGCCGATGACAAGTGTAATTGAAGCGAGCTTATCAAGCTCTATCATTGGCCTTAGGATAACCGAAAAATACAACCCTTTCCCCTGCACGGAGACCCAGTTTTTTCCGAGCCTGCCACGTCCGGCAGTCTGGTTTTCTGCGACAATGGCAGTAAATGCCTTTCCGCCTTCTTTTGCCAGATCAGATGCAACACGGTTTGTTGAATCAGTGGTGCTAAGTTCTATAATTTCATAATCCATAACAAAAAAGCGGATATGGGGTTACCCACATCCGCTCCTAAATACTGTTCAAGCTCTGTTCAGAAAGAATTACTTGTGCTCTTCGTCCTGAATTCTGCTTGGAATACCGTACATGGTGGTAGATCCGGAAGACCAGAAAGCAAGTTTTCCTTCTTTTACCAGATCATTAGCGATATTTTTGATAACACGAGGCTTGGTATCCGGGTCACAGGCGTAAAAATCTTTGATGTACAGCTGTGGTTTAGGAGACTTGGTTGCCTTCTCGATCATGTTGCGTTTGATCTCTTCGACATCTAAAGCCATTGTATGACTCCTTTTAAATTAAGAAAGAAACCCCCCTGGCAACAAGTACCAGGGGGGATGCGCTTTCTTTCAATTACTTGATGTGGCTGGTGTATTTGAACTGAGTAGAAGTTCTCCAGCTATCGTACGCAAGACGATAATCATCAATTGATTTGGTTGTGAATGGAATATCACATTTCTCAAAGAATCTCTCCCAACCGATTCTCTCAGCCCACTCACCAACACGCTCGTACTTCTTGGCATCAGCTGCATAAGCAACAAGAATTTTCTTGATCGCTTCAACAGTTTCTGGCCAACGTGGAGGAGTGTTTGGCAGGAATGGAATAACAAGCTTGGAGAATTTTGGCATTGATCTTGAGTTAGATACTTTACCACCAACAAGAATTGCAATACCGTCACCTTCTGGATCAGCAAGTGGCATAGCTGGACACATGGTGTAGCAGTTACCACAGAACATACAACGCTCGTTGTTAACGACTACGGTCTTGATCTCTTTTCCATCAATTGTCGCCTTGGCAGGTTTAACAGCACCAAGCGGACAGGAAGCGATAGCAAGAGGAAGCTCGCAAACACCGGTGATACGCTTGTTGTCAATCATTGGTGGCTTACGGTGAATACCAAGGATTGCGATGTCAGATGCATGTACAGCACCACACATGTTGAGACAACATGCAAGAGCAATACGACACTGAGCAGGAAGGGTCATGGAGGTGAAGTAGTCAAACAACTCATCCATAACAGCCTTAACAACACCGGAAGCATCGGTTGCAGGGGTGTGACAGTGTACCCAACCCTGAGTGTGAACGATGTTAGTTACACCAGCACCGGTACCACCAACTGGGAATCTGTTTCCACGGCTTGCAAGATCGTCAAGAAGAGGCTGAACCTTCTCTTTAGAATCTACCATGAATTCGATGTTGTTACGGGTGGTAAAACGAAGGTGACCATCGCAGTGTGCATCGGCGATATCACAAACTTCACGGATGAACTCAACAGAAACAAGACGTGCAGAACCGCAACGTACTGTGTATACCTCAGCACCAGTCTCAGAAACGTGAACAAGTACACCTGGCTGAACAATCTCATGATACAGCCACTTGCCTTTGTTTTCCACAATTACAGGTGGCATAAATTGTTCATAATGTGGTGGACCGAGGTCGGAAAGTCTTCCGTCCATCGGCTTATCGGGATTATAACCCATGATAAATCTCCTTTAATTTGAATTATTAGCTCGAATTAAACCAGCAAGTTAATTAAGCAGCGTGACGGGCACGGAACTCGTCAACATCACGGTCCCAGCCACCTTCAACCTCGTCTTCAGCCCAGAAGACGTATGGGTTTTCACGTGGATATTTAACATGCTGTGGAATTGGGTCAAGGCCCATAACTTTAATGAATGTAGGAAGGCCGATACGCTGCATGGTCTCACCAACGCGCTCACGGTTCTTACCAACTTCCATCCACCAGTCCCAAACACCTTCGATGAACTCAATGAGTTCTTCGAAATCGTTTTCTTTAGATACAGGCATAAATGGAACAACAAGTGTAGCAAACTGGGCACCGTCAAGGATTGGAGCTTTAGCACCAACACAGACAGAAGCACCACCCTCTTTACCAGGACGAAGTGCGCGAGGCATAACGTTGATACAATGCATACAACGAACGCATTCTTTGTCATCAATCTTCAGCTCGTCGCCTTCCATCCACATACAACCGGTTGGGCAAAGGTCGATAACTTCAGCTTGAATGTCAAATTTACCCCAGTCTTTTCCTGCATGAGCACCACCGTTTGATGGGTAGCTTCCTGCAATGTATCCTTTAACGGCAGCCTGATCGATGCGAATCTGATCTTTCCAGGTACCGATAACAGCAATATCAGAACGAGCGATAGAAGCAACACAGTCGTTCGGACAACCGGAGAACTTGAATTTGAACTTGTAAGGGAAAGCAGGACGATGAATCTCATCCTGATAGTGCATGGTCAGAGAGTAGCAGGTCTCCTGGGTGTCATAACAAGCCCACTCACAACGAGACTGTCCAAGACAACATGCAGGGGTACGAAGGTTAGAACCGGAACCACCAAGATCCTGTCCCATTTCGTGGGTCAGATCCCAGAAGAAAGGCTCAAGATTCTCAGTTCTTGTACCAAGCAGAATGATGTCACCAGTAGAACCATGGAAGTTGGTCATACCTGAACCGTGCTTCTCCCACAGATTCATCAGCTGACGAAGATTTGCAGAAGTGTAGTACTTAGAAGATGGCTGAGCTACACGAACGGTGTGGAAGTGCTCAACACCAGGGAAAAGCTCAGGTACATCTGCATAGCGGCCAACGATACCACCACCGTATCCGAAAACACCTACGATACCGCCGTGTTTCCAGTGAGTGATGCGATCTTTGAAAGAGAGCTCAAGAATACCAAGAATGTCCCAGCACTCTGGCTTAGTCTCGGCTTGGCGCTTTATGTCGGTAACGAAGCTCGGCCACGGGCCACTCTCC
>QKIH01000158.1 GCA_003249645.1 Desulfobulbaceae bacterium | reverse complement strand
TCGTTGGTAACTTTTACCGCAACATCTATTTCAGTAAACGTATGGAGAAATTCTTATGATTGATACAAAAGAACTTACCCTCACTATAGAGGATCATGAAAAGGCCTTTATCGAGGTCTGCTTTCTGCTCGATATGTTTGTTGATACTATTGAGCAGTTTGTCGGCAAATCGACACCGTCTCTGGCGGTTGCTGCAGGAAGAAAGACAGCTGCGAACTTGCCTATTCACCTGACCGACCCGACTCCTGAAAACTCTCTTAGTGAGTTGATACGGGTGTTGAAAATTCAACAGCTTGAGATTGAGGGTGAAATGCATAACGGGGCTGCACATATCGATATAACCCACTGTCCGATCAGGGATGTCTGCCTTAACCGTAAAATGGAACTTGATGGCTCAGCCTGTCAGATGTTCCACTATTATGTTGCAGGAATCATGGCAGAGTTGACCGGAAGACCTGCCAGACCTACAACTCTGGCAGTAGGTGAGAGCTGCAGCTTTAAACTGGCTTTTGGCGGCGGAGCAAAATAAATTCATGCGTTCGACTCTTATTGTCTGCATCGGCAACGATCTCGTTGCCGATGATGCAGTCGGTCATGCAATTCACAAGGTATTGGCCGATTCCAGTCTCCCTGAAGGGGCTATTCTCAAGTTTTTAGGTCTTGGCGGGATGGATCTGCTTGAGGCCATCAGCGGTGAAGACCTGCTGATAGTTGTTGATGCTGTCCAGCTTGGCGGTGATGTTGGAACGGTCCATATTCTCTCCTGGGATCAACTTCCATCCATGGAGCCAAGACCTGTCAGCGGTCACGGTATTGGTGTAAAAGAAGCGATTGAAGTTGCCAAGAGACTCTACCCGGAACGGGTACCCGGAGATATCAGGCTGGTTGGTGTTGAAGGAATATGTTTCGATAAGGTCGGCCATCCGCTTACTCCTGAAGTTCAGCTGGCGGTACCAGTGGCTGTTGATGTTATCCTCCGTCTTGCGGCTGGTGAAGCCGTTTCCTAAGCCTTGTCTCTGATAAAGACAAATTCATTTCTCCTGGAATGTTCAGCCGAGTAGCTGTAGCCGTCTTCAACAAAGTCGAGAAGCTGGTCTGATCTTGTCAGCCTGTTGCTTATAATAAAGTCGACCATTTTTCCACGGGCCTGTTTGGCATAGATAGCAACAGTTTTAAGACCTTTTTCAGTCCTTTCTTTAAAAGCAGGAACAATTATTTCACTTTTCAGCTGCTTCTGATCGAGCACTTTGAAATATTCATTGGACGCAAGGTTGATGATTTCCATCCCTTCGCTCAACCTGTTTACACATTCGGTCGTCTCCTGGCGCCAGTAATCATAGAGGGAGCCTTCTTCTATGGTATATTTCATCGCCATTTCCAGCCGGTATGGCATCATCAGATCCAGTGGGCGGATAAGGCCGTAAAGTCCTGAGAGTATGGCCAGATGGTCTTGGCAGAAGATGAGCTCTTCTTCTGTGTATTCATTGGCGCGAATTGAGCCATAGACATCACCCTGAAAAACAAAGATGGCCTGTCTTGCGGTCTCTAGGGTAAACGGAAACCGCAGATCCTGAAATCGTTGATGGTTTTCAACTGCAAGTTTTTCACTCATTTGCATCAGGTCGGCAAGTTCTTCAATGGAGTAAAGCTTCAGCTCGTCGACAAGATGTTGGGATTTTTGTTGAAATGCTGGCAGGCTGTAGGTCGAAAAGCTTCTTGTTTCAGTCGATTGCGTCTTTGATGGTGATATAATAGTAAACATATGTTCTTATCATGGAGTAGGTATTAACAAACTTGAAGTTTTCAATAAAATAGCGCAAGGCTTAGAAAAAAGCAAAGAAGGTGAATGCATGACAGAAATGACGGTTGACGAATTTATTGCAGGGTGGCAAGAGAGTTCCCTGGAAGCAAAACAGTATTTTCTCTCTTTACAAGAGACTGTAGCTGGACTTTCAGATGTTCAATGTTCTTTTACCGCGCGACCGGGGGTCAGTTTTTCATTGAGACCGAAGAGGGCACAGCAGAGCAACCGGGGATTTTTTGCAATCATCGATATCATTGATGATGAACCGGATGACCGCTGGCTGTCTGTTTGTTTTTATGCCGATTTAATCACCGACCCAGAGGAGAAAGGCAGTCTGATCCCAGGCGGTCTGGCTGAAGGAGATGGATACTGCTTCGACGTCTTCAGCTTTGAGAAAGAAGATCTGCAGTACATAGTTGACCGTTTGACTGAGGCTTGGAAAAACTGCGTAAAGTAATGAAAGACCACTTTTGGCGGATAACATAAGGGGGTAAATGTGGTAATCCGCCAATGCTGAACTATTTTCAGCATGAGGGCGGACGAGATAGCCGCACTCATCTATTTCTAAGACACATTCTGTTTAGATTCCTCATTCGCTGATGAAGAGCCGGGTGCTTAACACCTGGGGTTCAGCAGGGGAAATGTCTTAATTCAGTCTGATCAACTGTATGCTGATGATTTCGTTAATATAATGGGTTTCAGCAATAAAATGAATGGTTTCGTGCTCTCGTGCAAGTTCTATCTGGTGCCTCTGCCCCTGTTTCTGTTCCAGTGTCTTTTGAATCAGCTTTCTTATTGTGCAGGCAGAGCAATGAGCAGTATTTCCGCATCCCTCAGGCAATCGCGCATAAATGCACTCCATCGCATCTCCGCCCAACAGTCCTTGTATGTCAGAAGATGGCTTGCCAATCGCCTCTTCTGCCTGTCTGTTAACGGCTACAATCTGTGCCTGATCGGTGAAAATAATAACTGGCAGGTCAAAGGTGTCGAGAAAATCAGAAATCGAGGAAAAATCCAATTGTTCAGTAAACCATGCGGTGCAGGAAGGACACATGGTATGTGTTTCTCTCTTATCTTCGTAAGGTTTAGTTTCTCCTATTTGTATTTTACAAAATGAACAAACTTGAATCATCTGCGGTTCCTGAAATGTTACATGAAAATTTGTTTGTGTGAGATGAAGATCTCTGCGGTTATACAGAATCCTTAAAGGACTAAGCCGGAATCTTATTAAGAGCTTGGAGCTTTTAAAAATCGTTTAAATGCGATCCTGTTTAATTTTGATGTGTATCTGGTTCATTGAAATTAAGCAACCGGGAAGGAGCAATTAGGCTGCCGGAACATAAATTATAATGAAAATTTAAACAGAAAATTATGTAATCTGTATGTATCTGGCAATGCTACCAGGTTACCGAGCAAGAAGGTCCGTGAGCTGATTGACAAGCAAAAAGTTTCTGAGAAGAAAAGACAATAAGACCTAAAGCATATGAGATTCTCAGGCCTTTTTGCACCAGGATGCAAGGCACTTCTGCAGGGTTTTATGTTCCAGGAGGGAATGAGCTTTGTTCAGCGAAACAAGCTTACGTCGACGTTCTTTTTTTTCGGGCCAGCTCTTGTAAATCTTTTTTACTTCCATGGGATAGAGCGTGAGACTGTATTTGTTATTTTTGTGGGTATAGGTGGTTGTAAAGAGTTTATGCCGGATGATCTTTCCCTCAATACCTGCTTCTTCAAAGGCTTCTAGTTCAGCAGACTGATATCCCCGCTTTTTCTTTAAAGGGTTTCCTTTCGGAAATATCCAGCAGCCGTTGCTCCGGCTGGTGATAAGAATGATTTTCTGCGGTTTTTTACGACCGTTGTTCACCGTATAGGGTATTACACCAAATTGTTTGATGGAGCCCATGTAATCTCCCAGGAAACCTAAAATCTTTTCTCAATGCTCTTCCAGATTGTATTGTAGGCTTTTGCGGTTGACTGTTTCCCGGCATAGGTGAGAACAGGAGCCCGATGGATGCCCATTTTTTCAATATCGGTGGAAGAAGGTATAACGCTGTCTAGAAATGATGGATACAGCTTGCGCAATCTCTTCATTGTGTCGGAATGTAGCCGTTTTTGTTGCTGAACCATAGAAAAAAATGGCATGATCTTTTTCTTTTGGAATTTATTTTCCTTAAAGAAGTCATAAAGCTGCTCAAGGGTCCGTTCCGACAGGGTTGTCGGGATGACAGGAACAATAATATGATCCGCAACTTTAAACACATTTTCCGAAAGCCTTGAAATATTCGGTGGGCAGTCCAGCAGGATAATATCGTATTCACTGTTTACAGCTTTTAATGCTTTTTTGAGGCGGGAACGGCTGTTTTTCATCCGGGCAAGAAAGATGTCAAAATCGCGGAAACTCATATTAGCTGGTAGCAGATCAAGATTTTCATAGTCACTTGCCTTGATAGCGCTGGTAAACTTATCAACATCTTTAAAAAAGGATTGCTCCTGCAGTTTTTTGGAGGGCTTCACCCTAAAATAAAAACCTGACGCACCCTGCGGGTCAAGATCGCATAACAAAGTTTTGTAGCCGTGTTGTGCAGCGGCAAATGCAAGGTTGACTGAAGTGGCGGTCTTGCCGACACCTCCTTTATTACTGTAGCATGCAATTATTTTCATCGGATTAATTCTCTGGGCTGAATAGCTCGTGAAAGAGCATTTTGGTTTCTTCACTGTCAAAGAGCAGGAAGTTGGCCATTATCTGCTCTTTTTCTTTTTTCTGCAGATAGTTTAACATGGCGATTAGGCCTCCTATGCTTTCGGCAACTTTTAAGATTTTATCGTCTGACTGGGGGAAATTATGGAGAAAGTCTGCCAAGGACCTCTGCTGAACCGAAAGGTCATTAAACTTTCCAAGGTTATCCTGTAGAATCTTTAATGATTTTATCAGGATTTTTATCTCTTTGATTGGAAACAAAGGGGTGAAAAACTCCATCAGATAACGCAGCTTCTTGCAGTGAATGCGAAGTTCATGAATATCCTCATCGGGAGTGGACTCGCCGATTGAGCCGGCTATGCTGCAGACTTTCTTATAGCGTTTCAGAATTGCTGAACAGCTGAATTGATGAGATGACTGCTGCCATGCCTCACCTTTGAGCCAGCGATTCTCAATGCATTGGGCTGCAAGTGTTTCAATATGCATTTTGTACTGTTTGTTTTTCAGTGCTTTTCTGACGGTTTTATGCAGTTGTGCCCTTTCTTCGCTGAAAGAGTTGAACATGATGTCAAGGCCGGTGTGGGTTGAAGACGGAACCAGGGAATAGTAATAATCGCGTTCAAGCAGATAGACATCAAGATCACGAAGACGGCCGGTAATCTGCATAAGGTCGGCGAATTCCTGTTTGAGTCTCATCGTCTCATCAGAACTGTAAACCCCTTTGAACAGACTGATCACCGAACGGACTTTACGCAGGCTTACGCGGTAGTCATGAAGAAATTCGGTATCGATATCGGCAATGATGCCGGTTTCATTCTGTCGGGCAATCTTTATAAATGTAGCAATAATAGCGTTGGCGCTTTGAAATATAGCTGCAGCAGGGTCAAGAGCAACATCCGGTTTAGGGTTGTAATTTCCTGTATCGATTTTAAGAGTGGTTAATAGAGAAGCCTGATTGTCAGTTGCAAGAGATTGAATTGTATTTTGAAGTATAACAAATTCGCTGTCATATCCGCGCAAAGAGCTTGCAATAAGCAGTGCTGAAGACTGTTTTTTGTATTTGAAAACATAGTAGTGGAGTCTTGCGACGGTCTTCTCTTCATCATCTAGCATACAGGCAGTCTCTCGGATTAATGCCATAGTTGCAATGGGGATGAGGGCACGCAGTTTTGAAAGAGAAGTGATTTGTGATTGTACAGACCCGGGTTCAATGCCGTCGAAACAAAGACCTGAAGCGTTGCCGGGCTGGGAGAAAACGGTTCCGCTTATGGTATCAATCAGCAGAAGGCGCTCTTCGCTTTCCAGCAGCAGTTTGCCTGAGCTTGTGAGTTCGCTGTCAAAGGTGTCGAGAAGTTTTATCTTCTCCTGTTCATTTTCAGTTATGAGGAGGGTGTGAGGTGCTGTGAAGGCTTTGCCGATTTTTTTCAGAGACAAGCTGCTGTTTGCCGGAAGCGTATATATTGTATTCATGAGGTATGATTGCCGTATTCATTCTCGATAATTGCCTGAACACTGGTGTTCTCTTCTTTGGCTATTATTTTGAGTTCTTTCAGGACGTGTACTGCAAGTCTGAGGAGGGTGTTTTTTTTCTTCTTTGTGGCCATCGTTATCTTTCTGACTTTCTATGAAATTATGACGTCATGATATCAAGCCCTGTATAGTGGTCAAGGTCCTTGTTCATCCTAACGAAAAAATAACAATAAATTAACAGAAAAAGCAGTTGGAAGAAATATTATGATTTCCTTCTTTTAAAAGGAAACTACTGGTATACTCTTGTATTATGGGTGCTGTAACAGTGCTTAAATGAATGAAGTGAGATAAATGAGTGACGCGGCGATGAACGAAATAATTGGAAAGGAGCTGTCAGTGGTGGAACAGTTTGATCTGAAATCACCGGAATGGTATCTGAATAGAGAGTTGACATGGCTCGAATTCAATAAACGGGTCCTGGCAGAAGCTCAGGATATCAGAAACCCGCTGCTGGCACGGGTTTTCTTTTTTTCTGTGGTCGATTCGAATTTCGATGAATTTTTCATGAAAAGGATCGGCGGTCTGAAACAGCAGGTGGGTGCAGGAGTAAAAAAACTCAGTGTCGACGGCCGTCTGCCTGGTGAACAGATTACCGAATGCAGCAATCTGGTCAACCACATTCTGCAGGAGCAGAGCCATTGCGGCAAGGAGCTTATACGAGAGCTTGCCCGTAAACATATTTACATCGTCAGTTACGAATCCTTGTCAATCAGTCAGCAGGAATGGCTGGATGATTTTTTTGTTGAGCAGGTCTACCCTCTGCTCACTCCGCAGGGTATGGATCCTGCGCACCCGTTCCCGTTTATCTCAAATCTGTCGATCAATCTTCTGGTCAGTGTAAGTTACCCCGAAAGCGATCACGCTTATCGTAACCGGATCAAGATTCCGGTCAGCGAGGATATGCCGAGATTTGTCCGGGTCGGTGAGGAACACATTTATGTTGCTCTTGAAGACCTTGTTAAAAACAATCTTGAAATGCTGCTGCCGGGTATGGATATCAACAGTGCAGAAGTCTTTCGGGTAACCCGTAATGCGATTACTGAAAGAAGCCGTGAACAGGCCAACGACCTGCTGCAGGTGATTGAATCAGCCCTTCGTGAAAGAAGGTTTGCGGAGATTGTCCGGCTTGAGGTGGAACAGGGGATGAACCCCATTCATCGTGGTATGCTGGCGGCCGAATTGGGGATTGATGAGAATAAGGATGTATTTGAGGTAGATGGTATTATTAAAAAATCTGATCTGATGGAGATTGCCAAGATCGATCGCTCCGATCTGCAGTTTCCTCCTCATCATCCGGTAGATAATCCTGAGCTTATAGAAGATACGCCGAATATTTTCCATGTGCTGCGGGAGAAAAAGGAAATACTTCTTCAGCATCCGTATGAATCGTTTGAAAGCTCGGTTGAACGTTTCTTAAAAGAAGCCAGCCGTGATCCGAAAGTGCTTGGAATCAAAATGACGCTATATCGGACAGCCGCCGATTCGCGGATCATTCAGTATCTGATAGAGGCGTCTCAAAACGGCAAGCAGGTTGCGGTGGTTGTTGAGTTGATGGCCCGGTTTGATGAATCGGCCAATATCAAATGGGCCGGCCGCCTCGAACAGGCAGGCATCCATGTCACTTATGGAGTTGTAGGTCTGAAGACCCATTCCAAGGTGATTTTTGTTGTAAGAAAGGATTATAACGGGCTGCGTCGTTATGCACATATCGGAACCGGTAACTACCATTCCGGTACGGCAAGGGGCTATTGTGATCTGGGAGTGCTGACCGGTGATCCTGATACCGTGGTCGATCTGACCGAACTGTTTAATTATCTGACTACCGGTTATACGCCGATCAGGAATTATCATAAATTGCTGCCGGCGCCGAAAATTCTCAAAAAGGCATTGCTTTCAAAGATAGAAAGAGAGATTGCCAATCAGAATAGCGGTAAAGAAGCTCTTATCCAGCTGAAGACCAATGCCCTTGAGGATGTCGATGTTGTCGAGGCGCTTTACAGGGCATCACAGGCCGGGGTGAAGGTTGATCTGCTGGTTCGTGACACCTGCAGGCTGCGGCCCGGAATAAAAGGACTCAGTGAGAATATAAAGGTCTATTCAATTGTCGGAAGATTTCTTGAACACAGCAGGATCTACTACTTTAAAAACAATGGCCAGGAAGAATATTACATCGGTTCTGCTGATCTGATGTCAAGGAATCTTGAAAGCAGGGTTGAGGTGTGTACGCCGATAGAACAGCCATACAATCAGAAGCTGCTTCGTGAAATTCTTGATCTCCAGTTTTCCAACTGCTGCAATGCCTGGGAAATGCAGCCGGACGGCAGTTATGTAAAAAGAGTTGCTCAGAGAAAGACAAAGATTGAAAGCAGGTGCATTCATCAGAATCTGATTGACAATGCTGAAAGAAGAGCGGCTGCCGGTCGGCAGAAACTGGCCAAGAAAAGGGCCCAGAAAAAGGCCAAGAAGCTTCGAGTGTAGCAAAGACGCCGCTTAAGAAAAGCGGCGTCTTTCTTTCTAATTTTTAAAGCTGTGAATCGGTGCTGGAATTCTGCCGCCCCACGCGATAAAACGGCTTGATTTTCCGGCATTTCGAACTTCCATGATCGGGCTTGCCCCGAACAGGCCGCCGAAACTGACCTGATCACCGGCTTCTTTTCCTGGAGCAGGAATAAGTCTTGCCGCTGTGGTCTTGTTGTTGATCATTCCAAGGGCCATTTCGTCAGCAATGATTGCTGAAATGGTATCGGCGTCAACAGAGCCCGGGATAGGCACCATATCAAGGCCGACCGAACAGACACAGGTCATGGCTTCGAGTTTTTCAAGACAAAGAGCTCCTTCGCCCACGGCATCTGCCAGGACGGAATCTTCCATAACCGGGATAAAGGCTCCGCTTAATCCGCCGACTGTTTTACTTGCAAAGATGCCGCCTTTTTTCACTGCATCATTAAGCATTGCAAGAATGGCTGTTGAGCCTGGAGCGCCGACTGCGTCAACTCCTAAAATCTTGAAGATTTCGCCAACACTGTCACCGATAGCAGGAGTTGGGGCCAGAGAAAGGTCTACAACACCGAATTCGATGCCGAGTGCATCAGAGACCTGCCGTCCTATCAGCTCACCGCAGCGAGTAACCCGGAAGGTGGTCTGTTTAATTTCTTCTGCAATTTCGTCAAGCGGAAGAGGCTGCCCTTTGGAACTGTTTATTCTTCGTTCAAGGGCACGTGCAATAACTCCAGGACCGCTGACACCAACGTTAAGCACTGCTTCGGCTTCCTCGACACCGTGGATGGCTCCGGCCATGAACGGGTTGTCGCCTGGCTGATTACAGAAAACGACAAATTTGGCGGCTCCGAAGCCGCCGATATCTTTGGTTTTCTCGGCAATAGCCTTGATGGTGTGACCAAGAATTGCCAGAGCGTCCATGTTTATGCCTTTCTGGCTTGATGCGATGTTAATGGAAGCACAGATTTTCTGGGTCTGAGCCAGTGCCTCTGGGAGCGAAGCAATATACTGTCTGTCGGTTTCGGTCATGCCTTTTTCAACCTGGGCGGAAAACCCACCGAGGATATCCACGCCGACAGAGGTTGCCGCGCGGTCAAGACTCTTGGCCAGCTCAACAAAGTCTTCACGACCATATCCGGCGCCAACGAGGGCAATTGGGGTCACTGAAATACGCTTATTGACCACAGGAATGCCGACTTTTTTGCTGACGGTATTGCAAGTCTTGACAAAGTTGCCAGCCAGTGCGCCGATTTTCTCTTCAATATTTTTGCAGGTTGCTGCAACAGATGCTCCGCGACAGTCAAGCAGGTTAATCCCCATGGTGACTGTTCGGACATCGAGGTTCTCTTTTTGGATCATTTCCACTGTGGAAAGGATCTGATCAGATCGTAACATGTGACTCTCTCCTATGCTGTATGGGCGTGCAGGGTGACCTC
>QKIH01000044.1 GCA_003249645.1 Desulfobulbaceae bacterium | reverse complement strand
ACACGGCAGGAAATAATTGTGCCGCGAAATGCATCATAGTTGGCGTCAAATATGAGGGCCTGAAGAGGTTCGCTTTCTTCGCCTTTAGGTGGCGGAAGGTGCTCGACGATCGCATCAAGTAGCGCAGGTACACCTGTGCCGGCTTTAGCTGAAACATAATTGATGAGTTCTGCATCGAGACCCAGGTCTTCTTCTATCTGCAGGGCAACTTTTTCAGGTTCGGCAGAGGGGAGGTCAATCTTGTTGATAACAGGGATGATCTCCAGATCATTTTCCATGGCAAGATAGAGATTGGCCAGTGTCTGAGCCTCTACACCCTGGGCTGCATCAATGAGAAGCAAGGCCCCTTCACAGGAGGTCAACGCCCGTGAAACTTCATAGCTGAAGTCAACGTGACCGGGGGTGTCGACGAGATTGAGGATGTAGTTCTTGCCATCTTTTGCGGTGAAAGGCAGACGGATAGTCTGGCTTTTGATGGTAATTCCTCTTTCCCGCTCGATATCCATGTTGTCGAGGATCTGGTCTTTGAATTCACGGTCTGTAACCATTTTGCAAACTTGAATCATCCGGTCTGCAAGAGTTGACTTGCCGTGATCTATATGAGCAATGATGCTGAAGTTTCTGATATTTTTCATTGAAGAAAGACAGAGTTATTGTTTGAAAAGAATGGTCGGCATGAAGCCGCAGAAGCAGTCTCTTTATCATAGTTAGAAGAAGAATAAAACAGAATTTTCTTCCCCTTTCTCATAGGTATGGTACCATAGACAATAAGAAAATGTGTTTTTATAATCTTTTTATGATAAAATCATCTCATTTAGTACAATTCGAATATAACACATATGGCAGTATATTGCTGGTAATCTAATAGCTGTCAACGGAGTAATATATATGAGCAGTAAAAAAGTCGATGATGAAGATCTCGATGTGATGGATCAGCCACTGGTTACAGTGGCTGAAGAAGAAAATCTCCCTGCCCTCAGCAATCCGGCCCTGCATCGTTATTTGCAGGAGATCAGTCAGTATGAGCTTCTCAGCCGCGAAGAGACAGATGAACTTGCTGTAAAATACAAAGAAACCGGAGATCCGGAAGCTGCATACCGCCTTGTTTCAGCAAATCTTCGTCTTGTTGTCAAGGTAGCGATGGATTTTCAAAAATACTGGATGCAGAACTTTATGGATCTGATTCAGGAAGGTAATGTCGGTCTGGTTCAGGCAACAAAGAAGTTTGACCCCTATAGGGGCGTTAAATTCAGTTATTATGCCGCATACTGGATTCGTGCCTACGTACTGAAGTTTATAATGGACAATTGGCGGCTGGTCAAGATCGGTACAACCCAGGCCCAGCGCAAACTTTTCTTTAGCCTTAACAAAGAAAAGAAACTTCTCGAATCCCAAGGGTTTAAGCCTGAACCAAAACTCCTTGCCGAACGTCTTAATGTAAAGGAAAAAGAAGTTATAGAGATGAGTCAGCGTATGGACAGCTGGGACGTCTCTCTGGAGAGTCCTGTTCGTTCAGATTCTGAAGATGAACAGAAAAACTTCATTCCAAGTAATGGACCGGGAATCGAATCAACTATTGCCGGTAAAGAGATGAAGCATCGTCTCGGTGAACTTCTTGCTCAGTTAAAAGGTAATCTGAACGAAAAGGAGCAGATGATTCTCGAACAGAGATTGTTGACCGATGAGCCGCTTACATTGCAGAACATTGCAGATAAATTCGATATTTCACGCGAGAGGGTGCGCCAGATAGAAGTAAATCTGTTGAAAAAGATGAAAAAGTACCTTGAGTCAGAAATGCCTGATATTGTAGATTTTTTCGATGGTGAAAAAATCGTGGTCAACAGTGGCAGCTAATTTCTTCTTAGGGCGGTTTTGGTGATTACTGGCCCATTGTCCGCTTCAAACTGTCTATGAAGTATCGTTCCTGTATTCTTTGCACCACTTTTTCTCTGCTGATCTGCTTACCTATGGCTTATGGGGCAGAAGAGAGTGGTGTCCGTGAAGTTACCATAATCAATCGTCCTCCATCTGATCAAAGTATCCCTGAATGGAAACTCCTCTGGGATAAAGCCAGGGAAGCAACTCAGGCGGGTGAGTATGATACAGCTAAAGAACAATATTCAGAACTCATATCTTACAAACCAAATGTTGAACTCTTTCAATATGAGTTTGCCAAGTTACTGATTGCTACGAAAGACTGCAGTCAGGCTGCAAAAATTCTTGAGACACTGATATATCAGCAGCCGGACAATTTGTTTTATTACCTGCCGGCTGCACAGTGCTTTGAAAATATTAAGCAGTTTGGCAAGGCCTCCACTTATTATGGTGCATTGTATGATAAGGAACCCTATGGTGAGAAATCGCTGAGTGCCCTTCAGGGATTGATCAGAAGTCTAGGCAAACTCAAAAAACATTCTGCTCTTATACCTCTTCTTCAACAACTGGTGAACAGGAAACCGGAAGATGCTGATGCGTTATTGCAGCTGGCCAGACAGCTTATGGCCGATGGAGAAAAGCAGCAGGCAACAGAATATTATATTCAGCTCTTCAATCGGTTCAGATTAGGAAAAGAGCAGTTAATTGAAATTGCAAAACTCCTTGATTCTCCACAATATGAAGAACAGCTTTTACAGATCAGGCTGCAGTATCTTGAGTATGCTCCAGCCGATACTCTTATCCGCAAGAAGGTAGTTGAAACCTATCTTGCTGAGCAGCGCTACGAAGATGCTCTTCAGCAGTTGCTTGTTTTGGATAAGATACAACCAATAAATGATCCTCATCTTCTTGAGATTATTGGTGAAATATACAGGAAACAAATGGGCCGCCCAGACAAGGCCTTGCACTATTTTGAAAGATATAGGCTCATCGATGCATCAAATCCGAAAATTGATCAGCTGATAGCCGATATCAAGCAGAAGTTAGCTGAAGATTTTGTCGTCATTGTACAAAACGACGGTGCACAGATGTTGTGGCAGGACCTTAATGAGTTGACCGGAGACAGGAAGACAATTTTTAGTTTGATCGCTGATTTGCTTGATAAATCAGATGATCAGAAAGACCTGATTAATGTCTTATTCATACTTCATTCTTCTTATAAAGACGATTTGGAACTGACTTATCGCCTGACAGATACTCTGATAAAAGATGATCGTTTTATTGAAGCATCAGGATTTTTGCTACAGCTGGATGCTGAAGTTCTTTTGCAGGAAAGGTTTCAGGAATTATTGATAACAACCATAAGCGGGCTCAATAATCCGCGTTTTTCACTCAAGCTGCTGGAAAAGCTGGATCCGGTTCGAAATAGTAATCAGAAGCTGATTGAGCTGGCTTTTACACTCTCAGTCAAAGCAGGTGAATTTCGCAAAGCCTATCAATATTATTCTGTTATCGCCACGTCTGGATCAATACAACATCTGCCGACTGATATTCAGTTGCGCGTCTTTGACTATCTTGACCAATCAGGTGAGTTTGCCCTCAGTTCATTATACTGTCACAAATTACTGCTGCTTCCTGGATTATCATTACACGACATTATTGCTGTAAAGAATTTCCAGGCATTATCAATAGCTCGACAGGGAGATACTTTCGGGGCTGAACAAGCGTTACGGGAAGTAATTCTTGACTACCCTGATATGGAAGACGGTTATCTTAATATTGCAGAATTTCTTAACACAAAACGAAAATTTGAACAGGCTGCCAATTGGCTTGATTTGCTTCAGAAAAAAATTGAAGCCGGTTCAATTGCTTCAGATAATAAAGACTTGGAGAAAAAGCTTCATTTGCTCAATGCTAAAAAGCATATTGCAGCATATGATTACGATGAGGCTGTGTCAGAACTTAACTGGTTGGCGGCACGATATTCAGGTGATCTGGAAGTAAAGAGGCAGCTTCTCAAGGTGTTTTTTCTTGATAAGGAATCATCACGATGCGCTGAGTTGATCTCTTCCCTGCAGGCAAACTTTCCAGGGGAGTGGCTATCACTCATTACCGCTCAGATTTTAGTGAAGAGAGAGGAAAAAAAGTTTCAAAGTATTTCAGAATTTGCGAAACAGGGTGCTGCGTTATCTTTCGAAGAGCATATTGCCGCATACAGGATGCTTGGACTGGATAGTGAATTGATCTCGGCTTATGCCAGGAGAAAAGGTCAAAAGAAAAATAATTACATTCTTTTTCAGATGTCCCAGATTTACGAAAATTCCGGGATGTATGCCGATGCACTTTCAATGCTTTCTGGCTGTAATGTAAGTATTGATGAAAATCTGTTTATCCAGCAGAAAGAGATAGAATTAACCTTTAAAAGCGGTCAATATGATCAATTTATAAAGCAGGATATGTCAGATTCGTTGATAAAACGTTCCACTTACTCAAAATTTAAAATCGGTTTACTTAGGGCTCGTTCGTTATGGGCGGTAGGCAGGTGGGATGAGAGTCTGGAAGAGTATAAGAAACTCCTGCAACCTTCTGTCATTAATCAGATAGGCGGGGTGATAGATATTCAGGAGAAAGTGACTCCGGGCAGCTGGTCTGTTATATACAGTCATGGCGGAATAGATAGCTTTAATGATATTGAAAAGCTGCTTGAGCCGGAGACAATTGTTGCGATTATGAGTGAGCCTGTTACCTATGTGCTGAATGGTTTTTACAGTGAGGTGCAGTGGGAGAAAATGGTTCAGCAGGAACTTATCGCAAGAAAGGCTCTGAGAGAGAGAGACTATTTTTATGCTGAAACTCAGTATGAAAAACTTGTTAAAGACAGTGATGACGTAAGCGAAACAAAACTCCTTGATCTTGCAACAATATATAATCGACTTGGCAAACACAGTCAGGAGGCAGAGGTTTATGCCAGTATGTCTTCCACACACCAGCCAACCAGCGATATCTCCACAAAAGTTCAGAAAAACAAAGATTTGTTGAAACCGAATACCGGCCTGGTTTTTAATAACATCAGCAGCACCGGGAGAGACGGGTACAAAGATATTGCAGTCCATGAGTATGGTCTTACAGGATGGCTGCAAACCGGGGCCAGACAGAGCCTTGATGTGTATTATTCCGCCATGCAGTTTGCCGATAACGGTGGAGATAATGGGTTTTTGGCTCATCGGTTGTATGGAAAATATACGGCAAGATTAAATGAAGATTACACCTTAAGTGTCGCGTATGGCGGCCTAAAGCGTGAATCTTCATCAACCACACCGCTCTATAGTGTAAGGGCGGAGGGGCAGGTTGACGACAATTTAAAGGCCTATTTTGAACTGAGTCAGGATATTGTTGATGATACTATTGAAAGTGTTGCTGACGGGATATCACGCAGGGATTATCAGCTTGGTTTTCTGGTTGATTCAATCCCACGGGTTATTATCGGCGGCGATGGTACGTATCGACAGATAAGTGATGATAATGATCAGCAACTATATCATCTCTTTACCTCATACAATATTTTTAGAGAGAAATATCTTTTCAGGTTGCAATATGATTTTGAATCGATCATTTCACATACGGAAAATACGTATTTGCATGATGAACAGGATTTGCAGTACTGGGCGCCATCATTGTACTGGGAACATTATTTAACCGCCTATCTGGACTTTCTTCTCAAAGACAACACCAGCTTTGGCGGCGCGCCCGGACATATATCAATAGAATATTCTCTCGGTTATGAAGATAGTGTGGCTCTGACACATCGTGGTGAAATGAATATTTTTCTTGAAATGAACAAGAATATCTTATTAAAAGGAACCATATCATTATTTGACAGCGATGATTATGAAAGCCGAAGTGGTCTGCTTTCTCTTGTTTATCGCTGGTAATAAAAGAGAGTTCAAGTCCTGCTAAGGGAAAGATTAATCTTAGCAGGCTTTTTTATTTATGGAGGAACAGAGGATGGTTGATCGTATACCCATGTCTAAGAGAGGACATAAGGCCTTAAAAGAAGAGCTCAGCAGGCTCGAGAAGGTTGAGCGTATCGAGGTTGTTAAAGCGATAGAAGTTGCAAGAGAACATGGTGATCTGAAGGAAAACGCCGAATATCATGCCGCTAAAGAGAGACAGGGACATATAGAAGGACGTATTATCGAACTCAAAGATAAACTCGGCCGTGCAGAAGTGATTGATTGCACCCAGGTCGATACCAGCCGGGTTGTCTTCGGTACAGTTGTCGAGCTGATGGATCTTGAGACTGAAGAAGAGGTCACTTATCAGCTGCTTGGTCCTGAAGAGTCTGATGTGAAGAAAGGATCGATATCAGTTCTTTCACCCATCGGAAGCTGTATGCTTGGAAAAGAAGAGGGCGATGAAGTAATTGTCAATACACCAGGCGGCAGACGGGAATTTGAGGTGGTTGAAATCAGACAGTCGTCATTTGCCTGATAGGCATCAGGCCGGTTCCTCTGAGATGACAGGGTGCTGGACCCTTAAACCTGCCAGGATAAGCTGGAAGAGCTGTTGGATGGTATCTTCCAGGGAGTAATTTGATTCCAGTGAGATATTCCATACTCTGGATGTTTCTTCAAGTGCTCCGTAAATTGTACGCTTGATAATGTCAGGGTTGAGATCAGAACGAAAGATGTTCTGTTTCTGACCCAGAACGATGATGCTGGCGAGCATATTGAGATAGGCGGCAAACTGAGTGTCGCGATATTCTCGTATTTGCTTGTCGGTCTGTCTGAGTTCAAGCTGCATAACTCCGGCAAACGACTTGTTTTTTTTCATGGCTCGAAGATAGTTGATGATAAAGATGCGGAGCATGATTTCGGCGTCATTTTCTTTGGCGATCATATCCTTTGTCTGACTGTGAATGGCCCCAAGCTCTTTATCAAAGATCGATATCAAGATATCGTGTTTGTTATTGAAATAGAGGTAGATGGTGCCGTCGGCAATTTTGGCCTCTTTAGCGATGTCGGATATGCGGGCGTTGAAGAAGCCCTTTTTGGCAAAAACCTTTGTGGCAGCTGATAGTATTAATGCATGTTTATTGGCTGCTTTCATTGAGTTTTCGTGTTAGAAAATGTGATATGAATTAATGAATGACGATTCATTTTTATTATCATTTACCCATTACCATTTTATTTGTCAATAATAGCACAAATGAATTCGGTACAAAAATCGTGATCTGGTTTAACTCATTTTGTCGCTGAAAAACTTCAGGGACCAACGAAGATGGAGTGTAATTATATGAAAATACTTGTTATTGGATCTGGCGGACGCGAACATGCTTTAACCTGGAAACTGCAGCAGAGCAGCAAGGTTGAACAGGTATATTGTGCACCCGGAAATGCAGGTATCAGAAAACATGCCGAGTGTGTTGATATCGCCCCTACCGATGTGAAGGGCTTGCTGGAATTTGCTGAAAAAGAGAAGATTGATCTTACAGTTGTCGGTCCTGAAGCATCTCTTGTTGTTGGCGTCGTTGATAGTTTTGAAGAGAAAGGCTTCAAAATTTTCGGGCCTACAAAAAAGGCGGCTATACTCGAGGGCAGCAAGGTGTTTACCAAGGAGTTTCTCGAAAAATATAAAATACCGACTGCTAAATTCGGTATTTTTAAAGATGCAAAGAAAGCGAAAAAATATATCGAGAAAGAAGGTGCTCCTATTGTTGTAAAAGCTGACGGGCTTGCAGCCGGTAAAGGCGTGGTCGTGGCATCAACGATAGAAGAAGCGAAGCAGGCTGTTGATTCGATAATGAAAGACAAGGCGTTTGGCAGTGCCGGAGACAGGATTGTTGTTGAGGCGTGCCTTAAAGGGGAGGAGGCTTCTTTCATTGCATTTACAGATGGGAAAACAGTTCTTCCTCTGCCGACTTCTCAGGATCATAAAGCGATCTTTGAGGGTGATAGAGGACCGAATACCGGTGGAATGGGAGCATACTCTCCTGCTCCGGTTGTGACCCCTGAGATTGAAAAATACGTGATGGAAAACATCATGATCCCGACAGTGGAAGGAATGGCGAAAGAGGGAAGACCGTATAAAGGGATGCTTTACGCCGGACTTATGATCGAAAATGGTCAGGTGAATGTCCTCGAATTCAACTGTCGTTTTGGAGATCCTGAAGCGCAACCGTTATTGATGCGGATGAAAAGCGATCTTGTTGACGTAATTGATGGCGTGATTGAACAGAAACTTGATCAGGTAGATATGGTTATTGACTCAAGACCTACTGTCTGTGTTGTTATGGCCTCGGGGGGATATCCTGGAAGTTATGAGGGCGGGAAACAAATTAAAGGACTTACCGAAGCAGCAAAAATTGATGGTGTTGAGGTTTTCCATGCCGGTACGTCCAGAGTGAATAATCGTCTGGTCAATAGCGGGGGGCGAGTGCTGGGTGTGACTGCTATTGGTAAAACTCTTGAAGAGGCAATTGAACGTGCCTATGCTGCAGTTGAAAAAATATCATGGCCGCAGTGTTATTACAGAACAGATATAGCGCAAAAGGCTCTAAAAAGAAAAGCAGTGCCTCTTGCTCCGGTTGTTGGAATTCTAATGGGAAGTGATTCCGATTTGCCGGTCATGTCAGCTGCTGCCGACTTTTTCAAAAAAATGGGAATCGGCTATGAAATGACAGTTGCCTCTGCACACAGAACACCCCAGAAAGCAATGGAGTATGCCGTTACTGCCAAGGAAAGAGGGTTGAAAGCAATTATAGCAGGCGCCGGTATGGCTGCGCATCTGGCAGGTGTAATCGCATCTCACACGGACGTTCCGGTTATTGGTGTGCCTTTAGATGCTTCATCACTAAATGGTCTGGATGCATTGCTTGCTACTGTTATGATGCCTCCAGGCGTTCCTGTTGCCACTATGGGAATCGGAAAATCCGGTGCGAAAAATGCTGCTGTTTTTGTTACCAGAATGCTTGCCAACGAAAACGAAGAGCTTGCAGCGAAGCTTGTTCAATTCCGTAAGCAGATGGTTGTTGAAGTAGAAGAAAAAGCAAAAAAAATAAGCTATTAACTACCTGTATGCAAACCGGTCTGAAAGAAATAGAGCGAGCTGTTGAGATTCTTCGGACCGGTGGCGTTATCGCGTATCCAACCGAGACTTATTATGGTCTCGGTGTGGATATTGATAACGAACCTGCCTTGAAACGACTTTTTTCTGTAAAAAAGCGATCTTATGATAAACCTCTGCTTGTTCTGATTGATTCTGAAGAGAAACTTCGAGGTCTTGTCTCTTTTATCCCGGAAGTGTATTTTCTGCTTATGCGCAATTTCTGGCCTGGTCCTCTTACCTTGCTTTTTCCTGTGGATGAAAAAATATCGAAATTTGTTACCGGGAATACTGGCACAATCGGTGTACGGATTTCGTCGAACACAATGACACGAGAGCTCTGCCGACACTGGGGTAAACCGTTGCCTGCAACGAGCGCCAATATTTCAGGAGAAAAAGCTGCACGAACTGCTGAAGAAGTTGTGAAGCAGTTCGGTAGCAGCATTAATTTTGTGATACAATCTGAAAAAATCTGGGGTGAACTCGCTTCAACAATAGTATCGTTTGAACATGACAGTCTCAACGTAATAAGAAAAGGTGTTATTCAAACTGATGCGATTCGAGCAGTTGTCGGCAGCACTCTTGCTGTTGTCGAATGCTCCGGCTGAAATTGACGATATTATTATTTGATCTTTTAAAATTGTTTATGATACCATTTTGATAGTAATTCAGTGATATATCACACGTGTAACCCTAATATGCAGTGGGGAAAATGATGATTGAGCTTGATTGGAATAAAGATTTTGCCTTGGAGCAGGCGGCAGATGATGCTGATCTTTTAAATGAATTGCTAGAAATATTCAAAGAATCCAGCAGTAATGATCTGCTGCTTATTAAAGAAGGTCTTGCAAAGGACGATACAGATCAGGTTGCCTCGGCTGCGCATTCGATCAAAGGTGCTTCAGCCAGTCTTGGTATTAACGGCATCAATTTGCTGGCCAGAAGCATTGAGGAAGACAGCCGTAAAGGCTCTCTTGAAGTTGCGAAAAAGAGATTGGCAGATCTTGAAGAGCTGCTTGGACAATTGAAAGGATTGTAAAGAGATATGCCGTAATTGATATCTACGGCATATCTCTTAAACGCTTCTAGCGTGTAAGTTGGCGGTATTTGATTCTGTGCGGCTGGTCTGCTTCAGCACCTAACCTTGCTTTTCTGTCTTTTTCATAATCTGAGTAGTTTCCTTCGAACCAGACGGTTTTTGAATCACCCTCAAATGCCAGAATGTGCGTGGCGATACGGTCAAGAAACCATCTGTCATGGCTGATAACAACAGCACATCCGCCGTAGTTTTCCAGTGCTTCTTCCAGTGCCCGCAGGGTATTAACGTCGAGATCGTTGGTTGGTTCGTCAAGAAGAAGAACGTTGCCTCCGTCTTTGAGCATCTTGGCGAGATGGACTCTGTTTCTCTGGCCACCTGACAAAAGACCTACCTTTTTTTGCTGATCGGTTCCAGAGAAGTTGAATTTGCCGACATAAGCCCGGCTGTTGACCTCTTTGGTGCCGAGCCAGATGGTGTCCTGCTTTTCAGAAATCGCCTCCCAGATGGTGTCTTCAGGGTTGAGATGATCTCTGGACTGGTCAACATAGCTCAGCTTAACTGTTTCACCGAGACGGAAAGAGCCGCTGTCGGGTTGTTCCTGTCCGGTGATCATTTTAAATAAGGTTGACTTGCCGGCGCCATTCGGACCGATTACTCCAACGATTCCGCCTGCAGGGAGTTGGAAATTCATGTTTTCAACAAGAACACGATCACCGAAGCTTTTCATAATATTCTCTGCTTCAATAACCACTTTGCCAAGACGAGGCCCCGGCGGGATGAACATTTCAAGTTCACGGGCCTGTTGTTGGGTCTCTTCTTTCATCAAGTTTTCGTAAGAACTGATACGGGCTTTTGACTTGCTTCTTCTACCCTTTGGAGACATGCGAATCCACTCAAGCTCTCTTTGCAGGGTTTTCCTTCGATCGGTTTGCTTTTTCTCTTCGTTGGCGAGACGTTTTTCTTTTTGCTCAAGCCATGAAGAATAATTTCCTTTCCATGGAATACCCACACCGCGATCCAGCTCAAGAATCCAACCGGCAACGTTATCAAGAAAATAACGATCATGGGTTACTGCAATGACAGTTCCTTCGTAGGACTGCAGGTGATGTTCAAGCCATGCAACAGATTCTGCGTCAAGGTGGTTTGTCGGTTCGTCAAGAAGGAGGATGTCAGGTTTCTGGAGGAGGATTCTGCACATTGCAACCCGTCTTTTTTCACCACCGGAAAGTACACCGCACTTTGAGTCTGATGGTGGACAGCGAAGTGCATCCATTGCCATCTCAAGTCTGCTGTCGAGATCCCAGGCGGACATGTGATCGAGCTTCTCGGTTACAGCCCCCTGGCGATCGATGAGAGCCTGCATCTCGTCATCGCTCATCGGTTCAGCAAATTTTTCATTGATCTGATTGAATTCGTTGAGAAGGTCAACGGTTTCCTGAACACCTTCTTCCACTATCTGTTTTACAGTTTTCTCCGGATCGAGTTGTGGCTCCTGTTCAAGAAAACCGACCTTGTGACCGGGGGCCAAAGCAGTCTCGCCATTGAATTCTGTGTCTACACCGGCAAGAATGCGCAAAAGGGTACTTTTACCGGATCCGTTAAGTCCAAGAACGCCGATTTTAGCTCCGTAAAAGTAGGAGAGGGAAATGTCTTTTAAAACAGGGCGGTCATCGTAATATTTGCTGACCTTCATCATCGAATAGATGATCTTTTTGTCGTCTGTACTCATATGAAATATACCTCTTAGGGAAATTGTTTGAATTTGAGCAAGCAATAATACATGGATTGAAGAAAAAAGAAAACAACCAAAGAGGTTAGGCCTTTTCAAAAAAGTGCAAAAATAGGTTAAAGAAATAGTACTGAATAGACGATTCAGATAGGAGATATTTTGTTCTCACGGATGAGAAAAAAATAATACAGCCAAGGAGGGATGTATGAAGATATCTGAATACACTATCGCTCAAAAATCAAATCATGCTGTTCAGCAGGAAGACCGTAAGAAGGAGAGTCTTACTTACTGGAAAAATCAACAGCAACCCACTGTCATATCAGGAGAAAGGGCTGGGCAGGAATTGAACAGTGTTCAAGCATCTTTTTCGCAAGTCTCAGAGCATGTAAAGTTATCAGGAAGCGCCACTCAATCCAGAGCTGTCCGTGAAGTCAATAAGCCGGTAGAGCATGAAAGCGAAGTTATGCATGATCTCAATATCATGATCTTAAAAGAAATGATTGAGAGAATTACCGGAAAAAAAATACAGCTTATTGATCCTGCAGACTTTTCGGGGTCAAGCAGTGTTGCCGGTCAGTTATCACAGGATGTTTCAGTAAATGCTGAAAGTGAAGTAGTTGACAATGAAAGTGAAGGATACGGCTTGATTTATGATTTTCGGCAGTCACATTATGAATATGAGTCAACATCGTTTCAGGCTGATGGCGTTGTGAAAACTGCAGATGGTCGCGAGATTGAGATTTCGGTAGGCTTGAATATGAGCAGAGAGTTTTATGCTGAACAGGCTGTTCAGATACGAGCAGGGGATGCTCTGAAAGATCCGCTTATTCTTAATTTTAACGGCAATGCCGCTCAATTAACAGAAAGAAATTTTGAATTCGATATCGATTCAGATGGCAAGCTTGATCAGATCTCTTTTGTCGAAAGCGGAAGCGGTTTTCTTGCTTACGACAAGAATGGAGATGGAATAATTAATAACGGTTCAGAATTATTCGGTCCTCAATCAGGAAACGGTTTTGAAGAGCTTTCACGGTTTGATGATGATGGTAACAACTGGATTGATGAGAATGACGATATATATCAAAAGTTACGTATATGGCAGAGAGCGGGAGATGAAACAACTTTGCTGAGCCTGGGTGAAAAAGGAGTTGGTGCCATTTATCTCGGAAATATCGCCAGTACATTTTCTATCAAGGATTCACAGAACCAGCTGCTTGGCGAGGTACGAAGCGGCGCTGTCTTTCTGAGCGAAGATGGCTCGGCAGGCACCGTTCAACAAATTGATCTTATTGCATAAGAACTGAGAAAACTTAATAGTAGCCGTGCTTTAAAAAATAGAGATAGTATCCGTTCACCTTGCCGATGAGATTTTCTGTCTCCTGATAGGGGGCATGCTGCATTACAGAAAGTGAAGGAGTGTACTCACCTGCATTCCATGCAGAAAGGACAAGCTCAATTTTCCCCTCAAATTTATAGTTGTATCTGGCGATCAGGTAGCAGGTTATCAGGATGTTGATTGCCGGATCAAACAGGTCTGCCCGCTGAAGATTAGCTAATCTGCTTTTATCAACATAACGAAAATGGGTTCTTGATTCATACAATTTTTTTGCTGCCTGTTGAGCAGTTGGCAGTAGAATCTGACCGAGTCCCAGGGCGTTTTTGTTGCTGACCGCTTTGGGATCGGCGTTTGACTCTGCAAGAATCAGTGCACGAATAAAGTCAGCACTGACCTTATGTCGCGGCACGACGTAGGAAAAACCTGCGAAGTAATCGATCAGATGGCTATATTTGCTTATTTTGTGCAGTTGATCTTGGGATACGGTGGTTTGATGATATTTATTAATGTAGCTGACCAGCTCAGCATGCGAGGTGCTGCTGAAAAAAAACATCATCAGGCAGCATAATAAAACAGTCGTGCCCCTATTTGCTGTTTTATGGTTTTCAGGTTCTTGATACAAAATGCAAAATCGCCTTGTAGAGATGGAAAACATCGAGGCTTCCTGTCAGTTCTCGTATAGAGTGCATGGCAAGAGACGGGATGCCAACATCCACGGTTTTTATTCCAAATAGAGCAGAAGTAACCGGACCGATAGTACTGCCGCATGGCAGATCGCTTCTCATGACAAATTCCTGGAACGGAACGTCTGCCTGTTTGCAGGTTAGCTTAAAAAATCCGCTTGTAACGCTGTTTGTTGCATAGCGTAATTTGCTATTGGTTTTAATAACCACGCCCTTGTTGAGTTCTATGAAATGGTTGTCATCAGATCGATCAGCATAATTAGGATGAGTAGCATGCGCATTATCCATCGAGATCATAAGCGAATTGTATTTAATGCGCTGTCGGTCTTCAGGTATTGGATAGACTCTGCTGAATACATCCATGGCAAAGCTGCCATCTGCACCGCTCAGTGAAGTTGAGCCGATTTCTTCATGATCATTGCATATAAAAAAGCATGCCCTCCGCTGTTCGGCCGCGTCAATTAAAGCTTTTGCCCCTGCAAAGCAACTGGCCAGATTGTCAAGGCGGTGGGCATTGAAAAATTCTTCATCTTTTCCAATATACTGTGGCGGCAGAGGGTCATAACAAAAAAGATCGTGAGAAAGAACCTCGGCTGGAGACAAATCTTTCTTTTTCAGCTCATCAAGAAGCCATTCGTTAAAGTTGAACTCATTGTCGGAACTCTTTTGCAGCAACAACAGCGGAAGATGGGTCTGAGCATTGATGTGGTTATCATTGTTCTTTGATCTATCAAGGTGGATAGCAAGGCTTGGAATATAGACAATGGGGGTTGAAGAATTATAAAGAACCGTGTGAAAGTGGTTCTGTGTGTCGATATAGTTGATGCGACCGGCAATAGCGAGATTTCTGTCAAACCAGGTAGCGAGTATTGGACCACCGTAGACTTCAACACCAAGTTTTCCAAGACCTGCTGTATAGGAAAATGGAGCCGGCTTGATTTTCAGGCTGGGGCTGTCGGTGTGAGCGCCTAAGAAGCAAACCGATGAGCTGTCATTGACTTCAGGATATCCTGGTGAGGTTGTAAATGCAATTATAGCCCCGTTGTCACGTTTCACATAATATCCGGTTCCAGCTTTTAAATTCCAGACAGTATTTTCTTTTAGATGTGTGAATCCGGCTTCTTTATAAAGTTTCGATAGCCTGTCGACACAGTGGTACGATGTTGGCGAGCTGGTGATAAAATTAAACAGATCTACGTTAAATGTTTTGTGTGACATAGATGTTTTCCATAAAAAGGCTGGAATTACTGGATCATGGATGCTATTTGTTTATAGGTGTTGATTGCAAGGGTTTGACGGGGTAACGCTTCTACAGGTTCAGGCTGATTTGTATCTGATCCGGTATTGGATGCTTGAACGGATGCAGACGATGAGGACTCTGACGTGAGCAGGTCCTGAGCATTGCTGTTTTGTTCGCTCATGATTTTCTGTCTTGCCTGGGCTGCTTTTTGATCTGCCTGAGCAGCAATCATTCGATCGGCAGAAGAAGGGTTGGCAGGAGCAAGCGCAGCCCGTTTAACTGTCTGCATTTTAAGAATTGTTGCTTCAGGTGTATCCTCTTTTCCCATATCAATAGGAACTTCTCCGCCTACAGCGTATTTTACACCGTCCGGTCCTGTTTCAAAAGAAAATGAAGCACCACCTGCCGCATATTGGCCTGCTGTTGAAAGATGGGCCTGTTCGTGCGCTTTTACTTCTGAATCGCGAAGCTTAAGTTTCTGCAGTTTCTGCTGTTCCTGTTCAGTGAGGTATTGTCCGTCTTGGCCTTTGGGTGCGGACTCATTTTGGTTTTCGATTTCAGAAGACTGCTGGTCGGATTGATAGAGACTTGCTGCCTGTCGGATACCTTGACGGGATAATGTGACAGGGTCATCTGTTGATGGCTGTTGAGAAGGCAATAACGATGAGCTTTCTACAGTTTTTTCGGCAGACGCACTACTTCGTCTCTGTGATGAGATGGCCGAGTAAACACTGGCTCCGTATGCTGGTGTTGCCTGTATCATTTTTCTTTATCCTTCTTCACCATATTATAATCGCAAAAAAGAGAAAAACAAAGTGATGAAGATACAAAGGCATAAGATTAGAAAAGCCTGTTCTCAAGTTCGTAAAGTTTTTCAAGATAAGTATCGCGCATTAGCAGCTGGGTACCACTATTCTCAATCTCAGGAATAAGAAGTTTAATCGGAGGCTTGATGTCAATGCCATGAAGGTTTCTTCCTTCGCGATTTGCATTTTCTATGAGCAGAATAGAATAATAACTCACTGAAAGTCGGGATACAGAATCTCTCCTGAAGAGATAAAGCCTCCCACCCATTGTGTTGAGAAAAAATCCAGCGTAGTCATATAGCGCACTCTTAGGCAAGCTTAGATTGAATTCGTGTTCTGCACAGCCATTCAGCAGGCTGAGAGTGTAAAAATGAGCGAGAACATTTTCAACCTGAGGCTTCTCCTCGTGCAGAATAGATTTTAAAATGGTGATGTTATCACTTCCTAGAATACGAAAGAAGTGGGCTGTATTTTTCAGAATAGTAAAAAGATCATCCGTTTCACGACTCACAACAGGAGGGTTGTCTGCTAGCTTTTGAATCAGGCTGATGAAATATGGCTCGCTTTTATTTTGACCAAGGAAATTGTGAATGTATTGTTTATCGTCAAGATGATTGAAAAAATCCCTTACGACCCCAGCTGATTGGGCACATTGCTCGTCAGCTGAGAGTGGCTCGACAGGTAATTCAGTCTTTTCAACTTTAGAAACGTCATCAGATTGCCCGCTATCATCAGTTAGAGTCTCTTCAGAAAAATCCGGAAGAGAAGTCGTTGCTGGTGTTGTGATGCCGTTGTCCTGGAACTGCGGAACGGATTGAGCTTTGTCGGCGGTGGATGGCGTGCCTGTTTTTATCTGGTCTGACGGTTCGGAAATATTGTTTGGAGAACCAATGTCTTCAGAATTATTTGAAAAACCAGGGAGGTGCAGTTCTCCCTGCTTGTAGAGCCATGATAAACCAACTGCTGAACAACCCAACAGAAAAAGGACAATGAGATAAATCAGAACCTTTCTGCCGGCTTTTCTTTTTCTTCTTGATGGCTGTTCCTGCGTATTCATAATGACCTTGTTTTGCTGAATATTATAAGAAAGGTACGCTTTAAATATAATGGTTGATAAGAATAAAGTCATTAAGCAAATAATTAATATTGTATAGAATTGTATTTATATGGAAATACAGGAAAAAACAGGTGAGATGCGGATTTGTTGTTTTATGCTTGACTCAAACAACTGAAAACACTATTTTAGTCATCTGATTTTGTGCGAGAAATCCTCAGCGGCCGCTGGGGAATGAGTATATTATATTAAAATTTTGTACGGAGGATTTAAAAATGACAGTATGTGTAGTTGGCCACTCAAGCCCTGATACCGATTCAGTAACATCTGCTATTGCCTTTGCTGCTTACCTTAATGCTACCGGTACTGAAGCAAAAGCTTGTATGCAGACCACCGCTGCAGACCTCAACCCAGAATCTGCAATGCTTCTTGAGCGTTTCGGTCTTGCCGCTCCAGAGACCATTACCGATGCAGCAGGAAAGCAAATTGCTCTTGTTGATTTCAGCGACCTTGCACAGGGACCTGCAAATCTTGCTTCTGCAGAAGTTGTTGCTATTGTTGATCATCACAAAATCGGTGATGTTACCACCAATAGCCCGATTCTTTTCAGAGCAGAGCCTGTAGGCTGTACCGGAACCGTATTAAACAAAATGTTCAAAGAAGCCGGTGTTGCAATTCCTAAGGCAGTTGCAAGTGGTATGCTTGCTGCTATTCTTTCTGATACCGTAAACTTCAAATCTCCTACCTGTACCGATGCTGACAAAGCTGCTGTTGCAGAGCTTAAGGTTGTTGCTGGTATTGAAGATACAGAAGAACTTTTCATGTCTATGCTGAAAGCCAAATCTTCCGTTGATGGCGTTCCTGCAAAAGACCTTCTTTTCAGAGACTACAAAGACTTCGATATGAAAGGCAACAAAGTTGGTGTTGGTCAGCTTGAGCTTGCTACTCTTGATCAGGTTGCTGATATTCGTGAAGATCTTCTTGCTGCAATGCAGGCAGTTAAAGCCGAGGGACGTCACTCAGTTCTTCTTATGCTTACCGATGTTGTTAAAGAAGGTACCGACCTTGTTGTTCTTTCTGATGATACCGCTCTTATTGAAGGTGCTTTCGGTTCTAAACTCGAAGGAACTTCTATGTACGTACCAGGAATGATGAGCCGTAAAAAGCAAACCATTCCAAATCTTCAGAAAGCATTCGGTTGCTAATTTCTGTTGAAAGTAGTTTTAAGGGACTGTCGATTTGACAGTCCCTTTTTTTTTTACTGATTAAGTAACGATTCGATCAGTATCTCAATTTTTTCATCACTCACTATAGCATTCCCCAGTTTATAGTTTTTTGTCTCATAATGAGAATATGCTTTATCATTCTCTTCTTTTGATTGCTCCAATTCTGTTAACTCTGTTTTTGCGGTTTCAATGCGGTCTTGCAGAGTAGAGATGTCTTTGTCTGTTTTGGAGTGCTGTTTCAATCTTAGTTGATATTCAAGCGCGCTCAAGGCCCTTGATTTAGATTGAAGTATCGGTTTGTAATCTTTTCCCCAGGCAGGATTAAGCCCAGGATCTACATCTATTGCGCCGAGATATTTTCCACGATTCACAGTTTGAACGATAAGAGTGTTTCCTTGTTTTAGAGGTGAAATAGAGGTGAGACGATTATCAGCGCTGACTATAATCGAAATATCAGGGAAAGAATCGGCTATAGCTTTGTTTTCTGATAAAGGCAAAGAAGAAAGAAGAATAAAAAAATCTGTAGAATCCTTGTGCTTACCGAGAATATTCTTAAGGACAGAATTGGTGTCTTTAAGATAATACTCATTAGAATTTTGTTGGCTAATACCGGTTAAACCGAGGATTTCGATTTTTGAAGAGCCTAATTGAACTTGCTTAAATGTATTGAAGACTGGTTTTTCCGATACTGTTGAATAAAGGTTAGAGGAGACAATGGCCATATTGGTTGGTGAAAAGTTTCTTAACAAATCAAGCCCGCCGACCAAATCGTTGGGTCCGGGAGAAAAGACATTTACCCCAATTATGTCGTATAACTCAAGTATTACAGAAGCATTTTTTAAGGATTGAGAAGTCACGCTGCTGTTATTCTTAAAAAGGCTATTACCGGCATCAACAAACAGGTTTAACGGGGTGCCTGATTTAAGTGAGTTAAGAAGAGTAGCCTTCCTGGGCAGTCCGCCCAGTTTATTACCCCCTCAAGAACCACATGATTCAATTTCACCATTAAGATTAGAAGAATGAAAAATAGTAAAGTTTTCTTGAGCAGATATCGACGAGGACATACTGAAAAATATAACAAATAAAAAGGGAATAGCTTTCGGGAGTATTTTGAGATGTCTAATCATGGTGAAAATCCAAAAAAATTATTAATGACAAGTAATATTTGTACGCTTCCTTGATCATAATTTATCAGAATGATAAAATATTTAAACAGATTATTCAGATTATACCATTGGGTGACAAGTGAGCAAGAAACGGGGAGAGATAGTTGCGCATGTAGTCGATCATAATGCGGTTGCATTGATGAGGCAATTGCAGGATCAGTACAGTCTAGATTTGGTTGTTTGTGAAAATTTAAACGAGACCGTTGAATTTTGTCAAAAACATACGGCTAAGATTGTCATTTTAGATGAAAAAATAGATCGCGCAATTCAACCGAAAATAATTGGCCTGTTTAAGGCGAAAAATCAAAGTGTTGATGTTGTTTTTGTTCAGTGCAGTGAAAAGGCAGTAAACCTACCGGAACTTTTTGATCTTGGCTATAGTCAATGTTTGAAAAGTTCGGAAAAACCGTGTGATGCTGTTGATAAGTTAAATAAGATACTTGAAAATCAGAAGAAAAAAATAGAAGCTGTAAAAAGTCAGACCTTGTTGCCTATCTACAAATTGGGAGAGAAGTTTCTTTCGCTAAACAGTGAACAGGAGGTTTTTGACGGACTCATCGATATCATTGCAACCGTTATAAATGAGCCTGCCATTTCGGTGATGATGTATGATGAAACAACTGCATCTCTGAAAGTCGTAGCTTCAAAAGGCGGCACCAAAAATGTTTATAAAAATATACAGATCAAACCTGGCGAAAGAATAGCCGGATGGGTTTATGACCACGGTGAACCTGTAATATTAAACAAAAATACCCAGCACGAAAGTCCACTTGCTGAATTCCTCGTACGTTCGGACATTCAGGCTGCAATTTCATTTCCTCTTATTTATCAGGACCAGACCATAGGAGTTGTTAATCTTAGTCAACGCGAGGAAGGAGTCTTGTATAGTCAATCTGAAATTGACCTCCTCACAATAATATGCCGACAGGCCGCTGCAGCATACGGCAGTGTCAAAATAAGACAGGAAAGGGAACAGAGTGTAAGATTAAAAACGCTCTTTCAACAATATGTCAGCCCTGAAATTGCTGAAATACTTTTGTCCAGGCAGCAGAATCTGATGCAGATTGGTGCAATAGAAGAGTTGACTGTGATGTTTGCAGATATTCGTAATTTTACTGTTCTGGTTCAGAAAATCGACCCTGTTGAGTTAAGGAATTTTCTTAACCGTTTTTTTGATCTGTTTGCAGACGCGGTCTATCTGAACAGAGGAACACTGGATAAATTTATGGGGGATGCCGCTCTTGTCTATTTCGGGTCTCCGGTATCTGTTGAATACCCAAATAAAGTTGCCGTGACAACCGCAATTGAGATAGTCAAGCGATTTGAAGAAATGCGGAAGATTTGGGCATCTCATCACAGCTGTTTTGAAGACATCGGCCTTGGTATCGGTATCAGTCATGGCGAGATGTTTCTAGGCAACGTCGGATCGTCGAGGCGTTTTGATTACACTGTAATAGGTACAGATGTAAATATTGCGCAACGTCTGGCAAACGATGCTATGTCGGGGCAGATACTTATAACAAAAAATGTATTTGATGATGTGGCAGATATGTATAGTTGCACTAAACTGCCAAGAAGGACACTCCGCAGTCTTGAGAAAGAAATCGCTCTTTATTCAGTAGACCCTCTAGTTCCCGTTCTGAGTGATTAGATAGTGCATGTTGGCATAGGTGACTATATCGCCTTCTTTTAACTGGCGGCCGCGTCGCGTTTCAATTTCATTATTGACCAGCACTTCTCCCCCCTGAATGCGAATTTTTGCCTCTATCCCGTCTTGAACACAGTCAGCGATTTTCAAGAGCTGGCCGAGCTTTATCGGAAGGGATTCAATAAACACAATTTTCGTATTTGAACTGTCGTTTTCTTTGTTGGCCATTTGCTGAGATTTGGTAAGAGTAATTATGAAAAAGAATAAAATTTATTCAAATGCCTTTATTGCTAGACATTTCTTAGAATTTTAACTAATTATTTTACTCGAAAAGATTGTTGATAATAAGAATTAAAAAATGTCATTTTATACCTATTCTTATAGTCCAAAAGGGAGGATGCTGCATGCAAAAGAAACAGACAGGAATTAAATTTTTCGGTTTAATCGGAGTAGTACTTTTTTTTACTGTGCTAGCCGGCTGTAGTTCAAAACCAGTTGCATCAACTGATATCGCAATCCCGCTTCCACCCGCTTCAAATCAGGTCGGGACTTTCAATGATATTCAAATGCCGATTGAGATGAAATATGACACTACCGAAATGTCCATCCGTAATGAAAATTTTTCCGGAGGGGTATTTAATTATAAGGGGAAGGTTGATATGACTTCTCTGAAGGATTTTGTTGTTGCTTCAATGAGAAATAATAAATGGCGTTTCGATGGTGAAAATATTCATGATAAAACAATAGTTTTGGCCTTCAGCAAACCTGGGAAGACATGCATGATGATCATGAAGGACGAATTTTTCTCAACAAAAGTTGAATTGATGGTCACTCAAAATCTTACAGCAGCGAAATCATTGGATCCATTTGGTCAGCCGATAAATTAACCTGTAGATTTTAACAATAGAAAAAGCCGACTCTAATTTTTTAGAGTCGGCTTTTTTTTTGAAATTTATGATGGTGCCTGATAAAGTGTTGGTGTTGTCAGTGTAAGCTGGGGAGCGAAAAAAGGACAAACTGCAATATTAACGATGATGACACCACTTTATGAATAAAAATCAGATTGATTCAATACGGATATTAGACAAAGCAAAAGAAATTATTCATCAGGCTGAATTACAGAAAAATACCAATTCTTCCTCAATATTTGTTGCAGATTGCAATTCATTTATCGAAGGGAATATGGAACCGCTTGAGAAGAAGGTCTTTAATGAAGAGTTGCCGCAAGTATTGGTAAATTTTTATTTTTCGGACAATAGGTTAGAGTTCGAAAAATATATTCTCCAGCTAAAAAAAGGACTCCGTTTCTCAGCCATTGCTCGTGAGAATGTACTGAAAATCATCAGTGCAACAACGAAAAAATTGCCTGATGCCGGATCAGAATTCTATTTTTTGCAAATTCTCTCACTCTCGATTCAATTCCTGCGTGTTGAAAGTCAAACCAGCAGCAGCTTAGGATCTGCTTTTAGCCAAATGAGGAGGATATTACTGCTATTGCTTGCCGGTGACCAATGGCAGAAAACTATCCCTTTTTTAGAGATTCTAGCCCAGATTCTGCAGGGTATTCTTGAAAAAACTCCTCAATTTACAGAGATGGTCAGGAAATTGCAGGAGAATATCGCGACCAAAGAGATATTGAGCAACATAACTGAGAAGTGTCTTGCGAACGACGAAATTGATAGGAAGAATGCTGCAAAAACATTGTTGTTTTTGGGTAAAAGAGCTGTGATCTTTTTGGTAAACAAACTTATTCGCACAGAAAATAGCCAGGAACAGGATTCTCTTGTCACGCTATTGGCAGGATATGATAGAGATGCGTATAGCATATTTAATGATTGTCTCAGTAAAACAAATTCAAGTGCTGTGGTCCGGCAAATTATAAGGATCTACGAAAAGACAGGAGACGACGAAGCATATCAGTATGTTCGGCCATATCTGTCTTGCAAGGATATCCTTGTCCAGCAGTATGTAATACACTGCATTGCTGTTTTTGACAGAAGGCGTGCTAAGGCAAGGGTTTTGGAAGCAATAAATCTGGTTGCAGATGAGCTCAAACCCCAAATTGTTATGCAGCTTGGAACATTTGACGGGGACGAGATAGAAAAATGCTTACAGGAGATCATAGTGAAGAGGTCGCTGATCGCCAATAATGTTTATGGTCAGCTTCTCAGTGTCACAAGTCTTGCTCTGAAGTCGTTTCCCAGCAGAAAAACAGTTGAAGAGCTGTCTTTGCTGTTAGAAGAGCTTAAATCGGACAAGGCGCAACATCATCAATTGATCTATGCAGTTGAAAATACGCTTCACTATTTGGTGCCGATTATTCGTCATGAGATAAAGGCAGGAAACGGTTTACAGGACGATGTAAAATTTGAGTCAACAGGCAACACGAAAGAGAAAAAATCTAACCAGGCGAGAGCAATTGAAGAGGAAGCTCTTCTGCTTATCCAGACAGGCAAGACAGAGCAGGCAACCAGCTTTGTTTTAGAACAGATAAAATTGTTTGCAAAGAAAAAGGATTTTGTAACAGCTCAGTATTTGCAGAATAAGTTATTGTCGCTAAATCCGATGGCCTTGGAGGATGTGATTGCAGCAGAGGAATTTATTGAAAGTGAAAAACTTTTACCGTTTTCAGCAAACAGTTTCTCACTTTTGGAGGAATTTCAACAATATTTTTCAAGTGATGAATGTAATGCATTGCTAGAATGCCTGGTCAATGAGCACTATGATGCCGGCGAGCCGATTGTCATGACAGGGGAAATAGATCCTTGTCTTTATTTTATCAATGAAGGGCAGGTTAATGTTGAGTGTGATAACCATGGACGGTCGCTTTTCCTTAAGAAAATGAAAGCTGGAGAAGCGATTGGGGTGGCAACGTTCTTTTCATGTGCCGTGTGGACCTATACAATAAAAGCAAATACATTCTGCAGTCTGCACGTTCTTTCGAGAAAAAGCTATGATCATTTTCTTGAAAAATTTCCATATTTTGATCAGAAATTTCATCAGTTTTGCAGTAAATTTGATATTTTGGCAGAACTCATAAAAATAGCAGGTAAAGACCGGCGGGACTATCCACGTTTCCGGCTCAGTAGAACGATTCAGTGTCGGATGCTTGATACATACGGAAAATCAGGAAACAAGAGATTTGTAAAAGGAGTTCTGGATGATATCTCACGCGCAGGGCTGAGTTATATCATTTCTGTATCAGAGAAAATTAATCCTATGCTTCTGTTGGGAAAGATGGTTGAGTGCAGCATTCCAAGCCATAAGGATGAAGAACATTTTATCCGGGTGGGAACGATAGTTGCTGCTAAAGATCTTAAAAATAGTGAGAAAAAATTCTCTATACATGTGAAATTTCAGGATCCATTAGAACAAAATGAGATTATGGAGATCACGCAATAGTAAATGATTGTTTTATGAATAATGTTGTGCTCGGAGAGCAAGTAATAGGTTCTCCTTTAGCCCTTGCTCCAATGGTTGGTCTTTCACACTCGGCTCTTCGGACTCTTGTAACAGAAATTGGCGGTGCCGGTCTTCTCTTTACAGAAATGCTTTCAGCATCAAGATTACCTGGTGATAACCCGAAGGTTTCCCCGTTGCTCATTAAATGTGATCAGGAAAGACCTTTGTTTTACCAGCTCTATTTAGCTCAGATTTCGGTGATAGATGCTGCAATTGAAAAGATTGAACAGCTTGGCGGTGAAGGTATTGATCTAAATTTGGGTTGTCCTGCACCACAATTGCGAAGGGAGGGGGCCGGTGTTTATTTAAGCTCCGATCATCCTAAATTAATTGCAATACTTTTGGCATTGCGGAAGAAAACCAGGTTGCCGTTGTCGGTGAAAATAAGATTGGGAGAGAGTTCTGATAAAAATAAATTTGTCGACTATTGCCGTATGCTTGAGGATGCAGGGGTAAACCTGATAACTGTTCATGCGCGCTTCAACACAGATAAGTTCTGCAGGAAGCCACACTGGCAGTGGGTGGCGTATGCTAAAGAAGCTGTAAATATTCCGGTATTTGCTAATGGCGGCATATTTTCTGTTGAAGATGCGCTGAATTGTTTTAAAGTTTCAGGAGCAGACGGATTAATGCTCGGACGAGGTGCAGTTGTACGCCCGTGGTTGTTTTGTGATATCGCGGCGGCCTTGAAAAAGGGGGAAGTTGAAAAAAGGGTTTGGGATAGGAAAGAAATATTCAACCGGTTTTTTGAATTGCTTCAATTGCGTTTCGAGGGCAACAGGCAGCTAGGTCGGTTAAAACAGTTTACAACCCTGTATGCCGAGTCTTTCACGTTCGGTCATTCATTGGCCACTGCAGTTCAGAGAAGTCAGTCAATGCAGGAAGCTAAAAACAAGGCGGATCAGTTTTTTGAGATAAATCCTTATCTGGAGGAAACCAAATGATAGAATTGATAAAAAAAGCAATGTTGACAGGACTTGGAGTCGCCTCTCTGACAAAAGAAAAAATTGAAGAAGTTGCGAAAGATTTTATCGAGAAAGGAAAGCTGACTGAGCAGGAAGGTAAAAAGCTGGTTGATGAGTTGATGGCAAGATCAGAAGAGTCAAAAGAAGATATCAAAAAGCAGGTGGACGAAGTGGTTGGAAAAGCCATTTCCAAACTCGATATTGCCACTAAAGACGATATTGCAGCATTGCGTGCAGAAATACTTGCAATGAAAAAAGAATAGTAAGCTTATCAACTGCGACTGAAGCGACTTTTAAATTTAGAAGTCAGTTCGACCAGTTCCTGAAGTTTTAAAAGATATAGACTGCTGCCATAGATAGCGACTGCGCATGATATGGTTATGACCAGCGCTGTAATCTGATAAAGCAGAGTATTGCTGAACCAATTGCTCATGATTGTTTTTGCAAGGTAAATTATCAGTATCATGGCAGCAGTGCTGAGGAATATTTTTCCAAGAGCGCCTACAAGATACGATACGGAAAAACCCTTTAGTTTTATATAAAGTACCGTGCTGAGAAAGAGAAAGTTGAAGAGCATGGTAACAGAAGTCGAAAGTGCAATACTGAGATGTTGCAGACTGCTGATGGTAAAGTGGATGAATGCGATATTGATTGCCACGGAAAGAAAAGACCCCATGACAGGGTATTTTGTATCATCAAGAGCATAGAAGGCAGGGACTAAAAGCTTATTTGCTGAATAGGCAAAAAGACCGATCGCGTAAAAACTGAGAGCATGGGCCGTGGCAGATGTATCGGCTGAGGTAAAGGCTCCTCGCTCAAAAATAATACCTATGATAGGGTCTGCCAGCATTATGAGACCGGCCGCAGCAGGAATAGTCAGGCAAAAGACCATGCTCAAAGAAGATGCAAGTGTTTCTTTAAGGCCTGAAATGTCACGGTTTGCTGTTAATCTGCCAAAAACCGGCAGTACGGCGATAGATAGAGCAACGCCGAACATGCCTATCGGCAGTTGTACTAGCCTGAAGGCATAGTTCAGCCAGCTCACCGAGCCCTCTCCGCATGAGGCGGCAAAATTGGTGTTGATAAAAATATTCAGCTGGACAGCAGAAAGACCTATGGTTGCCGGGATCATGAGTTTTAACACTCTGATAAGTCCGGGATCTTTCAGGTTTAACTGTGGCCTGTACCTGAAGCCGGTTCGTCGTAACGTGGGCAACTGAATCAGCAGTTGTAAAAGGCCGCCGGTCAATGTGCCGATCGCCATTCCTATTATGGGTTCGATGCCATAATGCGGCAGGATATAAACAAGGGATAAACCGCCTACTATTGAACCAAGATTGAAAAAGCTAGAGGCAAGGGATGGAATGAAAAAACGACCTCTTGTGTTCAACATACCCATGACTACAGCAGAGAGTGAAATGAGCAGCAAAAATGGCAGCATAATCCTGGTAAGTGTTGCTGTTAATTCAACTTTTCCTGGGATCGAATTAAAACCGGGAGCAAGGAGGGTGACGATGTTTTCTGCAAACAGGGACGCTATAAGAACCAGAATACTGATAAACACTGCGAAAAAACTAAGAACATTTGAGGCCAGTCTGTATGTTTGCTCTGCATCATAGCGTTCGTCGTATTGACTGAAGACGGTCACGAAAGCAGCAGAGAGGGCCCCTTCGCCGAAAAGATCACGAAGCAGGTTGGGTATTCTGAATGCGACAACGAATGCATCGTAAGCAAATCCTGCCCCGAACAAGCCAGCGAAAATCTGTTCACGGATTAAACCGAGTACTCTGCTGAACATGACGGCAATGCCGACTACACCGGCAGATTTGGCAATTTTAGAACTGTCTTTGGCAGGTTTTTTCACGTGGCGGATTATATGTTTGAGAAGGTTTTTTGATAGATTTTGAAGAACTAGAAATACTACAAGGTTGAAACGATTTTGACCAGTTTTTGTTATTGATTTTCACAAGGTTTTTTTTGTAAAGGGCAATTTTTTTAATAACATTACATTACTGTTAAAGGCTCTTGACAATCAATTTATAAAATGAATATATGATTAGTGTTTAAAAGCGTTTATCACTGTTTTACTGACAGGTTGTTGTTGAAGTTCATATACTGCTGGCATTTTGATTAACCGATTATTTAGGAGAAACAGATGCAGGATACGAGTATGGTCAGAAACATCGCAATAATTGGACATGGAAACTGTGGAAAGACATCGCTGGCTGAAGCCATGCTCTACACTGCGGGCAAGACTAATCGTTTAGGGAAGGTAGATGACGGTTCTTCAGTACTTGATTACGATGAGGAAGAAGAAAAACGCAACATTACAATTAATTCCTCTTTTCATCATTACTCCTGGAAAAAGCATGAAGTCTTTTTAATCGACACCCCGGGAGACGATAACTTTATCAATGAAACCCTGTTTGCTACGCAAGTGTGTGACAGTGCTGTTTTTACTATCGGCGCAGTGCTTGGTGTAAAAGGGCAGACAATAAAGTTTGCTGATATGATCGCGGACAAGAGGCTGCCATGTCTTGTTGTTATCAACAAAATGGATAGAGAGCGGGCGAACTTTGAAAAAACCCTGAATGAAATAAAAGAAGAACTGCCGGTAAAACCGGTTGTGGTCCATTTGCCCATCGGTGCTGAAGATAATTTCAAAGGTTTTATTGATATCATTCATGGGAAAGCCTATCTTTTTGATGGAGATAAAGGCTTGCATGTCGAAACTGAAATCCCGGCAGAAATGAAAGGTGAAGTCGCAACCTATCGTGAAAGTCTGATGGAAAATGTCGCTGAAACCGATGATGATCTGATAGAAAAATTTCTCGAAGAGGGTGAGCTGACTGCTGAAGAATGTCTGGCAGGACTCAAAGCAGGTGTATTAAACAGTGAAATTGCCCCAGTATGTGTTTGTGCGGCGACGTCTAATCTTGGTTCTGCAGCCGTTCTTGAATTAATTAACGATCTGTTGCCGTCTCCTGCCGACAGGCCGGCTGTTACCGGTACTGATAAATCAGGTGAAAATGTTATTGAGAGAAAGCCTGATCCAGCTGAGCCTTTCTCGGCTCTTGTTTTCAAAACCATGGCTGATCCGTATGCCGGACGGCTTACCATATTCAGGGTTTATAGCGGAACTCTGAAAGGGGACAGCTTCTATAATGCGACCAAGGATTGCGCGGAACGATACGGTCAGCTCTACGTCCTGGAAGGAAAAGAACAGAAGCCGGTTGACGAGGCAACTCCTGGAATGATTGTCGCTGTTGCTAAACTGAAAGAAACGGTAACAGGTGATACCTTGTGCGACCAGAGTGCACCGATAATTTTTGAGCCGCCCAAAGCGATGGAACCAGTAATTTCTTATGCCGTAAGTGCAAAGAAAGGGGAAGAAGAAAAACTGTTCGGTTCAATTACACGAATGCTCGAAGAAGATCTCACGCTCAGACTGGTGCGCCAGGCTCAAACAAAAGAAGTGCTTATTTCCGGAGTTGGAAAAGTGCATCTTGAAGTAGTCGGGTCAAAAATTAATCGTAAATTCGGTGTGGCAATGGAACTTTCAAAACCGAAAATTCCATACATGGAAACGATTAGAGGCAGCGCAAAAGTTCAGGGCAAACACAAAAAACAGAGTGGCGGCCGTGGCCAGTATGGAGATTGCTGGATTGAGATTGCTGCTAACCCGGGAAAAGGGTACGAATTCGAGGATAAAATTGTCGGCGGCGTTATTCCACAACAATACCGTCCAGCTGTTGACAAAGGTATTCAGGAAGCAATGGAGAAGGGTGTCCTTGCCGGTTATCCTGTGATTGATGTGAAGATTTCTCTTTATGACGGATCTTTTCATAACGTTGATTCATCGGAGATGGCGTTCAAGATCGCCGGATCACTTGCTTTCAAAAAGGGTGCCCAGGAGGCCGGGCTTGTTTTACTCGAACCGATCATGGATATGGTGATCAAAGTAGGGAAAGACCATGTGGGCGATGTAATGGGAGACCTCAATTCCAGACGCGGCAAGGTAATGGGAATGGATTCGGATGAAAAGGTTGAAATTATTAATGCCCAGGTACCAATGTCTGAGATTCTCGAGTATGCAACTGATCTCACGTCAATGACAGGTGGGCGTGGTGTGTTTACCGTTGAGCCCAGCCACTATGAAGAGGTTCCTGTAATGATTGCAGAGAAGATTGTTGCTGCTGCGGAACAGGAATAGATCATGAAAATCAGATTTGCCGTGGTCACCATGAGTGACAAAGGGTCCCGAGGAGAAAGAGAGGATACCAGTGGTTTGAATCTTATCTCACTACTGGAAGACGAAGGCTATGAGAAAGCGTTTTATAAAGTTATACCTGATAATAAGGAGATTATTGTCAGAACGCTTAATGATATCTGTGACAACATGAAAGTGCCTCTTGTTCTGACAACTGGAGGCACGGGATTGGCCCCGACGGATGTTACACCTGAGGCAATGTCTGATGTAATTGAAAGAGAAGTCCCGGGTATTGCCGAGCTTATGCGGTTTGAGAGTTTGAAAATTACCCCACGTGCCTGTCTTTCAAGGGGAAGGGCCGGGATCAGAAAAGAAAGCCTTATAATCAACTTGCCAGGATCAAAAAAAGCGAGTGAAGAAAATTTAAGGGCTGTCTTGTCCACACTGGATCATGCAATTGAGAAAATGCTTGGCGATCAGTCTGATTGCGGCAGGGTTTGAATAAGAAGTTAGAACCTGCATGAAGAAGAGGAACGTCTAAAAAGAGTTCCTCTTCTTGATAAGTATTCTAGAACTTAAGCTCTACTGATTCTTTAGCAGGGTTTTCGGTTATTGTACCTATAACAGTTGCCGTTTCACCGAGTTGATTGAAAAGATCGAGAATCTCCTTCGCTTTTTCTTTTTCGACGATGACCATCAGACCGATTCCCATGTTAAAGGTTCGGTACATTTCTTCACGGGGAATTGCACCTTTTTCCATGAGGTAAGTAAAGATCGGTGGTGCTTGCCAGCTGTTGCAGTCGATTTCAGCACCGCATTGATCAGGAAGGATTCTTGGGATGTTGTCAATGAAACCGCCACCGGTGTTGTGAACCATGCCTTTTATAGAGTGGTTACGCAAAACTTCGAGGACATTTTTAACATATATTCTGGTTGGCTTTAAGAGTTCTTCGCCAAGAGTAGAACCAAATTCTGCTATTTGTGTGTCAACCGTAAGGCCAAGATCAGTAAAAAAAACTTTTCGAACAAGAGAAAAACCGTTTGAATGGAGGCCGTTGGAGGCCAGGCCTATAATTGTATCACCCGGAATTATGGTGGAACCGTCAATAATTTCATCACGGTTTACAATACCGGTAACAAAACCGGCCAGGTCGTAATCTTTTGCCTGGTACAGCCCCGGCATCTCAGCAGTTTCTCCACCGACAAGTGAGCAGCCTGCCTGACGACAACCTTCAGCAATGCCGTCAACGACCTGACAGGCTGTATCGATATCGAGTTTGCTGACAGCAAAATAGTCGAGAAAGCAGAGAGGGGTGGCGCCGCCGACGACAAGGTCGTTTACACACATGGCAACAAGGTCGATACCAATGGTGTCATGTCGATTGCAGAGCTGGGCGACAGCGAGCTTGGTGCCGACACCGTCTGTGGAATTTACCAATATTGGTTGCGGGAACTTTTCAAGATCGATTGCGTAGTGACTGGAGAAGCCCCCGATATTATTAAGCACACCTTTGTCATGGGTGCTGGAGACGGTTTTTTTTATGGCATTAACGAAAGCATTACCTTTGTCTATATCAACCCCGGCTTCGCTATACTTTGATTTTGACGGTGTAGTCATACGGTTAATCCTGTTTGAATGTGTTGTAAAAAAAAATCTATTTAGTATAGATAAAACTGGATAATTTAATGTATCACAAATAATTGCCGACATACTATTAGGTGATGGAGTAAAAAGCAATAATAACACCACTCCTGTTAGACAACATATAATTTTTTATTTAACATAATTCACATGAAACTTCTGGTACTGCTTATCGGCATGGTCATGATCCTTGAAGGTATCCCATATGTTGGGGCCCCGCAAACCATGAAAGAATGGCTTGCCAAACTCAGTGAAACGGACCCTAACACGCTTAGAATATTAGGGCTGGTTTCAATGGCGATCGGTCTGCTTATTTGCTATATCGTGCAGCAGACAGGTTTTTTTGAGCTGTAGAAATACGTTTTATACTGCCGGAATTGCCACAACAACAACTCCGTTGATCCATTCGCCGCGTTCTTTTCTTATACCGGTTTCTTCTGTGTATATCGATTTCCAGCCAGCAGCCTGAAGGGATTTTTCAATATAGTCAACAGAATGGGCAAATCGGCCGCTCTTTCTTACAGAATAGCCATATGTTTCGTTTACTTCTGCTGAAAAAGAAAAAATCGATTTGCCGTGTGCTGCAAGCCGGGCTTTCCTGAAAACATTTTTAAGACTGCCGAAATAGGCAAAAACATCGGCGGCCAGCAAGAGGTCGTATTGCTTGTCGCTGTTAGCTAAAAATTCCTCGATTGGTGAGCAGTAGAGTTCCTTATAGATGTTTTTATCAGATGCTAAACCTAGCATTTTAGAAGAAAGATCGACTCCGGTGAAATGAAGACAAAGATGTGAAAGCGTCTCGGCAGCAAGACCTGAGCCGCAACCCAAATCGAGCACATCTGAGAACCTGGTTGTAAGGCCTAGAGAATTGAAGGCAGACAAGATTTTATCCGGTACACAATATTCAAGGTCTTTAACAAGACTTTTGTCATAATGATCTGAATAACTGTCGAAAACCTCCTGTATGTAGGTGTCCGGCGGACAATCAATTTCGTCAGACCCTGTTAAGACAGAGAGAATATACCTAGCAGAAATATTTTCCGAATCAATTTCTAATAACAACTTGTAACAGTCTATGGCATCTTCTAGCTGATTCTCTTTGTGCAACATAAAGGCAAGGTTGTTGATTGCAGATTTGTGATTCGGAACAAGCGAGAGAACTTTACGGTAAGATGAAATTGCCGATTCATTATTGCCAAGATCTTTATAGCAGTTTCCAAGATTATACAGAATCTCAGGCTGAGCTTCGTCGGATTGGAGTAATGACTGATAAATTTCAGCTGCCTGCTGCAGCTCACCAATATTTTTGTAACTATAGGCAAGGCTGAATTGCACCGAAGGCTCTTCAGGAGAAAGTTCGGCCGCTTTTTGAAAATGATTGTGAGCTGTCTGGTAATTGCCTGAGTCAGAAAATGCCAGTGCTATGTTCTGATGAAGCAGTACCGCAGAAGGAAAATGAATCAACAGCTCTTGGTAAAGAGAGATGGCGTCTTGCAGGCTGCCTTGTTCGTGCAGGGATATTGCCTGGTTGAAAAGCTCTTCAGGGGATTGAGATCGGGTGTTTTGTTCTGGCATAACAGGGTAAAGGTGTAGAAAAAAAATGAAATTGACGTATCTATTGTGTGCAGGTTAAGTTTAGTGGTCACTGATTTAACTTAACTATAATAGATACGTTGCTCATTTTCAACGCGCTACGGGTGTAATATGGCATTGGAAGAAAATACAAAAAGAGAGTTGATAGGCAATGAGGGCATGGTGCTTCTCGATATGGTTCGAAGACTGAATCGTCGCGGAGCCATAGAAAACCTGATGAAACTCATTTCCAAGACACACGCGGCAGATATGGCCTGGGTGTTCAGGCATCTGAGCGAAGATGAAAGAAGCAATGTATTCAATATAATTGCACAGTCTGAATTTGTCGGTGAATTCCTCAGTGAACTCGACGAATCGATTATGGTTGAACTGGTTTCAAATCTTGCACCGCAATATGTTGCAGATATCATAGCCGGAATGCCTTCAGATGATGCTGCCGATCTCCTTGAAGCGCTGCCGGAAGAAATGGCTGCCGAGATCAGTGAAAACATGGCAAAGAAAGATCGTGAGGAAGTGGAAGAACTCCTGCAATACGATCCTGAAAGCGCAGGGGGTATTATGTCCCCTGATTTTATGTGTCTTGATGAAGAGCTCACCTGTGGACAGGCGATTTCATCAATTCAAAAAAGAAGCGAAGAAAAGGAAATGGTTTTTTATCTCTATATTACCTATGGAGACAATAAGCTTGCAGGGGTAGTCAGTTTGCGTGAACTTCTGATGCACCCGCCGGAAAGAAAGCTGAAAAACATTATGAACCCCAATGTTATTTCAGTCAACACGGATACAGAACAGGGCGAGGTTGCCCACGTAGTTTCAAAATATAACATCCTCGCTGTGCCTGTCGTTGATTCAAATTACAATCTTGTGGGTATTGTAACCGTTGACGATATTATTGATGTAATACGGGAAGAGGCTACAGAGGAATTCCTCCAGATGGCAGGTGCCGGTAAAGATCGCGAAATTCTCCTGAAGTCGACCCGTGAAAACGCGATGCTTCGTGCCCCATGGCTTTTTGCATCGTGGCTTGGTGGTATTATGGCCATGTTTATAATCGGCGCGTTTGAGGAAGAACTCTCAAAAGTCCTCGCTCTTGCTTCATTTATCCCTGTTGTAATGGGTATGGGGGGAAATATTGCCACCCAATCATCGACCATTATTGTTCGCGGTATTGCAACCGGACGGGTCAATATGAACGAGTTTTTCAGGGTCGTTTTCAAAGAAACGAGAGTTGGAATCATATTGGGTGTCCTATACGGCACATTCCTCGGTATTGTGGCGTCATTTGGCTTTGCCGAGCCAAAGCTGCTAGGCCTGGTTGTCGGAGTTTCGGTCTTTTCAAGCATGGTTATGGCGGCAACCGTCGGGTCGTTCATTCCTCTGATACTTAAACGTTTCGATATTGACGCTGCTGTTGCTACAGGACCGTTTGTTACGACATCGATCGATATTCTCGGTGTATTGCTCTATTTCTCCGTTGCAAAGATATTTCTCCATCTCTAAGCAGGTGAGTCATTGCCGAATAACAAGAAAAACAGAATAGTACCGCTGGCAATACTTGTTGTATTGGTTCTGCTTGGCCTTTTTTATTACAATCAGGCGTCAAGAGTTTTCAGGATAGGAGCTGAGCCCCGAGCAGTGACCGCCAGGGGGGATCTGGCAGAAGACGAAAAAAACAGTATCGAGGTATTCAGAACAACAGAAGACTCAGTTGTGTATATCACAAGCATCGCGCTTCAAAGAAACTGGTTTTCTCTCAATGCATTCGAAATTCCACAAGGGGTTGGCTCAGGGTTCGTCTGGGATAAGTATGGTCGTATAGTTACCAATTATCACGTCATCAGCGATGCCAATCTGATAGAGGTCACAATGGCCGACCACAGCAAGTACAAGGGCGTGCTAGTTGGTGCTGCTCCAGATAAGGATCTAGCTGTTCTGCAGATTGATGCTCCGACATCGCTTATAAAGCCTATCCCTGTCGGTGAGGCATATAATCTGATGGTTGGACAAAAGGTTTATGCAATCGGAAACCCGTTCGGGCTTGATCATACAATGACATCAGGCATTATTTCTGCTCTTGGTCGTGAAATACAGGCAGTTACCGGCAGAACAATCAAAGGGATGATCCAGACTGACGCGGCGATTAATCCTGGAAATTCAGGCGGACCGTTGCTTGATTCAGCAGGAAGATTGATCGGAGTGAATACCGCAATTCAAAGTCCTTCAGGCGCTTATGCCGGGATCGGCTTTGCAGTACCAGTGGATGAAGTCAATAAGGTTATTCCACAGCTTATCAAAAACGGCAGACTAATACGTGCAGGTATTGGTGCGCAACTGGCAGATGAGCGGGTTGCAAGACAGCTGGGTCTGGAAGGTATTCTAATTTTAGGAGTAGAATCAGGAAGCCCGGCGGACCAGGCAGGCTTAAAACCAACAACCCAATATCGCGGCGACATTCTGCTTGGCGATATTATAGTTGGTGTTGATGGAAAAGAAACGAAGACCTATGATGATTTTCGCGATGTATTGGATCAGCACCGGCCAGGGAACGAAGTTATACTCAACATCATAAGAAATAATGATCCGGTCTCAATAAAATTACGTTTAACTGCAGTTAATTAAAACGATTTTAAAACGTTTATGATTCAGACTTTGATGGAGAGCGAAGTTGGTTAGTCTGGAAACGCAAACTAACCCTGTTTCTGAAACTTTTTGTTAATAACAATCAGATTTTTCGCTGACGAAAAATAATATTTTGTCTTCTGGCAAGTTCGCGCATGTCGGTGGCCTTATCTGTTTCGTCCATAATCTCACGACCGACAATCTCTTCGATTATATCTTCCATTGAAATTACGCCGGTTACAGAGCCGTATTCATCAACAACAACAAACAGGTGTTGTTTGCGCTCGAAAAAATCAACTAGAATGCGGTTTAGAGGAGCTGTTTCAGGAACAAAATGCACAGGTTTGACGAGCTGGGCTAATTTCATATTCTTGTTGTTTTCAGCGGCGGCGAGAAGGATATCCCGGCGCATGATAATTCCCTTAACGTTATCAGGTTCACCATTATATACGGGAATTCTGCTATGACTGATCAGTTTGGTCTGTGACTGCATCATGTCATTAATAGTCATGTTCTGGTCAACCGAAAAAGTGACTGTTCTCGGCGTCATTACATCACGGGCTATCTTATTCTTCAACTCAATGATGTTATTTATAACAGCTTCTTGATCAGCTTCGATCTCCCCGGATTGTAAAGAGAGTGCTGCAATCGTCTGCAATTCGGCAGCGGAAATATTCGTGCCGTTCTGCGGCGGGGGGATAAGTCTTGTGATCATCCTGAACAGCTTGATGATCGGTTTGAAAATCTTGATGAGGTAGTAAAGTGGATAGGCTACAAACGGAGCAATTTTCGGAGCAAATGAAACACCAATAGTTTTGGGCAGAATTTCCGAAAAAAGGAGAATGGTGAAAGTAAATATTCCAGAAAACCAGATAACGTTATTATCGCCGAAAATTTTTGCAGCCATCGCTCCGGCGATGGCTGCACCAACAGTGTTGGCTATGGTGTTAAGCGTAAGGATTGCCGTGATGGGTTCATCAATATCGCGTTGCAGACCGGTTAAAATATCCGCTGATGAATGACCCTGCTTTTTCAGCATTTCCACCTGGCTGGTTGTGATTGAATAGAGAGCGGCTTCGCAGACAGAACAGAGAGCGGAGACAACAATCGCAAGCAGAACAGCAGAAATAAAAGTGTTTAAGACATGAATTTCCATATATCGAGAGCAAAAAGAGTTGAAAAATCAAATGGAGTATACATAGTTTATCGAAATCATTTATTGATTTATAATCATGATATAAAAACTTGTACAGTTGATCAACATAATACCAAACAGGAAGACGATTATGAAACCAATTCAGGTTACAGTTTCAAAAGGGGATGAAACGAAGTTTCAAGGCGATGTTGCAGTTGTTTTTGTTTACCAGAATAAAAATAAAAAAATTATTCTTCCGGAAATCGGCAAGACATATTTGAAAACAGTGGCTAAGCTTGGTGATTTCGAAGGTAAATCGGGACAGGCTCATCTTGTTTATGCACAGGAACACCGCGAACTGAAAAAATATGGTGTTTCAAGAATTTGCTTTGTTGGCGGCGGTGATAAAGATGGAAAAGAAAGCACGGTACAGCTAGCAGAGAAATATCGTGACCTCGGCGGGAAAGTGGCTCAAAAAGCAAAAGGAGTGAAAGCTGAATCTATTGCAGTTTTTGCTGACACCATCGATGAGACTGAAAAGGAATTGGCGGTTCAGACACTGGCAGAAGGTATTATTATGGGCAGTTACAGATTTGATAAATACAAAAAGCCGGATGCCGAAAAGGTGGAAAAAGAACTGCAAAAACTGAAATTTTACGGTCAGGATCATTTTGCTCAAATAAAAAACGGTGTGACGAAAGGTGAAAACAGTGCTGTTTCGGTGATGGATGCGAGAGACATGGCAAATGAGCCCGGGAATTTATGGACCCCCGAACAATTTGCTCAATACGCGGTGGATGTTGCTGCTGAAACCGGAATAGAGTGTACTGTTTTTGATAAAAAGAAGCTCCAGTCTATGAAAATGGGCGGGATTCTCGCTGTTAATGCAGGATCTCAGGATCCGCCGAAAATGATAGTGCTTGATTATAAACCGGCTAAATATACTCAGACCATTATGTTTGTTGGTAAAGGACTGACCTTTGACAGCGGCGGGGTAAGTCTGAAACCGGCGGCAGGCATGCAGGACATGAAATACGATATGTGCGGTGGTGCGGCAGTATTGGCGAGCATGCGAGCTATTGCAAAAGAAAAACCGGCTGTACGTGTGGTTGGAATTGTGCCCTCAACCGACAACATGATGAGCGGAACAGCAACTAAGCCAGGCGATATTATCACACATTATAATGGTCTTACATCTGAAGTGATAAATACTGACGCCGAGGGACGATTGATCCTGGCTGATGCCCTTGCCTATGGAAATAAGCACTATGAGCCGGATTGCATAATTGATCTGGCGACGTTAACCGGTGCGGTTATCGTCGCACTTGGACACCATAATACCGGGTTGTTCAGCAACAATGACAAGCTGGCAGAAATGTTGTACCAATCAGGTGAAACTTGCGGCGAACCGATGTGGAGACTTCCACTCAGTAAAGATTATGCCAAGCAGCTTGAATCAGATGTTGCCGATGTGAAGAATGTCGGTGGAAGGGAAGGGGGAAGTATTACAGCAGCCTGTTATCTCGAAAAATTTATTGAAGATACCCCGTGGGCGCATTTGGATATTGCCGGCACGGCCTGGGATTTCACAAAAAAAAGCTATATACCGAAAGGCCCGTCAGGAAACAGCGTCCGAACACTGATAGAATTTGTCCGGAACTGGAAGAAAACGAAATTCTAGATAAGAAGACGCAAGGGCTATAACCTTAAAAGTTATAGCCCTCTGCTGCCGTTGTTATACCGAAAAGTAGGAAGCCTGGGAGTGATGCACGACCATGGCAGACACACTCTGTTCAGGAACCATCTCCATGGATTCAGTCAGTTCCACACCAATTTCTTCAGACCGTAGCAGCTTCAGAAGAGGTTGTTGTAAATTGAGATCGGGACAGGCAGAATATCCGAAACTGTAACGTTCACCTGTATACATGATACCGATTTCATTCCGCATCATTTTGTGAGTGTATTCAGCCAGCGCTTCTGCCGCTTCAACAGAGTAACCGTGGAGAAGCAGATAGTCGTGAAATTCTCCTTGCTGATAGAGCTCATGAGCAATTCTGTCAATTTTGCTGCCAACTGTTACGACGAAGAAGCCAACCACATCCGAGCCCTGCTCTCTGCTGTTGAAGTAGTCAACAAGACTGAGGTGAGGAATGCCTTGTTGACGGGGGAAAGTGAATTCAATCGTTTGGCCTGCAGCATCAACGTAAAGAGTATCTTTTTCTTTATGGCAGTTGAACCAGCCATAGTTGATTTTAGGTTCCAGCAAATTTTCATTCAGTATTCTTTCACGGATAGCACGATATTGCGGAAACACGGTCTTATCAAGCAGTTCCTGATATTCATCTTTGCTCATATTGCCGCGGACATATCCCCATCTGCCCCGGAACAAAAAGTTTGTCTTGATAAGATCGATGAAATCTTTTGTTTCTACTTCCATTCTCGCAGTACCGAAAACAGGCGGTTTTGGAATGTTTTTAGCCGGTTGAATTACAACCTGTTCCGCCTCTTCGCTTGATTGTACTGCACGATCACTGCCTGTCCATGTGGTCGATTTGAGTTTACCTTCTTCCATGTCCTGCAGGGCTTTGAGGCCGGCAAAAGCATCCTTGCAGTAGACCACCGGTGATGGATATTCAACTGCACATTCTGTAGCGACAAACTTTCTGGTTAGAGCAGCACCACCGAGTAAAATAGGCTGAGTTAATCCTGCCTCCTTGTATATCGACATGCTGTCCCGCATAACGACTGCAGATTTTACGAGAAGTCCACTCAGACCGATGATGTCAACTTTGTGTTTTTGGGCCTCTTCTATAATCCGTTCTGCAGGGACCTTTATCCCGATATCGATTACATCATATCCGTTGTTGGAAAGGATAATATTGACGAGGTTTTTACCAATATCATGAACATCGCCCTGCACCGTTGCAAGCAGGACCTTTGGTGCATCGCTTTTTGAACTCTTATCCATGTACGGTTCAAGGATTTCTACGCTTGCCCGCATAACTTCAGCAGACTGAAGAACAAAAGGAAGCAGCATTTCACCGGAGCCGAAAAGTTCACCGACTCTTTTCATGGCGGGGACAAGAATCTGGTTGACGATATCAAGCGGGTTGTACTTGTCCATCAGCATATAAAGAAGATCATTGATATTCTTCCTGTTACCATGAAGAACACTGTCAAACATCTGCTGTTCAGGGTTGAACTCTGCCTCGTCGTGAGTCTCCTCAACGCCGCTATGACTTTCAAAATGATCGATATACGCCATGAGAGGAGATGTCTCACCGCTTTGCCTGTTGTAGAGCAGGTCCATCGCCAGCTGTCTGCTTTCTTTATTGATGGTATCAAGTGAAATGCAGTTTGTCGGATTGATGATTACAGCGTCGAGTCCGGCTTCAACAGCTTCATGGAGGAAGACGGCGTTCAACACTTTCCTGGCAGGTGGACGCAAGCCGAAGGAAATGTTGGAAAGACCAAGAATAGTCTTGGCACCGACAAGCTTTTCCTTGATGAGTCTAATTGCATCAAGGGTCTGTACTGCCGCATCAACAAGATTGGTGTCTCCGGAGCCTACAGTGAACGTCAGCGGATCAAAGAATATGTCTGAAGGCTGGAGACCATATTGGTTGACAGCGATATTGAATATTCTTTCGGCTACCTCAAATTTTTTCGGGGTATCCATTGCCATTCCGTCTTCGTCAATGGTGAGAGCAACGACACAGGCTCCATATTTTTTAGCAAGTCCGCAAACTTTGTGCAGATTATCACCACCATCCTCAAGGTTAATTGAGTTGATAACCGGCCTGCCTGGATATGACTTCAGCGCTTTTTCTATGCAGACAGGAGAGGTTGAATCGATCATCAGCGGTATACGCAAGGTCTGGCTGAAAAGCTTGACGAGCTTAACCAGATCCTCTTCTTCGTTCCGACCGGCCCAGGCTGCGGAAAGGTCAAGCACGTGAGCCCCTATTCGTTCCTGCTCAACAGCGACTTGGAGACAACCGTCAAAATCGTCAGCAAGAAGAAGTTCTCTGAACTTTTTGGATCCGGTTGGATTGGTTCGTTCCCCGACTATAAGGGGAGGAATGTCCTGGGTAATATCGACAGATTGGTATAGGCTGGATAATTGTGAGTTTGTTGTGTTCATGCTGCTTTTATTTTCTTGTTGGAACAGCGCTTTTAAGATGATCGCTGAGTTGTTTGATATGAGCAGGTGAAGTACCGCAACAGCCTCCTACAATGGAAACACCATCTTCAGTAACAAATTTATGCATATGATGGCTGAATTGTTCAGGGGACATTGGATAACATGTCTGCCCATTAACAACTTCCGGCATTCCCTGATTCGGGTAGCAGGAGATGCGACCTGTCCAGTTGTTTTTCAGGTAGGTGATATGTGAGGACATATCTTCAGGGCCTGTAGCGCAGTTCAGGCCGAGAGAGAAGACGGGAAAAGGAGCAATTGTTGCAACAACAGCTCCGATGTCGGTCCCGACAAGCATGGTGCCCAGTTTTTCCATTGTCACAGAACACATGACCGGTATCTTTTTATCAAGTTTTTCTATGATCTCAAAACAAGTGACAAGAGTCAGCTTTACCTGGAGAAGATCCTGGCAGGTTTCGATAATAAGCCCGTCAATGCCGGCATCGATTAAGGAGGTTGTCTGCTCTCTCAGTGATTCGGTCAGTGCATCAGGCTCTATATGGCCAAGTACCGGAAGTTTTGTGGTCGGGCCAATTGAACCGAGAATATATTTAGGCTCAGATGAATTATGCGCCTTTATAGCTTTCTTGGCATTATTAACAGCGGCGGTATTGATTTCTCTAACCCTGTTTTCAAGACCATATTCAGACAGTACAATTGATGAACAGCCAAATGTATTGGTTTCGATAGCCATTGCCCCGGCCTCGAGGAACATGGAATGCAACTCAACAACTGTATCCGGTGAACTGACATTGAGGTATTCATTACAACCATCAAGTCCATCCCAGGCGGAGTTTGGGATATCCATACTCTGGAGAGTGGTACCGGTGGCGCCGTCTAAAATAATAAGCGGGTGGTTTGCAAGTGTCATAATATTATAAGTAAAGTTAAATCAAAACCTCGGTTAAGGTTGTTGGCCAACTTTAATACTATACTGGAAACAGAAAAGACAGAAGGAAAATAATATAGAAATAAAAAAAGGGTCCTGCAGAATGCAGAACCCTAAAATTGCATAAACTGTAATATTACAGTTTTACAACGTTATCGGCAGCAGGACCTTTAGGGCCGTCTACGATTTCGAAACTTACTCTTGCGCCTTCCTCAAGGGATTTGAATCCTTCTGATTGAATAGCGGAGTAGTGTACAAACACATCCTGACCGCCATCTTGTTCAATAAAACCAAAGCCCTTAGAATCATTAAACCACTTAACTGTACCTTCTGCCATCATGAACTCCTTTTTTACACGATCTGCTCTTTCAGATCCTCTTTAATCTCCCAACAGCTTTTCCGTTGGCTGCATCTAAATCACACGCTTATAATGTATAATGATTGAATTTTACTAGTATTTACGTGCAACTTAAGAATTCAGATAGCATATTCGATATATTAACGCAAGAACAAAATCACAAAAAAAGCAGAAAAAAATTGATAGGTGCTTTTGTTAGGGTTTAGCCTTGACAAATGAGATTCAGTCGTTCCGTTATAGACCTATGTTAATTATTTTATTTTTTCCTTATGTTTTTAAGAGAAGGTGGTATAAAGTGCAAAATTATCCAAAGCCGTTGCAGATTGCATCGTATTTGCGACCGGTTTCTTATCAACGAAATACCTCAATATACTATTTTGCTATATCAGTACCCGTTTTCATCAAATTATTTCACTGTAGATTCTAATCGGCTTCATTATCTTGATGAGGGCGATGGGCCATGTGTGGTCTTGGTTCACGGCAATCCGACCTGGTCCTATTACTACAGACGTCTCGTTAAGGTGCTTTCTGCAACTCACCGTGTGATTGCGGTTGATCATCTTGGCTGTGGGCTTTCTGATAAGCCTCAGAACTATCAATATACTCTTGAAAACCATATAGATAATCTGCAGAAACTGTTAATTCATCTGAACGTTGACAGTTATTCACTTGTCGTGCATGACTGGGGCGGGGCTATTGGTTTTGGAGTGGCTGCAAAGAACCCTGATCAGCTTCAGCGTGCCGTAGTTTTAAATACAGCTGCTTTTCGTTCCGATCGGATACCTCTTCGTATCAGAATTTGTAAAATTCCTGTGCTCGGTGAATTCATTGTTCGCGGATTTAACGGATTTGCCTGGCCGGCTACGTTTATGGCCGTAACGAAGAAGATGAAAAAGGAAATTAAAACAGGTTATCTGCGGCCTTATAATTCCTGGGAAAACAGAATCGCAACACATCGATTTGTTCAGGACATCCCATTGAAAGAAGATCATGTATCATATCAGCCTTTGAAAGAAGTGGAGGAAGGTCTTGAGAGATTCCAGAACAGCAATCTTCCGGTATTCATTGGCTGGGGGGGAAAAGATTTCTGTTTCAATGATCATTTCTTTAATGAATGGAAAGCAAGGTTTCCACAGGCCCTGATTCACTATTATGAAGATGCCGGCCATTATGTCCTTGAGGATAAGTGGGATGAAATCTGCCCGGTGATTGAAAAATTCCTGCAGGGGTGAGGATTAATTCTCATGCGCAATATAGCCTTTACGTTACGCGAAGCAGCAGAAAAACTTGAAGAAAAAACCGGACTGATAGAAGCAGCAACGGGAAAGAAACTGAGTTTTCGTGAACTTGAGAACTATTCTGATGCCTTTGCCTCGATGCTCAGGTCTTCTGGAGTAAATCACGGAGACCGCGTCATGCTGATGGTAAAACCATCGGCAGATTTTATCTGTCTTACTTTTGCCTTGTTCAAGGTCGGTGCAGTAACGATTCTTATCGATCCCGGTATGGGATACAAAAATCTTTTACGATGTATTGATAAAGTTAAACCGGATATCTTTATCGGTATTCCGAAGGCCTGCCTTTTTAAGCGGGTATTTTCAAAACATTTTTCCTCAATAAAAAAAACATTTTGTGTCGGTCCGTCTTTTGGATTGCTCGGCAAAAATATTCTTGGTGCTGTTAAGGCATTTTCAAATCAGCCCTTTGAAATCTATCAGCCTGCCGAAAAAGATCTGGCTGCCATTATTTTCACTACAGGTTCGACCGGTCCGCCCAAAGGTGTACGGTATGAACATTCTATTTTTGCAGCGCAGCTCGAACATCTCAGAAAATATTACAAGATAGGCTCGTCTGATATTGATCAGCCGGCATTTCCTCTTTTCGCACTGTTTTCCACTGCACTTGGGGCTTGCGCGGTCATTCCGGATATGGATCCGACAAAACCTGCTTATGTAGACCCGAAAAAATTTGTTGCCTCTATTGATCAATATAAAGTGAGCTATTCCTTTGGCTCTCCGGCTTTGTGGAATGTGGTTTCACATTATTGCATCAAAAACAAAATACGACTGAAAACTGTTAAAAAAGTGCTGATGGCAGGGGCCCCGGTACCGGGAGAACTGATAGGAAGAGTGTTCAGCAGCATCGCCGAAGATGCGGAAATATATACCCCATATGGCGCAACGGAAAGTCTGCCTATTGTTTCAATAGAAGGCAGGGAAATAGTACAGGAAACCTGGCCGCAAACTGTAAAGGGAATGGGGACTTGTGTGGGAAGACCTCTTCCGGGAATACAGATCAGGATAATAGAAATTAATGATGCGCCCATAGGGGATATAGTGGAAGCTGTTGAATGTAAAAACAATATCATCGGTGAAATAATTGTTCAGGGTGATGTTGTGACGAAGGCGTATGAAAATAATGCTGAAGAGACAAGGCTTGCAAAAATCCCAGATCAAGGATCGTTTTGGCATAGAATGGGAGATACCGGCTATAAAGATGAAAATGGGCGAATCTGGTTTTGCGGCAGAAAAGCACATCGGGTTGTGATGACAGGACAGACAAAATATACTATCCCATGTGAAGCCATCGCAAATAATCACCCTGCGGTTTTCCGGTCTGCCATGGTTCCGATTGCTGATAAAAACTACCCCGGTTTTTTCTCTCCTGTGATGATCCTGGAACCGACGAAGAACAATGGCCTTTCAGAAGAGCAACTGATTGATGAGGTGAAAAGACTCTGCTCAGTTTCAGATTTGACAAGTGATATAGAGCATTTTCTTGTTCACACCTCATTTCCTGTCGATATTCGCCATAATGCCAAAATATTCAGGGAAAAGCTGGCAGTATGGGCAGAAGGTAAAATAAATGGATAACATGAAAACAGCTTTGGTGACGGGTGGCGGTGGTTTTGTCGGGAGAAAGATTGTTGATATGCTGCTTGAAAAAGGTCTCCAGGTGAAGGTCATTGGCAGAAATGAATATGCCGATCTTGCTGCCAAAGGGGTTGAGTGTCTGCGAGGCGATATCTGTGATGAGGCATTTGTGAAAGCAGGCCTTGCCGGGGTAGATACTGTTTTTCACACCGCTGCACTGGCTGGTGTCTGGGGAAAGTGGAGTGATTATTACAGAATCAATGTAGCAGGGACAGAAAACGTCATAAAAGGGTGCAAATCACAATCTGTAAAACGTCTGGTTTACACCTCTACGCCGTCAGTTGTCTTTAACCGGCAGGATATTCAAGGGGGAGATGAAAGCTTGCCCTATGCAACGGAATTTCTCTGCAATTATGCTAAAAGCAAGGTTATGGCCGAAAAGGCAGTCCTGGAAGCACTTGATAAGAACCTGTCGGGCTGTGCCATCAGGCCCCATCTTATTTACGGCCCCAACGATCCCCATCTTCTTCCTCGTCTTGTAAGTCGTGGCAAAGCCAACAAACTGAAAATTGTCGGATCCGGCATGAACAGGGTGGATATCAGCTATGTCGACAATGTGGCGCATCTGCATATTCTTGCGGCGGAAGATCTTTGCAGCAGGAGACGATCTAATGGTAAGGTATATTTTATCGGTGATGAAAAACCTGTAAATCTATGGAAATGGATTAATGAGCTTTTTGAGCGGCTTGGTATTCAGAAGATTGAGAAGAAGGTGTCTGAAAAGACCGCCTACAAGCTTGGATCCTTTCTGGAGACCTTGTACACGGTTGCAAAAAGCAAAAAAGAACCTCCCATGACTCGTTTTGTTGCTGAACAACTCGCAAAATCGCATTATTTTTCTCATGAAAGGGCAAAAAACGATCTCGGTTATAAACCGATTGTAACGGACGAACAGGCAATGGAAAATGTTATTCGATGGCTGCAAGATGAAGATAAAAAAACTGCTGTCTAAAAGTATAGTCTTTTTGCTCATATTTTTTCTCGTTACTCCTGCGCACTGTTTCACCATTGGTGAAGAGAGGGAAGCAGGCGAAAAACTTCTTTACAGTATTCGAAGTGCCTTCCCGGTCATTGAAGAACCTGATCTTGTTTCATATTTGAACGGACTGGGCAGTGAGATTCTGGCTGTGGCCGGTCTGCAGTATTTCGATTATCGTTATTACATTGTCGAGAGTGATGAATTCAATGCCTTTGCAGCGCCATCCGGCCTGATATTTTTCTATACCGGCCTTATCAAACAGATGAACAGTGAAGATCAGCTCTGTTCTGTCCTTGCTCACGAGATTGGCCATGTTGTTCGAAGGCATCTGGCAAGCAGAATCGAACAAGGCAATATTGTCAGTATAGCCAGTCTTGGTGTAGCTCTTGCTGCTTTAGCACTGGGCAATGCAAAGGCAACGGCTGCGCTTATCACCGGTTCTTTTGCTGCAGGTCAGTCTGCTCAGCTTTCTTTCAGCAGAGAATATGAAGAAGAAGCAGATCTTCTAGCCTACGGATGGATGAAAAAACTCGGTAGAAGTCCGGTTGGGCAGGAAGAAATGTTGCAGACCATGCGCCGTATAGTGAGATATAAATCGAGTCAGGTGCCGCAATACCTTCTTACACACCCGAATCCTGAAGCAAGACTTGATTATGTGCAGGGATTAATGGCAACAGAGACGCAAATCGTCGAGCCCGCACAATCGACAGCAGACGATTTTGATTTTTTCCGTTTTAAGTACCGTATCTTGTCATTATTACAGAGCAAGGCGGAATTTAGAACATATCTTGCTTCGCTGATAGCCAATGACAATACAGATGAAATACATAAAGTTTATGCAGAATACGGCCTTTCCCAGCTGGAACGTCAGGAAAATAATTATCCGCGTAGTCTTGAACTGCTTGAAAAAGTTATCAGCAGATTTCCTGATCGTGATATCCTGCAGGTTGATAAGGGAGTTATACTCTCTGAAGCAGGTGATTCTGAGAGAGCTATAAGTCTTCTTGAAAAATTATACAATAGACTCAGAACCGATAATTACTGCACGTATTCACTCGGCAAGGCATATCTGAATGCAGGGAATAACAGCAGAGCAAAACAGCTGTTTGAGCAGGTCACATTAAATATGGAAGAATTTGCTGACGTTTATTATGAGCTTGGAAAAATAGCAAGTGGAGAAAAGGAAAATGGCAAGATGTCGTTTTATCTTGGAAAATATAATCTTTATCTTGGAAAGCTGAAGATTGCAGAATTTAATTTCAATACTGCTGTAAAAGCAGGTGATCTGAATCCGGACCTGAAAAAGAAAGCAGGGCAATATCAGGAACTGATTAAAAAATTAATGAAAAAGTGATCTTATCTGGCTGTAATCAGGGTAAGATATTCTTTGTTCCCTTTAGGTCCAAGAATCGGACTTGCAACTGGGCTTGCCATATTCAGACTGTTTTCGGCACAAAATGAAGATGTCATGTCAATGGCTTTTTGGCGAAGTTCTTCGCTTTCAACGACACCGTTGTTTCCGACTAGATTTTTCGGCAGTTCAAACTGGGGTTTGATAAGCACCAACATTCTAACATCTAGTCGGCTTGTGAAGAGCGGGATAAGAGGCAGAAGCAGGGTGGTAAGAGAAATAAAGGAAACATCCATTACAGCAAGATCAATTGGCGTGGGCAGATCGCCGGTGGTGATTTTTCTTGCATTGAATCTTTCAAGGACTGTTACCCGGGGATCCTGGCGAATTTTCCAGTCAAGCTGACCATATGCAACGTCTACCGCATAAACATGGGCCGCTCCATGCTGCAGCAGACAATCTGTAAAGCCTCCGGAACTTGCCCCTACGTCAATACAAGTGTAACCGGTCGGGTCAATATTGAAGTGAAAGAGTCCTTTTTCGAGTTTAAAACCGCCTCGTGAAACAAACGGGCAAACACCTTTCTGACGGAGGAGGCTGTGCCGGTCAACCAAAGTGCCGGCTTTGTCTATTCTCTGGTCATTGACGACTATTTTGCCGCTCATGATAAGGGCTTGCGCAGATTTCCGATCTGGTGCAAGCCCTTTCTCAACAACAAGTTCGTCTAAACGAATTTTCAAAACGAGTCTATTGAAGTTTGGCGAGTCTGGCGTTTGCTTCAGCTGCTTCCGGGCTGTTTGCGTAGGATGTGAGCAGTTTTTTGTAAATAAGCTTTGCGGTGCCGCTATCCTTTAGGATCTCAAAAGCTTCTGCCTGCCGCAAAAGGGCTGCAGGGGCCTTGCTGTGATTCGAATTGATTGAAATAAGTTTTTGAAAGCTGAGAATCGCCTGATCATACTGCTGCTGCTGGAAAAGACATTCACCCATCATGAATCTGGCAGTAGTGGCACTGTCGCTGTTACCGTTGCTCTTTACGTATTGCTCGTAGATGGTATACGCATCCTGATAATTTCCTTGCTTATACAGATCATCAGCCTTTGCAAGCGGTCCGCCGGTGGCTGCCGGTTTTGCAGGAGCCTGCTTAACTTCTTCAGCCGGCGGGGCAGCATCCACTGCAGGGACAGCGGCTACAGCCGGTTCATTTGTGACATCATGCTTCACTTTGAATTTATCGGCTTTTATTGTTGCAGAGCCGGATAAAGCATTGCTTTGTGCTTTATCTGCAACCTGTTGAGCTTCTCTGGCACGGCGCTCAGCATCACGGACGCGAGATGCCTGAATTGCTTTGAGGTTTTCCTGCTGAACTTGGAGCCTTTTATTCATCTCTGCAAGCTGTTGTTCTTTTTTCTGCTGTTCAAGCTGAATCCGCTTGAGCTCTTCATCACGCTTCTGGCCTTCAATTTCTGTATAACTGCGGAATTGATCTTCGAGTTCTTTATTCTGTTCTTTCAGGGTTCGGTTAAGATGATGTGTCTCTTCGAGTTGGCCTTTCAAGTTCAGTATTTCACTCTCAAGCTGACCAATCTGTCCTGAAGAAGCCGCTTGGCGCTGCTGCAGCTGGTTTACCGTGGTGTTTTCCATGTCCAGCAGTTTCTGATTAATAACCCGGACCTGATATTCAAGTCTGTTGACCTGATCCTGAGATGCGCATTGTACAAGAAAGGGTGCCGTGAGCGCGATTGCAAGCAAAGAAATTCGTTTTCTTATCATATTCGTGTCTCGTAATTAATAGTTATAAGCCCATTGAGGATATGTCTGGCTGCCAGGAAAATCGAAAAGACGTCGCTGATACGATCCGTTTTTCATAATGCCGTAAATCTTGTTTTCTTTCCCGTCTTTTTTTGAAAAAATTATCTGGTTTCCATCAGGAGACCATGAAGGTGACTCATGATGTGATAAGTCCTGTGTGACCTGTGTAGGCACAGCATCTGCTTCCGGTTTTATAGTGCATAACTGGTAAACTCCTTCCCGGAGGCTGGTATATACAATAAGATTTTCAACAGGTGACCAGGACGGTTCGCTATTCTCATACTGATCGAATGTTATACGCTGTGTTCTTCCGGTTGGCAGATCGTATAGATAGATTTGCGGCTTGCCGCTTCTATCGGAGACAAAGACAAACTGTCTGCCGTTAGGTGCGTAACTTGCTGAAACACTGATTCCTGTGTTTCGTGTCAACTGCTGAATAATGTTGCCGGTCCGATCGAGCATGTACAGATCGGGATTTCCCTCGTTGGAAAGGGTCAGGATAAAGTTTTTCCCGTCAGGACTCCAGGCTGGAGCAAGGTTCATCCCTTTTCGGCGTGAAAGAGCCCGGGTTGTTTTGCTTTGACGCAGATCGGTGATATAGAGACTCTGATTTCCTTTATGGAATGAAGTATAGGCAATATGTGTATGATCAGGGGTAAAACGAGGAGACACAACAAGGTTTTTGTGGCGTGTAACCTGACGGATTTTTCTGCCGAGAATATCGGTTACAAATAATTCTTTAGCCTTGAGACTGTTGGTAACAAAGGCTATCTGAGTTGATGCTATCCCTCTTTTCCCAGTGAGTTCATATATGACATCATCACAAAATTTAAAGATCATCTGATCAACCAGAGAGCGCTCGCCCTGATACGATTTCCCGGTAATCATGGAGCCGCTTGCGACGTCAAGGAGTCGGATTTCAAACCGAACGATATTCGCAGAAATTTTGTAGGTACCGATTACAGAGTAATCCACACCACGATTTTTCAAATCAACATTCTGTTTTCCACCGTATTCACTGGTAGGATAGATAGAAATAATGCCGTGAAATTGTAAAGCTTTTGCCAGAGTATCGGCAAGCTCGCTGCCGAAATTCTGGGGAGTGCCGGGCAGATCCTGATTTGTAAACCAGGGAACGGCAATATTGATCTTCCTGGTTTTAGAAGAAGAAATATCAAGATAAACCCTTTCAGCAGCAATTGATTGAAAAGGGAAGCAAAAGAGTAGAACAAACAAAAAAACTGGGAATATTTTTTTCATACTTTCCTTCTAAGTTATTGAATTCCACCGGGTTTAAAAAAGAAACCGATATCATATACTGATTTTCTAAGTGCAGGAGGAATTGCAGGTAATGGGTCTGCATCCTGCAGAGCTTTTCTAACATACTGGTCAAAGAGCTTGTCGCCGGAACTTTCTTCAATATCGATACTTCTGATATTGCCGTTTCGGTTAAAGGTAATAGCAACTCTTGTTGTCAGATTAGGATCCCAGCTTTTTATTGCCGGCAACTGCCAATATTGATGGATGTGAATCTTGATGGCGTTCATGAATTGAGCTTCAATTCCGGTGAGATTCGAGCCACCGCCCTGTTTTTCAGATGTTCCTGTAGATGGGGTATTATTAGCATTAATCTGAGCAGCAATTTGTCTTGCTTCAGCAAGATCCGCTTCAAGAAGTCTTCGTTGCAGATCAGCTTCCTCTTGAGCTTGACGTGCAGCTTCTGCGGCAGCACGTTGAGCCACCTTTGCTTCAACTAACCGACGTTGCCGATCTAAATCGGGTTTAGGGGGCGTCTCACTGACTACTTTTTTCTTGATCGGTTTGAGCGAGACCACTTTTTCAGGTGCCGGTTTAACTGGCGCAGGGGTTTCTGCTATTGGCGCAGTTTTTCTCGCTTCAGGTTTTGGCTTAACTACTTCTTTCGGCTTGGCCGGTGCTGCCTGAGCGGGCGCCGCAGGTGCAGGCTCTACATAGTTAACCAGATCAACAGAATAAATCTCAACGTGCTTTGGTTTACTTTTGAAAATCTGCGGCAGATAGATGACGCACGCAACAAAAAGAAGATGTATTCCTACGGCAAGGTTGAAAGCTATTTTCCAATCTATTTTGCCAATCGGGGCTATCCGCTGTACACGATCCACTATTTTTGATCCTTCGGTTGTGTAATCATGCCGAGCTTGTCATAACCGGCTGCTTTAATTTCAGCCATGACTTCTATAACTGTTCCGTAAGGAACGCCTTTGTCCGCTTTCAAAAAAATTGGTTTTTCGTGATTCTGATCAGCATTTTTCCCATCGAGACGTTCAAACAGCATTGAAATCGGCGTTTCGAGCTCGCCTATACTGATTTTACCTGTCTTATCGACGGTAACTATCTTGATATCGTCCGATTGGCGAAGCGATTTCGCTGTGGTCTCAGGCAGATCAACATCGAGCCCCTGTGTCATCATCGGTGCGGTAATCATAAAAATGATCAGCAGAACGAGCATGACATCGACTAGAGGAGTGACGTTGATTTCAGCTACCAGCCCTCTGCGGTTACCGTTTCTTGGCGAAGACATAGCCATATGTTCTCTCCACCTTAAACCCGACTGAGCAAATCACGCTCAACAAGGTTAAGAAAATCGGTTGAAAAGTTCTGCATATCCCCGTCAATTCTATCCAGCTTGGCTGAAAAGAAGTTAAAGGCGATAACAGCAGGGATAGCAACAGCAAGACCTGCAGCTGTAACGATGAGTGCTTCAGAGATACCTGGTGCTACAACAGCAAGAGAGGCTGACCCTCGTAAGCCAATATCATGAAAACTGGACATGATACCCATGACCGTTCCGAAGAGTCCGATAAACGGTGTAGCACTGCCGGTTGTAGCAAGAAAAGGAAGGGCTCGACCGAGTTCACTGATCTCCTGGCTTTCTGCTTTGCGGATTGCCCGTTTGAGGTTATCAAGTGTGGCCATCTGCATTTCAAGGGTTTCAGAGCCTTTGTCTTCGGCGCGAACTTTATTTATTTTCTGAAGCTCGTTATAACCAGCAATAAAAACGACAGCCTCAGGGCTGTATTCAAACTCCTCGGCTGCATCGTATGCTTCAGAAAGATTATTTGACGACCAGAAAGTATCGAGAAAATCTTCTGAGTCAATTCTGACATTACGGAAAAGTTTTAGTTTGGATAAGACTATTGCCCATGAGACAAGTGAAAATACGAGCAATGTAAGCATGACAAACTGACCAACAGGGCCAGCATGGAGAATCATAGAGCTGAATGATGACTGCACGTGAGAACGGTCCTTTAAAGATTGTGGATGGTTAATTCAGACTTGTTTTGCCCATCTGTAATAGACAGGCATGTTGAGGAATTATAATACCCTGAATAGTAAAAAATTCAACAAAAGTAAGGGCAACTAAGAAAATATCAGAATAGATCAGAATTCAATCAGGATTGATCATTTAGACAAGAGCACAGGCAAAAGAAACTGCTACTGCAAGTTTGCCGTCAACGGAAAGCTTGCCTTTGAAATAACTGACGGATGACAGCGTCTCCTTCAGTTCAACAGTAATAGTCAATGTATCGCCCGGTTTCACAATCTGTTTGAATTTTGCATTTTCTATCCGGGTGAGAACAGGTTTTTTTTCTTCAGACAGCTCAGCATTGCCGATGATATGCCCCATAAGAACTGCACCCGTCTGGAATATGGCTTCACAGAGAATAACGCCGGGTACAATAGGGTTACCTGGATAATGCCCTTCGAAGAAAGGTAGATCCTCAGCTACGTATTTGGTTGTCACAGCTCGATTGTCAGTGAGTTCAACAATTTTATCAACCCATAAAAATGGAGGGCGATGAGGAATATAGGACGTAACCGGAACCTTGCTCATTTTTATAACCCTCCGGTTATCTCAAGAACCGCTCCTGTAATGTAAGAGGCTCTGTCACTTGCCAGAAACATGATGGCTTCTGCAACATCCTTCGGGGTACCGAACCGCTTCATGGGAATGAGCTTTTTATAGGCGGTAAGCTGTTCGTCTGAAAGATCATTGATGAGATCTGTCTCTATGAATCCAGGAGACACGCAATTGACAGTGATCTTCTTCTTTGCTGTTTCTTTGGACAGGGATTTTGTCAGACCTATCTGACCGGCTTTTGAAGCTGAATAATTGGCCTGTCCGGCGAAACCGAGGTACGCCATCGGCGATGTTACATTGATAATTCTTCCGAATTTCTGCTGCATCATCAAGGGAACGGCATATTTGGACATCAGAAAAGTTCCTGTCAGGTTGATATCTATGACCTGCTGCCATTCTTCCTCTTTCATCAACGCAACTATCGCATCTTTTCTTATCCCAGCATTATTTACAAGGATGTCAATGCTTTGAAAACGTTGTTCTATGGCATCATAAAACGATCTAACCTGATCTTTATTGCTTATATCGCACTGGTATAGAGAGAGATTCTGGTCTTTTGCCGATGCTTCTGAAAGAAACGATTCGGCGGCTTTTCTGTTGCCTGCATAAATTCCGATTACGGTTGCGCCGGAGTCAAGAAAAGATTGTGCAACAGTTTTACCTATTCCACGTGTTGCTCCGGTGACTATGACCTTCTTATTCTGAAAAAACGTCATGATAGTTCTCTGTTAATTATTGCTGCGTAAATAGCAGTCTACATCGTTGGAGACGATTACTCCGTAATTGATGGCTCCAAGCCAGCCGGACATAATGATGCCGACGGAGCCGACATGAAAAAGCCCGCCAACTTCCTTGAAAATAGAACGAGAGACATCAAGCCCTTCAAATTTTGTACCGAAAGAGGTTCCATTGGTGTGCAGAGTATAGTGATTGAAGGTCTTTGGTGTCGCAGCTTCAACCCAGTCTGTCATTGACTCTATATTTGGAACGTACCGTTTCAGATCTGCGATGGTGCGCTGAATCAGGTTCTCTTTTTCCTGCTTGTAAACTGTTTCATTCATATCCTGCCAGTCAGAATAGCGACTGTTCATTGAGGCAACAATGGTATATCTGTCGTGCCCAGGTCTGGTTTTAGGATAATAAATAGAAAAGGTTTTTGATTTTGTTTCTTTGTCGAGCAGTTCTGCGCTCGAAAATTCCTCTGCAGTGGATGTAAAGAGCAGATCCCCGATATCATCAAGTTTTTCTTCTTGTCTGATTCCGAAATAAACCTGGCAGGAGGAGTTGTTCACCCGTATTTTCCCGGCCTTTTCAAGAAATTCATCTGAGAAGGCTGACGACTCGGTCAGGTTATTGATGGTGTTGGTTATGCCGCTGTTGGATATAACCGCATCTGCTGCAATGGTTCTTCCATTGGCAACTACCCCGCATACTTTGCCTTTATTGACGATAATTTTTTCTACTTTGGCCTTGGTACAGATTGTTACTCCCTGGCGTTCGAGTTCCTTTTCCATCATCGAAATGAGTTTGTCTGTTCCGCCTTCAAAGGTAAAGACCCCTTTGTTCATAAAATTTGAGAAGACAATGCCGTATGTGATTGCCGGATCCTCCAATGTTGATCCGTTGGCGTAGGTAATAGGTTCCATCAGCAGTCGATGAACATCTGAACGGCCTGGAAAGAACTTCTCAAAAAGCTCTCTTGTGGTCATCGTCTGATCATCATAAAAATTCATCTTGGCGACAGTTTCAAAAAACTTGTTGATGGTTGACAGCTCCACTTTGAATTTCTCGTTTAAAAGACGCGTGAAATCAAGCTTGTCAAAGGTTGTCTTCAACGTAAATTGAGGATTATCGAAAACGATGTTCTTCAACTGGACAATTGACTGCATGATTTCCTTGGTCCAGTATCTTTTACAGGTCTTAACCATTCCGAATGGAAATCCGTGCAGGGAAACATCAAAAATATGTCCTTTTCTTTTGAACCAAGTGGCAAGTCCGCCGAGCTGATGGTGGTATTCAAGCAGGAGTATTTTATGGCCGCAATAGGCAAGCCGATTAGCGGTGGTCAGGCCTCCAAGACCTGAACCGATGACGATAGCATCATATCTGTCTGAAATGGCGTCAAAAGCAACTGGCATAAGAAAAGGCAGGTGTAAAAGTTTAGATTTTGGTCAAAAAATGCTGGTTGGCGATGGATACACCGCTTAACATTGATCCGATTATTCCTAGAAACCCCTGGTCGGTTCCAGCTAGGAAGAGGTTGGTAAAACCAATGTCTCCGTCTGCTATTTTTCTAGGACTCCCGTAAATAGCGCCTTCATGTTTCAGAGTGTAACGCTGAATTGTGACAGGCGTAAAAGTGTCTTGATATACAATATTGTCAGAAAAAATTCCAATTATTTTCTCTGCAGTTTCGGCGGACCGGGCACTGCATTGAAGTTTAACACGCCGATATTCTTCCGGGGTAGAAGAAAGTTTCTGCCAAAGATCATAGTTGGCTAGGTGTGTTAACCGGATTTCCAAAGGATCTGAAATGCCAATATCTTGGAAATTCTGGGGAAAACAGATAACACCGCTCCGGTAATCGACAATCTCGGCGGATTGCTGATAATTAAATAATTCTCCGGAATTATAGAAAATAATCGTTTTTGAGGTGGTGAGGTTGTTTTTTATCGAATCGTCGACTAAAAAAATAGACTCGATGAATGCAAGCCGTTTGCCGATCCTGGTTTTAAGATCCCGGCCCGTCAGGGCTAAAGTTTCTTCATATCCGGCCGTGGACAGTATATTGTCGGCTTCAATTATTTCACCGGAATCAAGCTCAACGCCATAGGCGGTATTGTTTTTTACAAGAATCCTGCTGACTTTGCTTTTCAGCCTCAGTGTACCGCCCTGATCAACAAAGCGTTGCTTTAGAACCTGAAGGAAATCTCTAATTGTACCTTCTGGCCTGAACATGCCTTCAAGAAATATCGAACGGAACATGATGACAAACTGGTTGAGTTCCATATCATTTTCAACACTTGAACCATAATAGCAAAGAGGGCATAGCAGCATTTCAATCAGCCGTTTATCGCTGATCATTTCTTCGAGATACTTTCTTGCAGACAAGCCTGTTGTATTTTGAAACGGATTATGGACTTCGATTTTCTTTAATAAGGAGCAAAAATCATCGTGACAATCCGGGAATAGTCGTTCTACCTCTGAGATCAGCAGGTTTACATCATTGTTGAAATTCAGGATCTGATCAGAACCGAAGTGAATCTGGCTGCCAATCTGTTCTTTAAAAGAAAATTCATCACGCTTGATTTTCAGTTGTCGGAACAGCTTGTTGATCGGTGCATGTTTTTGCTTTTTCGGTGCGTAGTTGGTTATTGCATGAAGGCCGGTTTCAAGCAGACGGTTGTTGCGGTAGTAGTATGAATTCAGGCCGCCAATTCTGCTGTGTTGATCAAGCAGCAGTACGTCAGGGCAATAGTTGGATATACGGATAGCAGCGGCTAAACCAGATAAGCCGCTGCCGATAATCAGAAAAGGATACTTCACTCAATCAGGCGTCTTTGAGAAGCGGCTCAAGATAGTCCACACAGCTGTTGAGGGTTGCAAGTTGAGGATAATCTTCTTCGGGAATTTGTAACTGATGACGTTTACGAAGCTCCATGACAATATCGAGAAAATCCATGGAATCAAGGTCTAGCTGATCACGCAGCGGTTCAGCAGGATCAAGCGCATCAAAATCAGCGTCCTCATCAATATCTTCAATGATTTCAAGTACCAGGTCTTTAATTTCGTCACGTGTCATTCGTATCTCCAGAAGGTTCTGTACTATATTTAAAAGCGAATAATCGTATCCTAGATTTTAACAAAATGTGTCTATAACACAGATGATCAATCTTTTTTATGTTTTTTTTAGAATAAAAGAAAATTTCATTATCCCTTGTATTTTTTTACCACAAGGGTGGAGTTTATACCAACCATGCCGAAAGAGTTGTTCAATATTGTATCAACCGCGTCAACTTGTTTTGCTGTGTTAATAACAAGATTATTCAAGGCACATTCAGGGTCGAGTTCAGTAATATTGATGGTTGGGTGGATGATTCCATCATCGAAACTGCCGAGGTTGGCAGCAAGTTCAAGAACTCCGGCAGCACCCATGGCATGACCAATGATTGATTTGGTATTGTTGATATAAGTAGAAGAAGAATTACCGAAGACTCGTTTTACAGCTTTGCACTCTTCAATATCACCTGATTTGGTGCCGGTGGCGTGGGTGTTTACCAGGTCAATGTCTTCCGCTTTAAGTCCTGCTCGTTGAAGGGCAAGCTCCATACACTCAGCCTGTCTTTCCCAGAACGGCAGAACAAAATCTTTGGCGTCGGAATTCATGGCATAGCCGACAATCTCGCCGTAAATTTTTGCCCCGCGTTCAAGAGCTTTATCCAGGGTTTCAAGAGTGTATACGCATGCGCCTTCAGAAATGATTATGCCGTTACGGCTCATGTCAAAGGGTTTGCAGGCAAGCCGAGGGTCTTCATCATAGCCCAGGGCATTCTGTGCTTTAAACGAGGCAAAAATACCAAAGGAGCCGACACATTCCGAGATGCCGCCGGCAATGGCCATATCCACTTCACCGAGGCGCAGCATCTGAACACCCTGTATCAGAGATGCATTACCAGCGGCGCATGCGGCGCCGATTGAGTAATGCGGGCCGGTTATCCCAAGGCTCATGGTAATTTCGCCAGCCGGATTGTTCAGCACTGTTCTCGGGTTGTGATGGTGTGTCCAGTACTTCGTGTCATAGTCATACTGTTTTATGTTGTACACTTCATTTTCAGTTTCGACTGTGCCATGCTCCGTAAGGCCAATATAGACGCCGATCTTCGAACGATCATAGTAATCAATATCAAGCCCGGCATCGTTGAGTGCCTCGTAGGTACAGTAAACGCCAAGACAACCGGCTCTGGTACCGCGTTTATTATCTTTTTTCTTACGGTATTTGGTCTCAGGGAAGGTGCAGATACCGGCAGGTGCCTTGCCGAAATAGCGTAATTCAATTTCGGTGGTTTCGTTTATTCCTCTGATAGCTTTATCTCTGAAATCATGAAGATTGTCTGCATTGGGAGCGGCAAGCCCAACCCCGGTAATAACGACGCGTGTATTCTGGTTCATAAAAAGATGTTAGGTTTTCTTTTAAATTGAAAATTGTATATGTGAATTATAAAGACAAATAAGTAAACAATTCATCAATAATAGCAAGAATAAACAGGACTCCTGGTGTTTTAAAATAAATGCATTTGCTAAAAACAACCGATTCACAACCACCTAGTTTAGGGCCGGTTTTAAAAACGCCCCCTGTTGAAGAAACTGTTCAATTTGTTCTGCTGGCTCGGGCCTGCTGTAGAGATATCCCTGTGCCTCATAACATTGTTTATTAAGGAGATAATTCAGCTGTTTGCTGGTTTCAACCCCTTCAGCGATGACGCGCAGATGCATCCCTTTGGCCATGGCTATGATTGCTTCAATAATTGAAAGATCTCTACCGTCTTTTTCAATTCCGACAATAAATGTCCTGTCTATTTTCAAGCTGTCAATTGGTATTTCCTTGAGGCGGCTGAGACTCGAATAGCCGGTACCAAAGTCGTCGACGGAAATCTGAATTCCATGCTTTCTCAAATTTTCGAGATTTTTCACCAGTTTTTCAAAATCCTGCATCAGAAGACTTTCAGTTATTTCAATTTCAAGCGTATTTGGCGTCAGATCGAATTCCTCTACTATGGCGAGTACTTTTTCAGCAAAATCAGGGTGGGTGAATTGTCGTACTGAGACATTTACCGCGATCCGCTCAAAATGATATCCTTTATCAAACCAGGCTTTGGCCTGTTTGCATGCCGTGCGTATCACCCAGTCGCCAAGAGAGAGAATGAGACCGCTTTCTTCCGCAACCGGAATGAATTCAAGTGGAGAAAGCGTTCCAAGATCTTCATTATGCCATCTCAGTAGCGCTTCAAAGCCGGTGATTTTGTTATTTGTGATATTGACCTGAGGCTGGTAGTACAATTCAAGCTCTTTGTGTTCAATGGCAATTCTCAGATGGTTTTCAATGGTGAGACGCCGAAGAGCTGCTTCGTTCATCGATTCCCGGTAATAATTGAAACGTCCTTGGCCGCTGTTTTTAGAAAAATACATGGCAAGATCAGCATTTTTCAGAAGGGATTCCACATCGTTGCCGTCATCAGGGAAAATGGCAATGCCGATGCTGGAGGTGATGATAAATTCATGATTGCCGAGATGCACCGGTTCTGCGAGCTGTTTTTCTATGCGTCTTGCTACAACTGCTGCACGTTCATTGCCGTAGAGTTCAGGTATGACAATGGTGAACTCGTCTCCGCCGAGTCTTGCGGCCGTTTCAGGGATTATAGGGCGTGACACCTTATCTGTATTGCGAAGGGAAAGAAGAATCCGCTGCGCCATGATTCTCAGCAGTTCATCGCCAACACTGTGCCCCAGTGTGTCGTTTATTCGTTTAAAGTTGTCCAGATCAATAAAAAGAAGCGCGCCCTTATACTTGTCACGCTGGGCGGCCTCTAGAGCAAGGGTGAGTCTGTCGACAAAAAGAGCGCGGTTGGGAAGGCCGGTCAGGTTATCATAATAGGCAAGATGATGGAGTCTTCCCTGGATTTCCTGATTCAATTCCCATTTTCGTGTTAAAGCGTGAGTAAGCTGAAGGACTTCAACATTATCAAAAGGTTTTTTCAGGATAAGAAGGCTGTCGCTTTTACCGAGAACATCTTGAATCTCTTTCCAAGAATAATCAGCGTATGCGGTACACAGCACTATCTGCAGCTCTGGAGAAATCTCCCAGAGATGCTTGATTGTTTCAATTCCATCCCAGCCAGGAGGCATGCGTCCATCAACAAAGGCCAGGGCATACGGCTTTTCGTTTTCCCTGGCGTTCTTAACCATTTCCCAGCCTTCTTTTCCCTGGAGAGCACAATCTATCTCAAACTGAATTCCAGTATTACCAGGTATGGCGGAACCGAATAGAAGGGATTCCAAATCTTCCAGATCACGATTGTCATCACCCTCTTTAACAAGTATTTTTTTAAAATCATCATGAATAGCGACGTTGTCGTCAATAATAATGATCCTGTTATTGCTGGCCTTATGGTCGGATTTCATTACACATTCTCATTTTTTTTGTAATGGCAATTCCAGGATAAATGTTGCTCCGCATCCTGAACCTTCACTTGATGCTCTTAACGTTCCACCCAGCTGACTTGCGGCAAGTGCACCACTGTGCAGACCGAATCCGTGACCTTTCTGTCTTGTCGTAAAGCCATAGAGAAAAATTTTATTGATATCTTCTTTCAGAATACCTGTCCCGTTATCTTTTACAAGAAATTGTATAGCATTATTGTCGGCGAGGGAAAGACCAAGTGTAATAACATTGTCTCTGTTGCTGTCATATTTTTCAAATGCATTGCATGCATTGGTGATCATGTTTAACAGAATTTGCATGATCTTATGTTTGTCTGAACTTATTTCAGGAACATCATGAAAAACTTTATCTACTGTTACATTGTGTTTATGCAGTAAAGAGGTTGAAAGTGACAAGGCATCTTCAAAAAGCTTTTCAGGGAAAAGGTTCTCGAATATGCCATGAACCCTGCCGAACCCCTGCTGCATATTAACAATTTTTTTTATGTGGTCGATTTTATCGCTTAAAAGCCGCACTTCATCCAGCAGCGTCTGCTGTTCTTTTTCTAATTGCGGAGCAAGAGAAACAAGATATTCAGGGATATGCTTTCCTTTTTCATCAAGGGTCAGAAAATGTGTGTAACCCCCGTTAGCAGCATGAAGCATTTCAGTAATTTTGCTCAGATTTGATAATCTTGATTGTTTCAGGGTGCCGGAGAGCATGTTGCATGACACATTAATACTGTTTAAAACATTGCCGACGTTGTGCAGGACGTTGGTTGCGACCTCAGCCATCCCTGCGGAACGTGAAGCTTCAAGCAGACTTGACTGGGCTTTAGCTAGATCCTCCATCGTTTTCTCGCGGGCTTTTATCTGTTTAATAAGTTCATGTGTTCTTGCATCAACTCTGGATTCGAGATTTACCTTTGCGGCCAGCAATGCCTTTCTTGCTTCAAGGTTGGCGAGAGTATATCCCAATATCTGGGCGACGATAACCAGTCCGTTTATTTGAGCCTGGGACCATTGGGAATAGTCTTTTTTCATCTCAAAACCCAGAATGCCATAAACTTTCTGATCGGTTTTACAGGATAGATAGAGTGCTGATTTGATGCTATTTTCAGCAAAGTAAGGCATCCATGCTTTATTTTTACTTTGAATCTTTTCAGTGACAGGGAAATGAAAAATAGTCTGTTGCCTGAAAATATTATCCTTTTCGAGGAAATTATCCCTGATAACGGGGTGAATCATTGGGCATTTTAAAGTGCCGCCCTGCACTTGGTGATCAACTACGTCAATGCTATTTATTGTTTTGATCCGGGAAAAACCATCAAATATGAATGAAGAACGGTCAAAGTTGAAGAATCTGTCAATCTGCAGCAGTGTGTTGGCTATAAGTTCACTGAGATTGCTTTCAGTTACTGTCACAAATCTGACTGCGATGGAGGCAATGATTTCCTGAAATGAATGCTGCTCCTTCAAGGCGCTTTCGGTTTCATTCCGTTTGTCAATATTGACTAGAAGCTGGGTGAAAATTGAAAGCAGCTGTTGTTCCTGTTCCGAATAGTTATGACCATGACCGTATGTTTCAAATCCGACACAACCTGTAACTTCAGAGCCGATTAACATGGGAACAATAATCAAGCTTGTCATGCCGCTTTGAAGCATAAAATTTTTGAACTTGTGGTTTTCCGGCAACATGCAACTATCGGGGATATGTAGAATTTTTTGCCCTTTCTTGCTGTTGATGCTGTCGATAAAGCTGGAGTAGGGGAGCGCACTCTTTGACTTGAAACCTTTTCTCCTGAATGAGTAGGTATTTGTACATGTTCTTCTGTTATAGTCGTAATGGACGATAAACGCGTGATCGGCGCTGACAAATGAGGCTATCTCGGCAAGTGCTTTTTTCACAGCGCTGGTGGTTTCATGCAGCGGGAGATTGATAAATGTCAGTGCCAGATCTGTGAGCAGCTGCTGCAGCTGGTTGTAGATATTAAGTTTGGCCAGGGTCTGTTTGTGTATGGTTATATTTCTCGAAGTTGAAACAACTGCGGATACATCTCCCTTGCGATTAAACTCCGGAGAGAGCAGACTTTCGATCCATATCCCGTTCGGCAGCATAAACTCGATCTGGTGCAGTTTCCCGCTGGTAAAAACCTTTTCCAATGCACTGTTGAGATATGGTGCAATTGGTTTGGCCTTTTCGAGATCGGAAAATGAATTATTGATAAGATCATCAGGCGTGTAACTGGTGATAGACTGCACTGCCGGATTGACATAGAGCAGTTTATACTTTCTGTCAAAACGCATTATGACATCCAATGAGTTTTCAGAAAGAGCTTTAAAGGTTGCCTCGCTTTTCTGCAATGCTTTCTCTGACAGCTGTCTTCTTTTAATTTCCTCTAAAAGTTCACTTGTTCGTTTTGATACATTCTCTTCTAGAATTTTACTGTGTTCTTGCAGCGCCTCTTCGGCAATTTTGCGTGTTGTTATATCCCTGTCAAAGACACAGATGTAGAAGTTGCTGCTATCCTTAAAATAATTTGCACTGATCTCAACCGGGAAAATTCTGCCGTCGCTGGTAATGTGAGTGCTCTCAAAAAGACATGATCCCTGTTTTTTCAGTTTATTAACCAGTTTTGTATATCCCGCGCGGGTATAGTTGGGGTCTATATCAAATATGGTTTTAGAGAGCATTTGTTTTTTAGAAAAGCCAAGAACTCTGCAAGCAGAATGATTCGCGTAGACAATGTTGCCCTGTGCATCAAACCAGGAGCAGCTGTCTTTGGCGTTTTCCATGGCGAATCTGGTTTGCAGAAGGTTGCGCTTTTCCTGTTTCTGCTCGGTGATGTCTTTGCTTACGAACATGTAGACGCCGCTGCCCTCTACGTTCGTAGTGGTAAGGGTGATTTCAACATCTATAATAGTTGCATCTTTTCGACGATGCTGTGTTTCGAATTTGCTGGGAAGACTGTTGTTAATCGAGACATCCGAAATGAATGCTTCTTTCGAACTATATTTTGCATCCCAATACCAGGCATGTTTTCCTGTTAAATCCTCAACCGAATAACCAAGAGAGCTGGCGAAAGAGTGATTACATAAAATCAGTTTGAAATCATGGTCTAAAATGCCCAAACCATCAGTGGACGACTCAATGAGCTGCCAGAGCAGAGAATTCCTGTCTATCAACAGAGGAGGCGATTCCCTGTTTTTAGGAGCTGAAAGAATTTTCTGCTTATTACGTCTTGATTTTGGCATTACTTCTGACTTGGTGTGTTCAATGGAAGTTTTAAAGTAAATGTTGCACCTTTTCCTCGGCCCTCACTTTGTGCAAACAGTACTCCATTCAGTTCGCGTGCAGCCAGTGCTCCGCTGTGAAGACCAAACCCATGGCCGGAACGGCGAGTGGTGAAACCGTGGCGAAAGATATTGGTGAGATTTTCTTCAGAAATGCCGATACCATTATCAATGACTTCGAAATAGACTTCCCCGTCTATCTGGTAAATTTTCAGGCGGATTTTTTTACCAGAAATGTCTGCTTCTGAGCAGGCATATTTGGCGTTATTGATGAGGTTAAGCAGTATCTGCAAAACTTTATGTTTATCAACCTGAATAGACTGAACATCTGCATATTCTTTTAAGACGACAATATTATGGCGAACAAGAGCGCCGGAATTGAGCATCAGGGCGTCTTCCATCAATTGATGAGGGTCAATTGATTCTATGATGCCGGAAACCCTGCCGTAGTTCTGCTGCATTGCAACAATCTCTTTTATGTGTTCTATCCTGCCGGCCAATGATTCAGTTTCTTTAAATAATGTGTCGTGTTCTTTCTTTAAAGCATCGGCAAGCGATTTGAGATAGGTAGGGATTTGGCGTCCGCGTTCATCGGTTGTCAAAAAGGACGGGAGATCTTCTCCCTGCTGATTAATGAGTTCTGATAATTTAGAGATATTTGAAATCCGAGATTCACGGAGCTGATCGACAAGCAGGGTGCAGGAAACGTTGACAGAGTTCAGCACGTTTCCAACATTATGCAGAACTCCGGTGGCGACCTCTGCCATACCTGCAGCACGAGACATCTCCAGTAGTGAACTCTGGGCTTCTTCGAGTTCTTTTAAGGCCTGTTCTTTTTTGATAAACTGCTCTTTTAATTCGCGGGTGCGTTCGTCAACTCTGGATTCAAGGGTTGATTTTGCCTCTATAAGTGCTTCCTGAACCTGTTGCCGGGCGATCGTTGCACCGAGTATGTCTGCTGCAGTCCTAAGACTGTCTTCTTCTGCATCGGTCCAGTGACGTTCTTTGACGCAATCTTCAAGAATTATGCTGCCCCACCAGCGACCTGAAACAAAGACCGGGGAGAGAATGATTGATTTTATATCAAGCTTTGCACATATTACTTGTTCGGCTTTGTTTAAATCAGAAAAATTCTTTTTGACAATATTGTTTCCGCCAAGAGCCTCAGCCCAAGAGTTAAACTTAAAAGCGTGCACATTGAAATGTCCGGAAACGATATGGTGGACTAAGGTGTCATAACCTTCTGCAGCCCACTCGAAATCCCTGATGGTGCAAAGTTCGTTCTTATCATTAACAAAATTTCTGTAAACAGAGGCGCGATTGGCGTCAGCCGCCACGCCAATTCTTTCAAGAATCTCGACGATTGTGTCTTGCCAATCCGGAACCTGCAGAAAACGCTGGGCGGCAAAACGAACACTTTCCAGTATGAGATCCCTCCGCAAGAGGGTGTCGGTCATTGAATTGAACGAAGCAGCAAGACTGCCTAGTTCATCTTTTCTTCTCGCATCAGCTCGTACAGATAAATCTCCGTTAGTTACCTGGTGAAACACTGACTGCAGTACGATAATGGGCTTTACTATCTGTTTGGCATAAACAGCTGAGAAAAAGAGGCTGAAAACGATACAAAAAAGGCCGAGAATAACGGTGTTCAGATATAGTGAGCTGATGCTCTGGTCATATGATTGCAGTGAGAGACCAACATGGATCCATCCCCATTGAATACCTGAATAATCAAAAGGCTGAATAAAGTGAAAAACTCTCTTGTCTACAACCGGTACCGTTTCAAGCAGACCAGACGACTCACGTTTTCTATCAAGCCAGTAATCCGATGTAAGCTCCTGGACACTCCACTTATCCTGCTCGATGACCAGAGAAAAACCGTTGTTTTTCATGACAACAAGAAATTCGAGGTCAGGATCACCTGCAAGCAGTGTCTGTGCAGCGCTGACAACACTGGCAAAATCTTCATTAATTGCTGCCCCGGCTGCAACATCGTGGAGAGAAACAGCCAGTCCGTTGGATTTTGAAAAGAGGTTTTCTATATAGATATTTTTCTGCTGCGGGATAGTTACAACAACAAAAATAAAGAGCGTTGCAACCGCAACCATCCAGATAAGCAGGCCTATGCGGACGGCAATGGTGAAACCTTTCTTTTTTTTATCGTGTGTCTTTAGTGAGGTACTAATGCCTTTCATTTGCTTGTCACTGATATTAATAAGATGTTTGACAATAATTAACTCATATCACGGCAAAAATTGTAAAGCAAGAAATGGTGCGTGGTACGGAGACAGCATATGCTGGTTATTATTTCCATCATATTCCTTCGTTAGAAAAGTTGCTTCGGTGAGCTGTAATAAGCTCCATTGTTGTTTGAAGAATGGAAATCGGATATTTGATTATTTTTTCACTTTGAAATGTGGTCAATACCTGTTTGCCGGCAGTGGTTGTGTGCATTGTTTCTAAATATTCCTCCAGCTGTTTGCGGTATGAAGCCTGAAAAGAAGGGCGGAGTAAAAACATTGCTGCGATAAGTTCCGGTGAAATGGCTGCTGTTTCAAGATTATTCTGCAACTGCGGATTAAGCTCGCAGGCCAGCTGATAGGATTCCAAAGTTACAAGGGCCGCAACAGCCTGATGGAAAAAGACCTCGAAGATTGCTTTGGAGGGATTTTCTGCCTGATGGAGATTTCGAGATAGAGAGCCTATCTTTTCTTTATTCCCTGATTCTGGTTGCATCTTCAGTAGGAAGAGCTGAAGCCAGGGAACTGCGTAAATCATCTTTGGGGAATCATGAAAAGCAATATGTCCGCGAGACAGCTGTTTGAATACATTTGTCGCATCTTTTTTCCGAACAACAAGTGCATATCTGATAAAAGGGCTGTTATTGTACGTTGGAATGTAAACATATGAAGGCTTTTCATGAAGCTGCATGAATTCGCCGACATTTATTGAAGCGGCATCAATTTCCTGTTTGTCATACTTGCTGTTAAGCTCTTCAAATGAGTTAAACAGATCAATCTGGAGTGAAAGGTTAAACTTTTCTTCATAAATGATCGCGTGAGTCCAGGCTTTCAAGGATGCGGTCGTGTCATTTTTATTGAGTCCGCCAAAGTTAACTGCAGAAATACCAAAAGTGAAACAATGAACAGGTGGTTCAGATACGTCAGCAGAATAAGAAGAGAGCGGAGTAAAAAACAGAAAAAGAAATAAAAAAGATAGAAATTCAAGCTGTCTCATAGAGCAACAACCTTGTGTCTCAAGGTATTTGTTAATCATGCAGGCTAATATTTTCTGGTTTTAACAGGGTCTCATGTTTTCGAAGCAGATTAACACTATTTTCAAGACAGGTGCTGTTTTCAATACTGAGGCTTTCAAGTTGGAAGATTGTAAGCAGCTGTTTGCCATCGGTAGATACTAGCCAATCGGCCAGATCTTCGACAATTCTTTCTTTTATCGGCGACTCATAATCTTTCCTGAAAAAGAGCCCGCTTGGGATATATTCAGGAGATTGCATTATCACATGAAGTTGTTTCGCTATTTGCGGGTTAAGCTCAGCAAGAGTGTCAAAGCCGCTTTTTGAAACAAGACAGGCAGCCGCTTTGTTGAAAAAAACCGGCAAAACAGCATCATTTAGTTTTGATACATTGGTGACCATTGAAAAAAAATCTTTCTGTGCTTTCATGCCATTTTCTTTCAGCGTTGTTTCAAGCCAATAAGGAGCTAATGATGTCCTTGAGTTGACAAATATGATCAGATCTTTTCCAATGAGCTGTTCTGGGGTTTTGATGCCTGATGATTTATTGGTGAGCAGGATATACTGCTCAGAAATTGTGCCATTGGTGACCGGCATGAGCATGATCGTGTCATCCATTGCATCGACTACAGGATAAAGCTCAGGCAGTGTCAGAAAAAACACTTCTGCTTCCTTGTTGCGAAGAGCCTGGTACGTTTCATCGATGCTTTCAAAGACAACCGGCTTGGGTTCTGCAGGGATATGAGCCGACTTAGTCAGGGAATTAGTCCATGTTTTAACTGCAGCGGTTGCATCATTGACATTAATGTTTGATCCTAAAATAGACTGGGAAAAACCGAAAACAATAGGATATGTTTTTTCCGCAAAACTGATCTGTGGGAATGAAAGGAGGAAAATAAACAAAATCAACGATACAAAACGTGTATGGCTATGTCTTGATATCACTAAAGAATTATAGATAAAAACGATTGGTGAATCAAGGGTGGTGGATGATGTCTTCATAATGAGAAAAATCAATCGCTATTGCAGACTTCGATGCCGCTTAACCAATTCCAGCGAGTCAAGTAACTGGTCGTACGTAAATCTGATTATACTATCGGTTTGGAAAATGGTTAGTATTTGTCTGCCTTCAGGAGAGTTGTGCCAGTTTTCCAGATGGCTTAGCACCTGATTCTTAAATGGGCTGTTGTAATTTGCTCGAAAAGCAAACAACATCGGGATGTAAGGCTTGGATTGTAGAATGATTTTCAATTGCTGATCAAGCTGTGGGTTCAGTTCAACCATTGTTTCAAATCCCGACTTGTTGACAAGGCAGGCGTCTGAATTGTTAAAGAAAACAGGAAGTACGGAAGCTGTAAGATTGTTTACAGATTCGATTTTTGAGAAAAATGATGTAGACGGTTGCAGTTTTTTAAGATGCAATTCAGCGTCAAGCCAGAGTGGTGCCAATGACGTTCTGGATGTGTCGAGTTCGACAATCGATTTATTTTGAAGATCATTTATTGAATTAAAGCCTGAACTTTTTCTGACTATTACGACATATTCTTCATACATCGAGTTCTGCTTTAATCCTGCTATCATGTAGTTTGTGTCTATTTTGTTTTCAATGGCCGCAAACTCCGGCGTTGTGATATTGACGCAATCTATCATCCTGTTGTCCAATGCGTTCTTCATCTGATCGAGAGATGAAAAAATAATCGGTTCAGGATCAATAGGTATTTTGTTATCACTTGCGAGCCCGTTAGTCCACAACTGTACAGCTGCTATGGCATCATTTTGATTAACTTCTCCAAGTGTTTTAATAGAAAAGCCGATTCTGAATTTTTCTTCCGAACAATAGCTGTCATGAGAGAAAAGAAAGAGAAAACAGAAGACTGTGACAGACATGCAGAGGAAAAAACGCATGGAATATCTAGAAAAATAATAGAAAAAACTATACGGCATAAAATTTGATATTGTAATACAGGGTGTGTCTCCTGTTTGAGAACTGATGGGCTATTTTAAAACCAAAATTTCTATCTACTATTGTAAAGTTTTAAACAATTCAGAACCAACTGCAAGCTGAAGTTGAGATTTCAGTGCGATATGGTCATAACGGGCTTTGAAATGTTGTGCTGTCATCAGGCCTTCGACCAGTTGAGCCTGGATGACATCTTCTGTTTCAACCAGATCGTTCTGGTAAGCTCTGGTATTAAGGTCACGATTCTCAATTGAGGAATTCATTGCCTCAAGTGTGGCATCCTGTGATTTTTCAGCAGCAGCAAGAGAGAGAAATATGTCTCTGATCTGGAGGCCGAGGCCCTCTTTCAGGAGGTATTTTTCTTCATTGAGTTTTCCTATGCGCGCCTTTGCTTCAAGTACGCGGCTGGTCGTTGACATGCCATTAAAAATCGGCAGTTCAATACCGACTCCAAGCTGCCATCCCTCTTCATTTTGATCTGTGGCAAGGCCTTCATCAGAGTTCGGCCACCACTTATAGACCTTTCCTGTAACAGCAAGTTTAGGGTGATGACCGCTTTTGGCTTCTGTCAGTGCCCCTTCAGCGACACGAAGGCCGATGAGAAGTTTTGACCAGTCAGGATTAAATTGATATGAAGTTGCGACCAGATTATCAAGGTCAAGATCCATCGGCACATATGGTAGGTTATTATCTGCAGGAACCACACTTTGATCCCAGCTGAGCCCCATGGTGTTGGCAAGAGCTGCAACGGTGCTGAGTTTGTTTTTTTCAAGAAGTGCAACCATGGCCCTAATAGATTCAACCATAATCTTGTTGCTCAGGTAGTCTGTTTTTTTTACCCGTCCGCTACCTTCCTTATACATCGTTTCTGTGAGATTGAGAGTTGCCTCCATGCGGCTGAGAGTATCAACACTTGTTTGATAAAGCTTTTCAGCCAGTACCGCGCCCCAGTAATAACGCTGTACGCTGTCAATAATTTCGAGATCGGTTCGCCGGGCTTCGATTTTCATTACGTCAATCTGGCCCTGGGTTTGCGAAGTAATGCCCTTGCGCATTCCACCATCATAAAGCAGCCAGGTAGCGTTGGCTGACGTAGTGAAATGCTGATCACTGATAACTTCAATATTTTGCTCAGGAGTGGCAATGGTTAAGCCAGGAAATGACATGATCTGACTTGGAAAAACAAAATTGACAGACTCATCAAGCTTTTGATAGCTGCCCTGAACAGCGATTTGCGGCCAATAAGAACCAAGAGCCTGTTTGTGTTGTGCTTCAGCCATCTGAACAGCATATTGCGAAACCGGTTTTCTGTGGTTATTTGCAAGAGCTTCTTCGATACATTCATCAAGAGTTGCTTTTTTTATCTCAGTCTTCTGCGCTATGACTGGTCCACAGGAAAACATTCCAAAAATAATTATCGGAAGTGAATAGGTTACGGCTCTGCGGTAAAGCTGCGGCAGTTGGATCATCTGCAGTTTCCTCCTGATACGGTGATGACATACAAAAAAAACTATCTTCATAACATAAATCTCATGGATGAATAATAAATCCCTAAAGATTAACCGGATCTTATATTATCTGAAAAGAAAAATGAAATCTTAGTTTCATGATATAATTGTTACATTGTGATGGCATGGAGTTATCTTGATATATTTATTAAAAAAGCAAAGTGTTTGACATATAATAGAACCTTATCAAAAGCTAGCTGACCGTGAAAAAAAGAAATAGTCATCATATAGAAGATGGTTCATTTTTATTTCAAAAAGCAGTGGATATGCTTTTAAATATGCTCGGCTTTCTGTTTTAAGGGCAAAAAAAAATATTAAGAAAGGTGTTTCCTATGAAAAGCTATCGTAAAGAACTCTGGTTCGAAATACCCTCACGACGCGGGTTTATCAATATTACTCCAACAGTGGAAGAGTGTCTGCGGGAAAGCGGGATTAAAGAGGGGCTTCTGCTCTGTAATGCCATGCATATTACTGCGTCTGTATTCATTAATGACGATGAATCAGGTCTCCATCACGATTATGAGGTATGGCTCGAAAAGCTCGCCCCTCATGCCCCTGTTAATCAGTATCGTCATAATGGTTATGAAGACAATGCAGATGCCCATATGAAGCGCCAGATAATGGGGCGTGAGGTTGTTGTAGCAGTAACGGATAGTCGCCTGGATTTCGGTACATGGGAACAGATCTTTTACGGAGAATTTGACGGAAGAAGAAAAAAACGGGTTTTAGTGAAGATTATTGGTGAGTAACAAGGCTGAAGAGTATCTGTAAGATTGACTAAAATTGATTACGCTTAAATATTGGTATTTAAAAAAATGGTATGGTAACATTCATCAGGTTCGTCATTGAGAGAAAAAAAGCCTGACAAAATAAAAGACTGTCTATTTACATAGAATGGAAGAGTTGAACACTGAAATCCTCGATCTGTTGAGCCATGCGGCATATGTCAAAAACAATCAGGATCTGCTTTGCTATATTAACCCCGTTGCAGAAGAGTTGACAGGGTACAGTAATAAAGAAGCCGAATTAATGCCGGTCAACACTGTTTTTGGACCGGTTGAACAGTATAGCCATTCCTTCACTTCTCCATCCATTTACATCTCAAATGAAAAAGGCAGGGTTATAGAGGCAGGAATAGCCAGTATAAGCTCATTGGATCTCCCTTCAGGAAGATTCAGCCTGGTGCTGCTCCAACCATGGAGTACGCCGTCTTCAGATCAAGTAGCAAAGAGAAGAGAACCTGATCACAATGAATCTTGTGCTGATGCCTTGTTTGAAGATGGGCCTGTCGTACGATATAAGCTGGAAATAACCAGCGAATTACAGGTCGTTTCAGTTTCTAAAAATATAAAACAATTTGGTTATGACGCCAAACGCATTGTCAACGGAGATATTCCTTTCTCGCAGATATTCAGATGTCCGGAAATAGCCAAGCTGAGCCGATTAGGCGATAAGCAAATTCATCAGTTACACACCCTGACTGACCAGGAGTGTATGCTTGTTACAGCTCTGGGGCAAAAAGTGTGGGTTTATCATCATGCTAGAATTTTTCGAAAAGATGATATTTCAGAGGTTTACGGTTATTTTATTGATATCAGAAAAAGAAAGGAAATTGAACGAAGATATGAAGAAAACCACGCCAGATATCTTGATGCACAAAGATATGCAAGACTAGGGCACTGGGAGTATTTCCCTGAAAAGGACCTCATTTCGGCGTCAAGTGAAGCATGCGAAATTTATGGTTATTCGCAAGGTGATCTCTATAATTATATCCCTGCAGAAAGACTGAGAAAACTCATACACCCTGATGATAGAAAAAAAGTGGTAGCGGCTTTTAGAGATGCTGGAAAGAGAAAGGGGAAAACATATTTAAGCATTGAGCATCGTACTCTTTCCAGTGAAGGGCATTTCCTTTATCTCATTACCAGAGGAACTGTTGAGAAAGATGATCAAGGAAACATAGTTAAATTTTTCGGTACGGTTCAGGATATAACCGAGATAAAACGAGCTTCTGAGAATGTTCGGCAAAGCCGTGACATGCTGAACAAAATAATCAATACCATTCCACAGGCAGTATTCTGGAAAGATTTAAATGGAGTGTTTCTTGGTTGCAATAATGTCTTTGCGAGTACTTTCGGTTTTCGAACACCTGCAGGGCTGGTAGGTCTAACTGATTTTGACATAAACATGCCGCGAGATATGGCGGAAGCCTACAGAGGGGTTGATAAAAAGGTTGTATCAACAGGGGAACCGGTTGAAATGATTGAACAGGTGCACACCTCTGAAGGAGAACTACGCTGGGTTGATACATCAAAATCTCCTCTGACAGATGAACGGGGAAACATTATCGGTGTACTTGGCGTCTTTGATGATATTACAGAAAGAAAACAGCTGGAAGAGGCTTTGGAGAAACGCATTTTATCCCTTACAACGCCACTTGAATCGAATGAAAAAATCTGTTTCGATGATCTTTTCAGTCTGGACGAAATACAAAAATTTCAGGATGTGTTTTCTCAAGCTACTGGCGTCGGCTGTATGATAGTCGACCCTGATGGTGTTCCTATTACAAAACCAAGCAATACCACAGATCTTTGCTTTGACTTAATACGAAGCACAGAAAAAGGGGCGGTGCATTGTAAAATGACCGACGCAATCATGGCCCAACATCAGTGTGTTGGGCCTAATATTACCTTGTGCCCGGTTGTTGGCTGCTGGCTTGCAGGAGCGAATATTACTGTAGGAGAGAAGCATCTGGCCAGCTGGATCATTGGTCAGGTGCGATCCGACACGCCTATCGATGCACAGATTGAGAGGTATGCAGTGGAGATCGGAGCGGATCCTGCAAAAATGCTGAGAGAATACCGTCAAATTCCGGTGATGTCAGAAGAACAGTTCGAGTCAGTTTCTCAGGCGCTTGATCTGTTTACGAATTATATGTCAAGGCTGGCCTATCAAAATGTTAACCAGGCACGTTATATAACGAGCAAAAAGAAGAGCGAAAAAGAATTGGCAGAGAAACGTGATGCTCTTGCCGAATCAAACCTGAAATTAGCTCTGGCGTTGGATCTCGCAAAAATGGGCCATTGGGAAGGTGTTCTTAATGAAAAAGGGGAGGGGTACTTTCTATTTAACGACCAGTTTTATTCACTATATGCAACAAATTCGCAAAGAGAAGGCAGCAAGATGTCTGTTCATGATTACACGGTCAACTTTGTTCATCCCGATGACCGCTATCTGGTTGAGGAAAGTATTCGTGCGTTTCTCAGCGTTAAAACGTCTGATTTTTATCATACAACTGAGCATCGAATAATCACCAGAAACAATGAGATCAGGCATATTGCTGTAAAATTCAAGAGAGTAAAAACAAATCAACAGAATGAATTTAAGCTGACAGGAGTCAATCAGGATATTACTGAAAGAAAAAAAATAGAAGAAACTCTGCTGCAGGCCAAAAAAGATGCTGAGCAGGCAAATAAAACGAAATCGGCCTTTTTAGCGAACATGAGTCATGAGATCAGAACCCCGATTAATGGCATTATGGGAATGCTTCAGATGATGCAGGACTCTTCTCCAAAACCTGAACACCATGAGTATATTGAAATTGCCATACAATCGTGCCGGAGGTTAACAAGGCTGCTGTCTGATATCCTTGACATTTCAAGGGTTGAAGCTGGAAAAATGCTGATTCAGGAGGAGACTTTCGATCTTTCCGAAAATATCGCCGCTCTCACCCAACTTTTTTTACCAACAGCCAAATCCAAAGGGTTGAAGCTTACCATCTGTAAGAATACAGACGTTCCTGATAATCTCATCGGGGATGTGGTGAGGTTTCAACAGGTTTTGAGCAACCTGATAGGCAATGCGATAAAATTCACCATTAAAGGTGAAGTGCTGGTCACTATCGAAAAACTGGATATGGCCGTTAATACAAAAGATGTTCGTCTTTTTATAACAGTTAAAGATAACGGGATCGGTATTTCTGATTCGACGCTGAAAAAATTGTTCACGCCGTTTACACAGGAAGAGGTACGATATAAGCATCAGTTTGGAGGAGCCGGATTGGGACTTGCCATTTCAAAACAGCTGGTTGAACTGATGGGTGGAAATCTTGCAGTAAACAGCAGGGAAGAAGAGGGTACGAGCTTTTACATCAGCCTTCCGTTTAAGCTGCAACAAGAAAAAGACAATATCTCCGAGAAAAATGAAAACGAGTCTTTATCACGTAAATACAAGGTGTTGTTCGCTGAAGATGATCCTGTTTCGAGGATGGTGGGGGCTCAGCTTTTACGAAACATCGGTTTGAATGTCACAGCAGTTATAAATGGAGCAGAGGTTGTCGAGTGTCTAACTAAAGAGAATTTTGATTTAGTTGTGCTGGACATTCAGATGCCTGTCGTGGATGGTCTTGAGGCGACAAAAGCAGTGCGGAAAGGACGTGCTGGCGAAAAAAATCGTTTGATTCCAATTATTGCCATGACTGCTTATGCCATGGCCGATGATGAAAGAGAATTTTATGAAGCAGGTATGAATGGTTATATAAGAAAACCGGTTGAAAAAAACAGTATCCTGCAGGAGATTTCCAGAGTAATGGCAAGGGGCAGCAGAAAGAAGAAAAACGGCAATTAGCAGGAAATCACGTTATTATAAATCAAGACCTGAAAGAAATAATAAGACCATTTTCAATGGTAAAAACACGGATCATCAAATATTGATCCGTGTTTTTATGACTTATGTTATGCGGCTGAGGGAAGTGTTGCAGGTGCCAGAAAGGGCATAAGAAGGCCGTGAGCGGCTTCTTTTGTATCATTCATGATACTGTGCAGAACAGAATGTTCACCATTTTCCTTTAATTCTACAATTTCCCAACAATGAGGGGCGTCAGCAATAGCCTGCATGAGGCCAAGGTGCTGTGCGTGCCCTGCTTTAAAAGCAGAAACTTTTCCAAGTACCGGGCAGCCGAGAAGGGCGAGATCACCGACAAGATCAAGAACCTTATGTCTGATAAACTCGTCTTTATAACGCAGACCGTCTTCGTTGAGCACTGATTTGCGGTTCCAGTGGATAGCGATCACATTTCCCAGATTACCGCCAAGTGCAAGGCCGTTAGCCCAAAGTTCTTCGACCTGTTCGACGTATCCAAAGGTTCTGGCCTTGGCAACTTCTTTCTCAAACAGTTCTCCGCCTAGTTCAAAGCTGAATTCCTGAGTACTGATCAGGCTGTCATCAAACTGTATTTTCCCGGCGACCATGAAACCGTCATACGGGGAAATAGTGATGACCTTGTCTCCATCCTGGAAGATTATCTCCTGAGTTATGCGAAGTGCTTTTCTGTAGCCGTTCTGGCGTTTTTTACCGACGCTTTTTATTAGTGTGTAGAAAGGCGCTGCACTGCCATCCATAATCGGAACTTCATCAGCATCCAGTTCAATATCTGCGTTATCTACACCAAAAGCTTTGAGGGCAGCAAGAAGGTGTTCGGTTGTAGAAACCCTGAAATCACCATTGCCAAGAGTTGTTGCAAGTCTGGTATCAACAACCTTGTCCATATGTGCCTTAAGCGGCTCTGCTTCAGCAAGATCTGTTCGAAGAAAACGAATGCCGGAATCGACCGGGGCGGGCTTGATAGTGAGGTTTACGTTACGGCCTGAATGAAGACCAACGCCACAACAGCTGGCTTTATCTCTTAATGTATATTGATGCGAATCTAATTTCGAAGTCATGCATAATTCCTTTGAGTAATAAGTTAAGACAATATGCATGATGCAAAAAGTATACCATCAATCTATTACGGTCTCCTGCGTGTTGTAACAGCGCGAAAAAACGTAAGTATTTATAATGGCGCTTGCTTTTGCGAATTTGATTCTGTGTGTAAAAAAAAACACACATTAGTAGAAAAGACAACACATTAGGCCTGAATGTGATGTCTTATCGCCCGTCAACCTGCCGGTGAAAAAACGATGCAAGTTTATCATCTATGAAAGTCAAAAGATCGTTGTCAACTATCAGCTCCGGCCTCGTGGTAAAAACAGGCATGGTAAAATCAAGCGAACGAAGTTTAACACCATCTTTTTCTGTTGTTAAAAGAGCTCTTATGCCATTTTGCCTGGCATAAAATTCGAGTTCATCAACATCTTGCTGACTATAAATATGGTGGTCATTAAAACTGCGAAAAAAATCTACCGGGATCTCGTGCTGCAACAGGTAATCTTTAAATCTTTCCGGGTTGCCAATACCGCAAAAGCTCAAATATGAGCCACCTGTTTTTTCAGGAGTAATTAAAAATCGGCTTTTAAGATCATGAAAAAGCGGCTGGCCAAGTGATGTGTAAAAAGAAGGCTTGTCGATACCATGTGACTTGAGTTTATCTATAAATAATGCAACATCTTCATGGAGTTCGTCAGTCATTCCGGTGAAAACTATGCAGCTGCTTCTTTGCAATGCGCTGAAGTTTTCCCGCAGATCCCCACCAGGGAAAACTCTGAAATTTTTTTTGAGGTTTTGCGCGTTAAACAGAACAATATCAATGTCGCGTTGCACCCCTAAGTGCTGAAAGCCGTCGTCTAATAATAACAGGTCGCAGCCGAAAGCAGAGATTGCATGTTTGCATGGATGCTTTCTTTTTATTCCTGTCAGTACCGGAATGCCGGGCAGACTTTCCGCTATTAATCTGGGCTCATCACCTGCTTCTTTGCTCGTTAAATAGATTTGTTGATAGTCTGAGACGACATTTACGCTGTTTTCAGCTTCACCTTTATAGCCACGGCTGATAACCGCAGGTCGATATTGTCGCTGTTTAAAGTGTTCGGCCAGATGTATCACCAGGGGAGTTTTGCCTGTTCCACCCATGGTGAGATTGCCGATAGACACAACGGGAACCTCAAAACGAGTGCTTTTAAAGGTTTCTGATAAATACATTTTTTCTCTTGCGCTCATCAATTTTGAGTAGATGGGACTTAGCGGTCGAAAAAAGGTAAAGAAAGTATCAGTTTTTATGCTCATTCAGGCAACCTTCGCTGGTAATTTATGGTATATTTTGGTACGTAGAGATTTTAGTTTCATTTCCGTTAAATGATGTTTACTAAAGTACTATGTTTTTTGCGTGAACTCAAATTGAGTTTTTTTTACTTCGTAGCACCAATCTCATTACGAACCTAGAAGGAGGAAACGATGAAAATGAGAAAGAAGTTCATGGCAACAGCTCTTGGATTGGGTTTTGCTGTTAGTCTGTCTGTTTCTGCAATGGCATCCGACACCATCAAAATCGGTGTAGCCGGCCCTCATAGTGGAGATCTCGCTTCTTACGGACTCCCGAGCGTTAATGCTGCAAAAATAGTTGTTGATAAAATCAACAAAGCTGGCGGTATCAACGGAAAACAGCTGGAGCTTCTGGTTGAAGATACTGTTTGTAAACCTGAAATCGCTACAAACACTGCTACCAAACTTGTTTCAGAAGGTGCTCAGGTAGTTTTAGGCGGTATCTGTTCTGGTGCTACTAAGGCAGCGCTTCCTATCTTCAACGATGCTGGCATTCTTGTAATGTCTCCTTCTGCAACCAATCCTGCACTTACTCAAAGCGGAGAATATCCGAACTTTTTCAGAACAATCGCACCGGACGATGCTCAGGCGAAACTCGATGTTGATTTTGCAACTGACACCTTAGGTTACAAAAAAATCGCTGTTATTCATGATAAAGGTGACTACGGCAAAGGATTTGCTGAATTCGCAAAGCAATTCATTGAGGAAGGCGGAAAAGCTGAGGTCGTTCTTTTTGAGGGCGTAACTCCGGGTGGTGTTGACTACTCTGCTATTGTACAGAAAATCAAGAAATCCGGTGCTGAGACTGTCATATTCGGCGGTTACCATCCAGAAGCTTCAAAAATCATATCTATGATGAAGAAAAAACGTCTTGATGTAACCTTTATCTCAGATGACGGTGTTAAAGACCAGACCTTCATTAAAGTAGCCGGAGAAAATGCCGAGGGTGCCTATGCTTCCGGTCCTCAGGACAATTCCACAAATCCTCTTTCTATCGCCGCAATTGAGGAACATAAAACAACTTTCAATGCAGATCCAGGTGCTTTCTATGAGAATGCCTACTCTGCTATGCTTGCAATGACCAATGCAATTGCAAAAGCCGGTTCAACTGATCTTGCTGCTCTCAAGGCTGCACTTGAGTCAGAAAAAGTTGATACTCCTGTCGGAAAGATCTCTTTCGATGCAAAAGGTGACGCAATTGGTGTTGGTTTCTCTGTATACCAGGTAAAAGACGGTGTTTTTACTGAATTAAAGTAAAACCCGCTACCGATATACTTCTATAATAACCTGAAGCGGGATCTATCGTATCCTGCTTCAGGCATTTTTTTTTAAATGCTTATGGATTTTGATTATTTTAGAGAACTCTTTTTCTCCGGCCTGACCAGAGGTGCAATTTATGCATTGATTGCACTCGGTTATACTATGGTCTACGGCATTATCGGTCTGATCAACTTCGCCCATGGTGAAATTTATATGATCGGTGCTTTTACAGCCTTTATTGCTGCCACAATCTTCTCCATCTTAGGTTTTCCTGCTTTGGCGATTATTATACTGGCAGGGGTTTGCGCTGTTATCTGGTCGGCATCTTACGGTTATACCATTGAGAAGATCGCTTATAAGCCCCTTCGACATGCCCCGAGGCTATCGCCCCTTATCAGTGCGATTGGTATGTCTATCTTCCTGCAGAACTATGTGCTTCTTGCACAGACCTCCGATTTTCTTCCTTTTCCTGCACTGATACCTGATTTTGATTTTATGGAGCCGTATGCGCATATTGTGGGCTCCACCGATGTTGTGATTCTTGCAACCACAACGGTCATCATGATTATTCTTACATTTATTATAAAATATACAAAGGTCGGAAAAGCCATGAGGGCAACAGCCCAGGATAGAACAATGGCTACACTGGTCGGAATTAATGTAAATAGAATTATTTCAGCTACGTTTATCATCGGTTCTTCACTGGCCGCCGTAGGAGGACTCCTTATCGCTTCCCACATTGGCCAGATAAATTTTTATATAGGGTTTATCGCGGGAATCAAGGCTTTTACCGCTGCTGTACTGGGTGGTATCGGATCAATTCCCGGCGCCGTTCTCGGCAGTGTGATTCTTGGGCTAACCGAAAGTTTCGCAACCGGATATGTTTCGAGTGACTACGAAGATGTTTTTGCATTTTCGCTGCTTGTTCTAATTCTGATTTTTAAACCTTCCGGAATTCTCGGCAAAGCTGATAACCAAAAAGTGTGAGTTTGTTTCTATGTTAACCGAATTAAGAAAATCATTAATAGCTTCAATCTGGTTCGCTTTTCTCACCTTTCCGATCATGGTTATCAAGGTGAATTCAATAGAAAAGACAATCCAGTGGAGATGGATGAATGTCGTATATGTTATGGTAGGAATATTTTTTCTTTCCATGGCCTTTCGCTTCTTGCTCAAACAAAAAGAGATGCGGGCCGGAAAAGAAGAATCAGGCACCGAAATCAAGCTGTCACCGATTCATCAACTGATAAATCATCCTACCTACAGAGTTGTATTCGGAGCAGCATTGCTGTTGTTTGCTGTTGTATATCCGTTTGTATTCTCGACCTATCAGATCAATATCATGACAACCGCCTTAATGTATGTGGTGCTTGGTCTTGGCCTTAATATAGTTGTTGGACTCGCAGGCCTGCTCGATCTTGGTTATGTCGCGTTTTATGCAGTGGGTGCCTACAGTTATGCATTGCTGAACCATCACTTCGGGCTGGGATTCTGGGCTGTGTTGCCAATAGGCGGTGTGCTTGCAGCAATCTTCGGTATTTTGCTGGGTATTCCGGTTCTTCGGCTGCGCGGCGATTATCTTGCCATCGTAACCCTTGGATTTGGTGAAATTATTCGCCTTGTCCTTGAAAACTGGGGAGAATTTTCCAAAGGCCCCAGTGGTATCTCCAATATTCCACGCCCGGGACTATTCGGCATAGAGCTTTCGTTAAACGATGCGATTACATATACCTATTATCTCATGGTTATTTTTGTCGTAGTGACGATCTTTTTTGTCAATCGTTTACAGGATTCAAGGCTTGGAAGGGCATGGATCGCACTGCGTGAAGACGAGATTGCCTGCCAGGCCATGGGTATTGATAAAATGAAAACAAAGCTGATTGCCTTTTCCCTTGGTGCATTCTGGGCAGGTATTATTGGCGTTATGTTTGCAGCAAAAACAACCTTTATCAATCCGGCCTCTTTCACTTTCCTGGAATCGGCCATGATTCTGTCGATTGTCGTATTGGGAGGTATGGGCTCAATCGTTGGTGTAATCCTCGGCGCACTGATCCTTATTCTGTTGCCTGAATATCTCCGTGAGCTTTCGGAATACAGGATGCTGGCCTTTGGTGCCGCACTTGTTGCAATGATGGTTTTCCGTCCTCAGGGACTCATCTCAAATGTACGTCGTACATACAGCATTAACAAAGACGAGTAGAATGAGTAAGAAAATATTAGAAGTTAAAAACCTCACCATGGACTTTGGTGGTGTCCGGGCATTAGGCGGAGTTGACCTCGATGTTAAGGGCGGGGAAATTGTAGCGCTTATTGGTCCGAACGGTGCCGGGAAAACAACATTTTTCAACTGTGTTACCGGTATTTACTATCCAACCAAAGGCGATATCCTTCTCCATACCCCCGGCAGGCAGAAACCGAAAAGTCTGAAAGGCCTTAAACCCAATCAGGTTACCGTTGCAGGACTTGCAAGAACGTTTCAGAATATTCGTCTTTTCTCACAGATGACAGTTCTCGAAAACGTCATGATCGGTAGACATTGCCGAACCAAGGCCTTTATCTTCGGTGCACTCTTCAGAACTAAAAGCACTCGACAGGAAGAAAAAGAAATCATCGATTACAGTTATTCGATTCTTGAAAAGGTCGGCCTTGCTGATCTTGCCAATGAATACTCAAAGAATCTGCCATATGGTGCACAGCGTCGTCTTGAAATAGCAAGGGCGCTTGCCACTGATCCGTTGCTGCTTCTGCTTGATGAACCTGCTGCAGGCATGAATCCTCAGGAAACAAATGAACTTGTTACCCTTATCCAGAATATCAGTTCAGGCGGTCAGTCGATCCTGCTTATTGAACATGATATGAAACTTGTCATGACACTTTCTGAACGCATATTCGTTATGGATTACGGTAGAAAAATTGCCCAGGGCACACCGGATGAGATCAGAAATAATCAGGAAGTAATTAAAGCGTACTTAGGTGAAGAATTAGATGCTTAGACTTGAAAACGTAAGCTCAGGATATGGTAACATTCTTGCATTAAAAGGAATCTCACTTGATATTAATGCAGGTGAAATTATAACCCTGATCGGTGCAAACGGTGCTGGAAAGTCAACTACACTTATGACCATTTCCGGTGTCGTGAAAACGAGAACCGGCAAAATATTTTTCAAGGACAGGGAAATACAGAAAGCAGAACCTGACGATATCGTCAAAAGCGGTCTTTGCCAGGTCCCGGAAGGTCGCCACATTTTCCCAATGTTGACTGTTCAGGAAAATCTTGATATGGGGGCGTTCTTACGCAATGATAAGGCAGAAATCAAGAAAGATCTTGATTATGTCTATTCTCTCTTCCCGATTCTTGCTCAAAGAAGAAATCAGGATGGAGGAACGCTGAGCGGTGGAGAGCAGCAGATGCTTGCACTTTCAAGGGCGCTTATGGCAAGACCAGAAGTCCTGCTGCTTGATGAACCTTCAATGGGGCTTGCTCCATTGATCATTAAGCAGATTTTCGAAATCATTAAACAAATTAATAAAGATAATAATACCACGATATTTCTCGTCGAGCAGAATGCCAATCAGGCGCTGCAAATTGCAGATCGGGCGTACGTTATCGAAAACGGCAAAATAACTCTTTCCGGTCAGGCTAGTGATCTTCTTACTAACGAGGAAGTTCAGAAAGCGTATTTAGGTATTTAAAATAACATTGGCAATTTTCATGGATACTATAAAAGTCGGAGTAATCGGGGTAGGGTATCTGGGCCGTTTTCATGCCCAGAAATATGCTGCTATGGAAGGTGTTGAGTTGGTTGGTGTCGCGGACTCTGACCCGAACCAGGCAGCCAGGGTTGCAGAAGAATGCGGTTGTAAGGCCTTTGATGACTACAAACAATTGCTTCCGTTAATCAGTGCTTCATCAATTGTTGTCCCGACAACCTATCATCATCGGGTAGCGCTTGATTGTATAGCACATAATGTGGATATGCTGCTTGAAAAACCGATGACGGTGACTACGCAGGAAGCCGATGAACTTATTCAGAAAGCTGAAGAGAAAAAACTCGTTTTACAGATCGGACATCTCGAACGCTTCAATCCTGCTGTTCAGGCGATGGAGCCGTTCTTAAATACCCCTATCTTTATCGAAAGCAACAGGATCACCAAATTCAGGGGCAGGGGAGCAGACGTTGATGTTGTTCTCGATCTTATGATCCATGACATTGATATTATTCTTAATATCGTAAAATCACCTCTTATCCATATTCATACTGTTGGTGCACCGGTTGTAACCAATACCACCGATATTGCAAATGCCCGGTTGATGTTTGAAAACGGGGCGACAGCTAATGTTACAGTGAGCAGAATTTCACTGACCAATGTCAGAAAGATGAAAATCTTTCAACCGGGGTCTTACATCGATGTAGACTTTGCCAACCGAAAGGTCGTCTCAATTCAGCTGACTGACCAGATGCAGGATTCCGGCATGCCGAAGCAGCATATCGTTTCAAAGTCTTTTGAAAGTGCCGATGCCCTCAAAAGTGAAGCAGAGCATTTTATTGAAAATGTGAAAAAACGGAGCCGTCCAATAGTCTCAGGGCATGAAGGACGTCAGGCCCTTGATGTTGCCCTTAAGGTTATAGAGCAGATCAAACAGCATCGTGAACAATCAGTTTTTAAAGATCTGGATTTTTCGAGCATAAATAAGCAATGAAAAAGGTTCTGATAGTTTCCGGAGAAGCCTCCGGGGATATCCATGGTGCAAATCTCGTTAGAGCAATCCATCAGCAAGACGAAACTGTTGCATTTCATGGTATGGGCGGACAGCAACTATCTGCAGCCGGTGTAGAGATTCTTTTTGAAGCGCAAAAAGTTTCTGTTGTCGGCATTGCAGAAATTCTTTCTCATTTACCTGATATTCTCAGCGCTCAGAAAATCCTGAAAACCTTTTTGCGTCAGCAACATCCTGATCTGTTAATCATTATTGATTTTCCTGATTTCAACTTGATGCTGGCTGCTTGTGCGAAAAAGCTTGGAATCCCTGTTTTCTATTATATCAGCCCTCAAGTGTGGGCTTGGCGTACTGGAAGAGTCAAGACAATAAAAGAACGGGTAGATAGGATTGGTGTTATTCTTCCTTTTGAGGAAGAGTTTTTCACCAGACATGGTGTGAAAGCACGGTATGTCGGACACCCCCTGCTTGATGAAGTATCCATTCAGTACGGAAGAGAGGAATTTTGTCATCGCCATTCAATAGATCCGAACCGCAGGCTTATTGCTCTCATTCCTGGCAGCAGGTATCGTGAAATCACCTCGCTGCTTCCTGTTTTTCTTGAATCTGCTAAAAAAATTGCCGGGGAACTGCCTGAACCGCCAGTTTTCATTCTGCCCAAGGCTCCAACGGTGTCAATGGAGCTGCTCAATGAGTGCGGTTTGCAGGAATTGACCTGTTCAGGCCTTGAAATAATAACCATTACAGAAGATCGTTATGAGGCTATGGCGGCATGTGATGCAGCGATAGCAGCATCCGGCACAGTAACGCTTGAACTTGCACTGCTTAATGTGCCCATGGTTGTCAGCTATCGAACCTCACCGCTCACCTATTTTCTCGGCAGGCATGTTTTTCGCATCAAGGTAAAATATTTTTCACTGGTTAACCTGATAGCAGACAATCCCTTTGTCCTTGAGCTTCTACAGGATCAGGTGACAGATGCGAACATAGCAAAAGAGATTATCAAGATACTCACTGTCAAAAAGCAGATGGCTTTACAGCTTACCGGGCTGAAAAATGTCAGAACGCATCTCGGAGAAAAAGGTGCTTCTCAAAAGGCGGCTGATCTCGCCTTTGAACTGCTTCAATAGTCCTGCAGTAAAAATCTGTCTACAGGTTTCGATTAACTGCCTTTTATCCAGGTATTCAAAACGTTAAGATTTTGATCAAGCTGTACTAAATCTGCAAAAAAACCTGCCTCGATTTTGCCATATTGATGAGCAATACCCAAAAACTGTGCTGGATGCAGAGAAGCCATTGCCAGAGCTGTCTCCAGTGGCTGATGAAGCAAGTTGACGCAGTTTTTTACCGCATCGATCATGGTGAGATTAGACCCGGCCAAGGTGCCGTCACTTGATGAGCAGCGGCCATTGATAACGTCTATCTTCGTTTTTCCCAGATAATACTCCGTTAGTTTGGAACCCGATGACGGCATTCCGTCGGTCACAAGAATAAACTTTTCAGCACCTTTGGCAGCAATGGAGACCTTCAACGTCGCAGGATGTACATGGTAACCGTCAACGATAATGGTACACCAGCAATCTTTTGACAGAAGAGCAGCGCCAACCAGCCCCGGCTCCCGACTGCCGAACTGGCTCATTGCATTATAGAGATGGGTGACACCAGTAATTCCTGAGTTAAAAGCTTGTAACGCCTGTTCTAAATTGACATCAGAGTGACCGGCCAACAGCAGTATCCCAGCAGCTGTCATCTTCTCAAGAAATTGAGAGGAGACCTTTTCCGGTGCAAGTGTCATAATCAGTTTGCCGCCGGAAAATCCGGATATAAAGGTATCTAATTCATTAGGCGAGATGTCCTTTATCTTGTTGCCGTCATGAATGCCTTTTTTGCTTTTATTCAGATACGGCCCCTCAAAATGAAGGCCGCCAAGACCTGCCATATTATTGTTTAATGCGAGTTCAACTGTCTCATATGCTGAAACCATCTTGACATAGTCGGTACTGATAAGAGTAGGGAACAGCATAGTCGTGCCGTTAATCCGGTGGCATCGTATCAGTTCTTCAATAGTTTCAAGAGAAGGGGAATCATTAAAAAGCAGCCCGCAGCCGCCGTTGACCTGTATATCAATAAAGCCGGGTGCCAGAATACCGCCGCCGAGATCATATATTTGAACATCTGTCGGCAGTTTGTCAGCGGCAGTAATGTTTTGGATAATTCCATCTTCAACTAAAAGCGATTTGTCTCTGACAAGTTCGTGACCGGTAAAAATGGTGCCGTTTATAAAACAAGTAGTACTCATACAAGATAGTCCCGATTCGATTCTTACGTATACCGTCAATAATTATTCATAGCCATGATAACAGCTCCTGAGATGGCATCTTGCTGAGGCTGAACAAGATATGTCCCAAAATCATCATGTATGAATGGGCTGATAACCGAAACCATTCCCCCGTAAAGTGCGATACGGCTGACATGTAAATCAATGAGGCCTTTAATGAGAATTTCAGCCTCTTGAGCCGACTGGCGGAGGAGGGAAATAGCAGATTGGTCATTTTCCTTGGCAAAATCAGCAACAATTTTTGCGAACCTGCCGTAATCTGCCGGGTTTGCTGTTTTGCTCCAGTGAAATATTTTTAAAGATGAAAAATCAAAATAAGAAAGAATTTCATGAATAAAAGGTGATTGTGCATGTTGCGTTTCATGGGCAAGCAGAGCCAGACGAATTGCCTTGAGGCCAAGCTGGGCACCGCTCCCATGATCTGAAATTGTGAATCCCCAACCGCCGATGGATATCTTGCCACCCTGATGAAAAGCTAAAGCATGACTGCCTGTACCAAGTATAACTATCCCGCCGTCTTCTCCATCGTGAGCACCAATGCAGGCAGTGGCGGCATCAGAATCTGCACAAACTGAATGAAAGGGGTGAGGGAACGAACAGATTTCATCAATGTCGCTTTGCTGAACTACTCCCGCAAGACCAAGTCCTGCTCTTGTGTTTTGCAGAATTGAAACATCTAAATTGCTTTTTTCGAGCAGGACCTTCGTGGCCGAAAGAATGCTGGCAAAACTTTCTTCTAGGCCCAGGGTGATATTGGCAGGGCCCGAGTGTCCTTCGCCTAGGATCGTTCCTCGATTATCGCAAAGCCTTACCCGACATTTGGTGCCGCCTCCGTCAACGCCGAGGAAAAAGGTCGGAGTAGTCATGGTTGAGTTGCCGGATGAAGACATTTCAGCTTTTAGAAGGTCCGTAATAGGTTAAACCCTGAAAATCAGTTTCCCTTACCGTAACTGAATACAGGCTGTATCTTTCATGGTTGAGCGCATCTTTAAGATCGTCATAAATAAAAATCGCAATATTTTCTGATGATGGATTCACTTTTTGAAACATCGGCAGCTCGTTAAGATTTTTATGGTCTATTTTTTTAAGCGTTTCTTTGACGGCTTTTTTTACAACAGTAAAATCAACACCCATCCCAAGATGATCAAGTTCCGTTGCCCTGACAGTTACCTGTACCTTCCAATTGTGACCATGCGGGGTTTCGCAATCGCCGGGATAATCACGAAGATGATGTCCTCCTGCAAAATGGGTATCTATGAAAATATCAAACATTGTAACCTCCGATGATATATCTTATTATTATAAATTGTTTTTTCGATGTGTTACGAAAAAAAATGTTTCAGTTGACACTTTACGGTTCCGCAAAACTATACCCTGATGAGTAAAATAAATACACGAATAATAGGGGGCACTTAACTCCCCGTTATGGGAATAGGTATGACTGATTTAACGAAACTGCAAGTAACAGAAGACACCCTGTTTGATCAGGACCTGGTCTGTCGGCAGCATCTGGATGGATACAGGTTTTCCATCGATCCGGTACTTATTGCGCATTTTACATTACCAAAAAGCAAGAGCCGCCTGCTTGATCTCGGAGCCGGTTGCGGTGTGATAAGCCTGATTTTAGCGTATAGATATAATGGCCTTATAGAGAAAATTTACGCTGTCGAAATTCAATCCTCCCTGTTTAATCTGCTGCAGCATAATGTTATTCAAAATCGTTTTGATGACCTGATTTATCCGATATCAGGCGATTTAAAAAATATTCTTCAATATCTAAAACCTGAAAGTACTGATCATATATACTGCAATCCGCCATATTTCAGCACCGGAACCGGTCGCACAAACATAAATCAGGAAGCCTACGGGGCTAGACACCAGATTTATGCCGATTTGAAAGACATCGCCGCGGCTGCTAAAAAGGTTTTGATTAATAAGGGTACCATAACCCTATGTTATCCGGCAAAACGCATTACTGAATTGTTCAGCATACTTTCAGCGGACAATCTTGAAATAAAGAAAATGCAGCTGATTTACAGTTATCCTCAGGCATGCAGTGCAAGTCTGGTTCTTGTCGAGGCAACGAAAAACGGGGGAAGTGAGTGCGTTGTTCTGCCTCCTTTTTTTGTATATCAACACCAAAATGGTCCATACAGCATAGAAATGCAGAAGCTCTATCAGCAAAAGGAACGATAAATGCTCTCAAAGGTTTTCAGCTGTTCAGTAAGAGGAATAGACGGTTTCCCGGTGGATGTAGAGGTTGATATCTCAAATGGCCTTCCAATGTTTTCCATTGTCGGTTTGCCCGACAACGCAATACGGGAAAGCCGGGATCGGGTAAAAGCTGCCTTAATGAACAGCGGCTACAGTTTTCCCAATAAACGGATCACCGTTAATCTCGCTCCGGCCGATCACAAGAAAGAAGGAGCAGGTTTTGATCTGCCTATAGCGATAGCATTGCTGCTTGCAGCAGAAACGATAAAAAATGTTGAGCTAAACAAATATTGCATCATCGGTGAGCTTTCGCTGGACGGGGGAGTAAAACCTGTGCGAGGTATTCTACCCATGGTCATTGCCGCACAGGAAAGAGGCCTGGATACGGCTATAGTGCCTGCAGCCAATAGCAATGAAGCGGCTGTAGTAAAAGATATAAAAATTATCGGCGTAAACCATTTGAGCGAAGCGGTTGAGTTTTGCAATGGTACCGCGCTGCTGGAGTCTGCAACGTATCAGAAAACGAGAAGTGATTCTGGAAATGTTCGCTTCGAAATTGATTATGCCGACGTGAAAGGGCAAAAACATGCAAAAAGAGCTCTTGAAGTTGCTGCAGCCGGTGGGCATAATCTGTTGTTTTCCGGTCCGCCTGGTTCCGGCAAGACCATGCTAGCGCAACGCCTGCCAACAATTTTACCAGATCTTGAATTTAACGAATCTCTAGAAATAACTAAAATTTACTCTGTTGCACAACCCCTTTATGAAACAAAAGGTCTGCTTACAGTCAGGCCTTTTCGTGCTCCTCATCATACAATTTCTGATGCCGGACTTATCGGTGGGGGAACATATCCAAAACCAGGTGAAATTTCTCTTGCTCACCATGGCGTTCTTTTTCTCGATGAATTGCCGGAGTTCAGTAAACATGTTTTGGAAACCCTTCGACAACCTCTGGAAGAGGGAGCTGTCACTGTATCCAGAGCCAATATGTCCGTAACCTATCCGGCCAATTTTATGCTCGTTTGTTCCCTTAACCCTTGCCCATGCGGCTACTACGGTGACACCCATAATCGATGCAGCTGCACTCCTGCCCAAATTCAACGGTATCACTCCAAAATGTCCGGTCCTCTTCTGGACAGGATTGACATTTCTCTTGATGTCCCCGCACTCAAATTCAATGAACTCCAGCAAGATGATGCTATTGAAAAAAGTGCAGAAATACGTTCACGTGTAAACAGGTGTAGAAAAATACAGCAGAAACGCTTTGAATCCTCCGCAAGTATAACCTGTAATGCGCAAATGGGCAGCAGTGAGATAGAGGAGCATTGTACTCTTGATAAAAGTTCTGAGAAATTGATTGAAAAAAGCATGGACAAGCTTGGCCTGTCAGCAAGGGGGTATCACAGAATTTTAAAAATAGCCCGTACAGTGGCAGATTTGAGCGGTACTGCGGAAATAGGCACTTCACACGTTGCAGAGGCCATTCAATACCGTAGAATGAGTTTTCTTCAATAAATTAAACTATTAATAGAATATGAAAAAACTAATCTTGATTATTGTTCTGTTGCTTGCCTGTGTTTCTATCTATTTCATAATAAGTGATGATGAGGAAATTACTGCTGTTGATCTGCTGCCGCAAAATGTTATCGGTTATATTCGTCAGGATAACCTGACTAAAATGTATAAAAAATATGACAGTTCAAAACTTGGCAATACAATCAAAGCTATTGATTATAGAGGTATTATCAATGACCTGCAGTTGCCTGAAGAATCGAGACGGCACGTTGAACAGGTTATTGAGGATATACAGGAAACAGTTAATAATCCACTGGTACATGAAATCTTTGGAGAACATTTTATTGTCGCTCTTCTTCCAAACACAAAAATATATCAAGAGGTAAGCAGATTAGATAACCTCAAGGAATCTCTACTAGTTATTGCAAAGCCGAAAAAGTCGGCAATAGCTCTTGCTGCTCTGGCGAAGTTGATTCCAAAAAGCGATAATAATGGTGAACTGCGATATCTGGAGGAAAAGATCCTTTATTATAAGCTCGATGATCAATTTACACTCTACGCGGCTGTTGTTGCAAACAGGGTTCTTTTTTCATTTTCAGACACTGTAATAAAGTCGGCAATAGATCGTCATAAAAACCAATCCGCCGATTTAAAAGCTAACAAGGCATTTAAAAAGGCCCAGGAAAAGCACAAAAATGCTCTGCAGTTTGCATTCTTTCAGGCAGGGCCGCTGAAAGAAACTATTCTTGCCTATATAAAGGCATACAGCCCGGAAGATTTAGACGCCATTTCCAAGGAACTTGAACTTCTCGATAATTATTCACATCTTTCTTCTGCGGTCTATCCTGTCAAAGACGGTTCGATGCAAACCCATTCTTCAATTGTGTTCAGGCCTGATAAAATGGACAGCAGTATGAAAAACATCGTACTCGTTCCGCCTGAAGAAAATCCGATGGTCCAGATGGTTCCTGAAGATCTTCTTATTTATTACTGGACCAATACCTTTCTCCTGAAAGACCTCTACAAATTCGCTGTTCATGACAGAAATTTCACCGATGAACAGATTCAGAATTTACAAAATGAAATACAAAAGAATACTGGTCTGGAGCTTGATGATTTCTTTTCACTGTTTGATCACAGGCCAACCTTCCTGCTAAGAGACAGCGAAGTGCCGTTTTTCTTGCCGGTACCTGATTTCGGCATGTATATCCGTATCAATGACAGACCAAAATTTGAAAAGATGATGGAAAAGGTGATTAAAGACAATAATGTCGTTACTCACCAGGAGAAACATGGAGAAGACACCTTGACCCTCTGGGGTGAATATTCACAAAACAGCATGCAACTTGGCTATACGATACATGGTGATTACTTTGTTCTGGCAAGCAGCAAACCATTTTTAGAAGACATCATCGATCATCTCGATAAACCTGTTTCATTTTCTAAAGAAAATGGTTTTGCTCAGGTAACAAAAGGCTTTCATGACGAAAACAATATTCTTTGTTATGTACAGCTGCAAAGCTTTTTTAAGATTATGAAAGAAGTGGTAAGCTGGGGAGGGACGGTTTTGGCGATCCAGGACAGAGAAGCTGCGATGAAGTCAAAAATTGTCATCGACAGGCTTATTCACCCGGTACTGGACGGATTAAGCATGTACAAGGCCATTGGGTACAGAGTTGGCAGAATTGATAACACCATGACGGTCGATACCGTCATTCGATTGGAAGAAGGAAAAGAGTAATGGAATCGTTGGTAAAAGAACTCTCGCAGATCATGGAGTTCAAAGAAACACTAGATGTTGGAGATATAGTCTTAATTCTTCTGGAAGAATCCCAGAACGGCATATACGCCCAGGTAACAGGTATAGTGCGTGACGATTCCAGAAAAGATGAGTGGTGGCATGTTGGTCTGGCTTTTCTCACTATTCCCTTGCAGCAGACTACCTGGACGTTGAGAACTGAACAGATGACCGGAATGGAGATCTTCACCATGGGAGGAAAAAAACGTTTCGTGAAGGCTGTAAAGGTCGATGTGAAAAAGCCCGATCTCGGCATTGAAGAAGAGCAGGCGACGGATAAGAAAAAAGGCTTTCTGAAAAGGATAAAATAAAAACGTGGCTGAAAGAGAGCTTATAAGAAAAATCCGCGAGCGGTATCATCGTGTGGATTCAATGCTCTTTGCCGGGATTGGCGATGATTGTGCTCTATTCGGCAACACCGCTTCCAATCCCTGGATGATTACCACCGATATGCTGGTAGACAATGTGCATTTCAACCTCAACTGGCATGACCCTTATCGTTTAGGACGCAAATCCATTGCAGCGAACATCAGTGATATTGCAGCGATGGGAGGTATTCCGAAATTTATCTTGCTCACTTTTTGCTTTCCGCCTGCAGTAAAGGATGAATGGCTTGAGCAATTTCTCGGCGGTATTGGCGATATGTGCAGTGAATACGGCTGCGCAGTCATTGGAGGAGATACTGTTAGCGGAAACGAGCTTTCTTTTTCAGTTACCGTAGTAGGAACCAGTGCCGGAGTCTCTCCCGTTAAACGATCCGGTGCATTAGCCGGGGATATTGTCTTTGTAAGCGGTTGTCTTGGCTCGGCTGCTCTTGGCTTGAAGCTTTTTCAGGCCGGCATGTCAGTGGAGGAGCTTACACTTTTTCATCTTGCCCATCTTGATCCATCTCCACAGGTGAAACTTGGCAGGAGATTGGCAGAAGGAAAGTTAGTTTCTGCAATGCAGGATCTTTCTGACGGCATAGCAACCGATCTCGCGCATATCTGTCATGAAAGCGGAGTAGGGGCGATTCTCGATGAAAACCTGCTGCCCATGGAAGAGAACTTTTCAGAATATTGCAATGCACTCCAACTCGATCCGACAGCCATACAGCTGAAAGGCGGAGAAGAATATCAGCTGGTTTTCACAGTTCCTGCTGACAAAGAAACATCACTGCATGGCCTGCGAAAAGAAGGTTTTTCACTCTATCGAATAGGGGAGATACAAGAGGGGCAGGGCGTGCGTCTGCAGAGAAAGAACGGCAGGATAGAAGATATTTCCTATCAGGGGTATGAACACACCTGATAGGAAAAGAAGGTTATATCAGGTGTTCGTGAAGAGCAATTTTTATGTTCTCCAGATTTGTTTCAAGCTTTCTGTAGCTGATTCCAGGGGCCTTTTCTATCATGATTTTTGAGGCTTTCACTGCGTCCGTATCTCTATATTTATCTGAGAGATAAATGATTTCGCTGATTCCAGACTGAATGATAACCTTTGTGCATTCGTTGCATGGGAAAAGACCGACATATATTCTGCAACCACGAAGATCTCTGGAAATCGAGTTTAATACGGCATTGAGTTCGGCATGGCAGACATATGGGTATTTAGTGTCAAGAAAGTTGCCTTCTCTAGCCCAGGGCAGTTCATCATCAGAACATCCTAACGGAAATCCGTTATAGCCGACACCGACAATCTTATTCTGTTCGTTGGCGATACAGGCTCCGACCTGGGTGTTCGGATCTTTGCTTCGCTGGGCTGAAAGCAGGGCCACGGCCATAAAATATTCATCCCAGGTGAGTGGATTTTCGCGCTTTACAGAATTCCCCATTTTCTCCCCCTTTATGCTACTCTATGTTTCTTATACGAAATTCACAAATCGTTTTGCGTTGTTATTCACCTTTTTTAAATGCTTTGCGTCTCTTACGCCAGCTATTTGCACCTGTTATGGTATCGATGAATGTCTTTATCGTTTGAAAATACAGATCTCCGGCTGTGCTTATCATGGTGTTATGATTTGCTCCGGGAATGATTTGAAACTGTTTGTTTCTTGCTCCGCACGCGGCCTGGAGTTTACCGCCTTCATTAACAGAAATGAGTTCATCCTTCTGGCCATGCAATATGAAGGTCGGACGTTCAACGATTTCAATTTTTGCCTTGGAATTAAACCCGTCTTCTTCTGTAAGGCCAAGTTCTGCAACATTAACACCGAGCTTTTCTGCGAGCGGGATAATATCTGCAAATCCGCTTTCTATTATAAGTCCTTTAACAGGATTTTCTTTCTTGGAAGCGATCTCAATTGCACTGGCAGAGCCGAGAGATCGTCCCATAGCAAAGATCTGTCCGGTGTATTCGTTTTCCTTCATGTACTGAACAAGAAAGTCCAGTGATGTCTGGGCATCGGCCATCATCGATGCAACAGTTGGGGTGCCATTGCTCCACCCGTATCCGCGATAGGTGGTGACAAATAAATTCATCCCATGTTTATTATACATATATGCGATTTCATTATGATCATTAACCGTTTCACCGTTGCCGTGGAAATAGAGAATAACCGGAGCTTCTTTATCACAGGTATAAAATCTGCACCCGAGAGTCACACCTTCTTCCACTGCGATATCCAGATCAAAGGAATTCCCAGGTAAAGGAGATTTTTCTTGAACAAGCGGATGAAAAATAAGCTGGAGAAACTCGGGCTGATCTATTTTTGAATAATCTGTCATAATACAAACTCTATGCTGAGTAATCGATGGGGTTAGACGATATGGAAAATGCTGGATTCTACACTGCAAAAAAAAACAGGGCAACAGTATTAACTGATGCCCTGTAATATGATGGGGTGGATGAAGAGATTTGAACTCTCGGCCTCCTGGGCCACAACCAGGTGCTCTAACCAACTGAGCTACATCCACCATCAAATTTAATTGTCTGCCGAAATCGGTTTTACCTTATACTCTCTCACTTTCTCTTTTGCAACAATAAATTACAAAATTTAATCCAGATTTTCCTGACAGTGCATACATTTCTTCGCCTGTAATTTGATTATTTCACCGCAGGCAGGGCATTCTTTCTTGAAATTCTTTTTTAACATAGCAGTAAGCATCAGGTTGGTACCCTGTTCGAGCGCTTTATTTCTGAATTCATGGTTTCTGATCGCATCAAAACAGCTGAGATCATTCAGGGCAAAAAGAAGCTCAACCGCTCTTTTTCTCCCTTCAATTGCGGCAGCTTCATCAAGGATAAGGGTAAGAACAGGTTCGAGGTTTTTGTCAGCAACACAGGAATCCAGTGCTGCAAGGGCTGCTTGCTCTTTGAGGTAGCGTTCATTCTGCTTGGCTATGACTTCAGGGTCGATAATACTCCCTTTAAACGCGTCTTTATTTCCAACCATCATGACGTTGCCTTCAGTGCTTCCCGGAAGCTCCATGTAACGGTATGATGCATGATGCCCGTAACGTTCTTCAATATTCTGCCAGCCATTCAGGAAGAGAGAACAGGCATCGTTTAAACAAATAAATAGTACATCTGAACCCCAGCCAAGTCCGTCGCCAACATGCACAGCCGGAGCTTCACAGCAGGACATCCGGGCCTTGCAGTGCGGGCAGATATGTTCTTCGGTTAATACTTTGCTTTCACTGATAATCATTAATAAACTCCTATGAATAAAACTCTATATGGTATTCTCTCTGCCGTCATCTGCGTGCCGGGGAGAATTGTCTTTCATTTAATACAAATCTTTTACGCCATTGTCGCTTAAGATAGCATCAACAGCTTTCGCCTGCCGCATGTTATTTTCTCTGAACTTTTCACTCATGAACTCTTTACTGGATTCCATAATCGAACATAACTCCTGAATATCCCTGTCTTCAGCAATTTCCATGAGATTGGTAATGTTTTTTACAAAACTGCGGACGATTTTACGGCCATCCCCTGTAGTTGACATGATTTCTGCATAGGTTCTCGGATTCTGATTATGTACCCGAACCATAGACAGGACGCCATACAGGGAGGTCAAGGTTGAATGACTTGAAATATCGGCACAATCCACCCCGTGCTCTTTAAGGGTTTTTGCCAGGGCAACTGAAATAAGGGTAGGCAGTTTCTGCCCAACACCCATGAGCAAGTCGTGCTTGTTTGCGCTGTCATGATATATTGCCGCCCCATGCTTATAAAGAAATGCCTCAAATTCGCTGCAGAAAGCACCGCTCCTTGACGTCCTGACCACTGAGACGTTTTTATCTTTCATGGTATCTGCCTGGGGGCCCCATAAATTGTGGACCAACATCAGTTCGACACCTGAGTGGGTAAAATCCATGGCTGTTTGTAAGGTGTTTTCTGATTCACCGGCCAGAAGAATAAGTGCCTGGCCTTCATGCAAAAGTGGACCATACTGCCTTATAGTCTCTGCCGTTACCGAAATCGGCACACAAATACAGACGATATCAACATCTTTAACCATCTCCTCCGGAGAGATTTCTGAAGATCGTCCTGTAATGACCGTTTTATAGCCCTCATTGGCAAGTCGAACTGCAAACCACTGGCTCATTGCTCCTGAACCGATGAACCCGATATTCTTTATCTGTTTCACCCTCATGTCGATTCGCGGAAATGAACCAAGCAATTTTATAGAATCTCTTTCCTGAATGACACGTTTTTCTATGGTTTCAAGAGCTGATCTCAAGGGCAGATCTTCAATATGTCCCTCAGCTTCAAGATAAATCTGAAGTTTTTGGGTTTTGATATCGTTTTCAGAACGCAGATCGAGAATATTGACTCCGCGACGGGTAAATTCATTCAAAATATCAACGAGCATGCCGACCCTGTCGTTGAGAGGCTTGGTGATTACTGCCGTTGCATCGTAGCCGGTAGAAGGGGGGAGCTTTTTTCCGAGCACGGCAAAACGGGTGCGGTTATGAGAAACCACCTCTCGCTCAGCGATTTCAAGCCCTCCGAGTTTAAGGGACTCTTCTGTGTCAATAAAGGCATAACTGTGATCACTGCTGCTGATGGCAGCTTTTATTTTTTCAGCTAGACTGCCTACTGATATAAGTGTTACATCCGGAAAATTTGTCGATATATATTCACGACACTGGTTGAAAACTGCCTGTCTGCCGACGATAGTTTTTATTAATTCCGGCTTATGCGTCTCTAAGGCAACCACACCGAGAGAAAGATGAATCGGTAAAACGATGTTGTCAATCCAGTATTCATTTTCGACATTTTCAAGCAGACGAAAATATTCTTTTACCTCACCGCCTCGTGTATTATATACAGGTACCAGGGCCTTATCCGCTTTCCCTGAAGCCAGGGCGCTCAAAACCTCTGAGATCTGGTTGAAAAGAAAAATTTCGGCATCTGGTGAATATTGGCCTGCTGCGCTAATGCTGTCGCTGCCTTGAGGCCCCAGTGTAGCTATCTTTACCATTGTTTGCTGTCAGTGTTCTCTGAAAAAAATCTATAGTTAAAATTACAGAAAGGTAAGAGAATAAACGCAGATAACACTTTAGGCAAGTTTATAAATGTACTCTTCCGAAAAACAACATGTAGAAAAAACTTCTGGAAACAGAGGAAACATAACAGAGTATCTGCAGGCTCTGGAAGGTTCTGAAAAGTTCGGGCCTCAGGTTGTCTGTCACAGAGCAAGTCAAAAAAGAGCAGGCAGCTACGGCGAAATACCTGATTCCCTATCTTCAGGGTTAAAGGCTTACCTGCACCAGAAACGCATAAACAAGCTCTATTCTCACCAGCTTGAAGCCCTGCATCATGTTAAACAGGGGAAACATCTGCTGGCGGCAACACCAACCGCTTCAGGTAAAAGCATGATGTATAATCTTCCTGTCATTGACAGCCTGGCAAAAGACCCGCAGGGTCACGCACTGTATATGTTTCCGCTAAAGGCCCTTGCCAATGACCAACTGAAAAAAATAGAGGAGATGTATTTATTTTGTCAAAGGGATTCAGAAAAACGCGATAACGAAATCGCTGCGATCTATGACGGTGACACAAGCACGTACAGGAGGAGAAAACTGCGTGACAACCCGCCGGGCATCATGATTACAACTCCCGACATGCTGCATCTCTCAATTCTTCCTTTCCATGACAACTGGAGTCGTTTTTTCAAAAAACTCAGATACATAATTATTGATGAAGTTCACACCTACAGAGGCGTGTTCGGCTCTCATATGAGTTGGGCCATAAGCAGGCTGAAAAGAATCGCAGCCTATTATGATACCACCCCGCAATTCATCATGCTCTCAGCGACAGTTGGAAATCCTGAACAGCTCGGGCGTGAACTGCTTGGCGAGGAAGTTGCCGTAATTACGGATTCTGGAGCTCCTCAACCTGTAAAGCATATGCTCTTTCTCAATCCATGGGACAGTGCAGCCCATGTGGCAAGTCAGCTTCTTGAGGCTGCGATGAAACGTTCTTTAAGAACCATCGTTTATACCCAATCGCGCAAGCTTACAGAGCTCATTACCATGTGGACCAAACCAAGACTGCGGGAGTTTGCCGGAAAGTTGAGTTCTTACCGGGCCGGCTTTACAGTTGAAGAACGAAGGGAAATCGAGAAAAAGCTCGCATCAGGCGAACTTTACGGCGTTATATCAACTTCTGCACTGGAACTCGGTATAGATATCGGTGATCTTGATCTTTGCATTCTTGTCGGCTACCCGGGGTCCATCATGGCTTCATGGCAAAGAGGCGGAAGGGTAGGACGCGGCCAGCAGGAATCGGCAATCGTAATGATTGGCGCAGAGGATGCACTGGATCAGTATTTCATGCGAAATCCGGAGGCATTTTTCAAAAGAGACGTTGAGTCTGCTGTCTTAAATCATTTCAACAGTTCTATCATGGCTAAACACCTGCACTGTGCGGCAGCAGAACTTACCCTGACAGCAGCAGAGATTATATCTGCACCACCCGAGGTCGAGTCCTGCGTAAGGGAAATGGTGAATGATGGAGTTCTTCATCAATCTGCCGATGGAAAAGATTTTTTTGCCAGTAGAAAATATCCTCAACGGCTCTTTAATCTTAGGGGAGATTCCAGTCAACTGACAATAATTAATTCAGAATCAGGAGTAATTCTTGGAGAAATAGACAGCAGCAGAGCGATGAAGGAGTGTCATGAAGGAGCAATATATCTTCATCGAAGCGAGATTTACTCCGTGGAAAAACTTGATTTTGAGGCTGCTGAGGTTGTTGTAGGGCAGGGGGGCAAAACACACTACACCAGAGCACTGTCAAATAAAAAAACTGAGATTATTGAGACTAAAGGTGGGAAGGAGTGCTTTTCTGTTTCAGTGTATGAAGGTCAGGTGCGAGTTACCGAGCAGGTTACCGGGTATCAGAAAATACATGCGTCGACACGAAAAACAATTAACACTATAGCTCTTGACCTTCCCGAGCAGATCATCGAAACAGATGGGATCTGGCTGGTATTGCCAGAATGGATCAGACAGAAGATAGAAGGAGAAAAACAGCATTTTATGGGAGCAATTCACGCACTGGAACATGTCATGATCTCCCTGTTTCCTTTGTTTGTGCTCTGCGACAGGAATGACATCGGTGGTATTTCATGTCCGGTTCATGAACAGACTGAACTTGCGACAATATTTATTTATGACGGGCATGACGGTGGTGTGGGCTTGTGTCGCGATGCTTATGAAAAGATAAATGAAATACTGCTCGAATGCAAAAGAGTGATAGAACAATGTGAGTGCGAAAACGGCTGCCCCAGCTGCGTTCATTCTCCTAAATGCGGTTCCGGCAACCGACCGATTGATAAGATAGGCTGCCTGTCCCTGCTTGAGCTCATCATATCCTCCCGGCCACAGGACAATGAGTGGCAGATGCCGGCTTTGCTGGAAAAACTTTCTAAAGGGCAAAATAGAAAGTCATCTTACCCTAAAGGCATTGATGCTTTACCTGAACATTATTGCGTATTTGACCTTGAAACACAATTAAGTGCAGAAGAGGTGGGTGGCTGGAATAATGCAGAAAAGATGCGAGTTTCACTTGCTGTTATCTACGACAGCAGGCTTGACGGCTATATGACATTCCTGGAAGGTGAGATCGCTGCCTTGATTGAGCATTTGCTGAACGCGGACGTGGTGGTAGGTTTTAATAATAAACGTTTTGATAACAGGGTGCTTTCTGCTTATACCGATATAGATTTATCAGCAATTAAAAGCCTTGATCTTCTTGAAGAGATTTCAAATCACCTGGGCTACCGTCTCAGTCTGGATCGGGTTGCCGAGGCAACACTGGATAGAAAAAAAACTGGTGATGGGCTACAGGCCTTGAAATGGTATAAAGAAAAAGAATTCAGAAAATTACAACACTATTGTCAGCAAGATGTTGAATTGACGAAAGAGTTGTTCCTTTTCGGCTTGGAATATGAACACTTTTTATTCACAAACAAAGCGGGAAAAACAGTCCGTCTCCCGCTTTGCCTGGACAAGTCTATAGACAATCTGCTTCGTAGAGCCTAGAGTTTCGGCCAAACAAGTTTGGAATAGATCCAGCCAACGGTGCCGCCGCTGTGACGAACCTTGATCCAATCACCTTCTTTGCCGATCTGGGTAAAAACAACTCCACGCTCAACTTCAGCAATAACGGCAGATTTGGTGCTGGTAGACTCTCTCATGTTGACTTTGTTGCTATTAACGATCACGGTATCACCGTTGCTGACAAGCGATTCGTGAATCCATCCGGTATCGCCTTCAAAATCAGTTACCTTGAGCCAGTTGCCTTCTTTTGACATCACCTGGAAGGGGTATCCTTTAAAAACTTCCATCTTGACCGGAGAATCAGTTGAAGGGCCGCTTCGGACATTGACGTCGTCATTTTTCACAGTGACATAATCAGCGCAAAATGCTGCAGTTGCGAGAAGTAAACTTCCCAGGGCAACGATGAGACCGGTTCTCAAAGGTGTCAAAATTTTCATAAGCAAAACTCTTGTTTTTTGTATTAGCAGTAAGCGGTTGCCCAAAGAGCAACAATTTCCTAACTCCCAAATTTCAAACAAACTTTATAGCATTAATGGTACCTCAAGTCAAACATTCTCCCAGATAAACCTGAGACACCTTGCCGGGGACAGGCTGCGGTGTGCTTAAAACCGAAGACATTTCTTTTCTATGTCAATCAGCATATCTGCTCCATGCGGCAGCGTCAGATTGTTTGAGCAGTGACCAGACGGAAAGTCTGCTATAACTGGGTATTCTTCATTTTTGGTTAATTCGATCACTCTGTTCCAGACAAACTCTTTGTATCGAAGTTTGTCAATCATATCGGTGATCTCCGGATGAGAAAAGTCACCCAGGATAAGACCTTTGAGGTTTTTGAATTTTCCGGCTAGATGAAAATGTGTTAACATCCGATCGAGCCTGAATTGCATTTCACCGATATCCTCCAAAAACAGGACCTTGCCGCTGTAATCAAAATCCAGTGCTGTGCCAAGGGTGGTCATTATAGTTGAGAGGTTGCCGCCGATAAGCGGGGCGGGGGAATCTTGCATTCCTTCACGCAGAACTTCTATTCTCCTAAATGGGATCGGATTGAGAGCACCGCCGGTAAGTGAAATATAAAAACGCTCAAGAGCTTCCTGGCTCAATGTCGGTAAAGATGTGAGAACCGGTCCATGCAATGAGATGGTGTCGCATTGATTGTACAAAAACAGGTGCAGCAGGGTAATATCAGAAAAACCGACAAAAAGCTTCTTTTTGCTCTTGATCAGCTCTTTATCCAGTCCGGGTGCAATCCTTATACTGCCATAGCCGCCTCGAACCGCGATCAATGCTTTCACATGGTCATCTGACCACATTCTTGAAAACTCCTCAGTCCTGTTCCTGTCAGTATCAGCAAGGAAAAAATCGCCAGGCCAAAGTTCTCGTGGAAAAACCGGTTCAAAGCCCATCTCACTTAAGATGTTGATGCCACGAGCAAACTGATCCTTGTCGATGATCTGGGCCGCAGGAGCTATAATGCCGATGGCATCGCCTTTTTTAAGCTTTTGAGGCAGGCGCAGGGAACGCCTATTTGGTTGCATCATAAATAATTTTTAATCCATTTAGAGTCAGAAGAGGGTCAACAACGTCAATCATTGGAGAGTAGGGTGCAATGATTTCAGCAATACCGCCAGTTGCAATGACTTTCAGGTCTTTATTGCTGTTGCCGACCATTTCATCTTTGATTTTTTCAGAAATGCCTGAAATCATTGCACCATAGCCATAGACCGCGCCGCTGTGCATGGCGTCAACGGTGTTTTTGCCAATGATTGTATTCGGTGCTGATGAAATATCTATCTGGGGCAGTTTGGCGGTTCTGGCAGCAAGCGCGTCGAGAGACAATGCTATGCCGGGAAGGATCATGCCGCCAAGATAACGGCAGTCAGCGCTGACGCAGTCAAAGGTGATGGCTGTACCAAAATCAATAACGATGAGATCCTGTTTATATTGCTGCCATGCCGCAATGCCGTTAACCAATCGATCAGCACCAACTTCTGAAGGGTTGTCAATGTCGATTGTTATGAGATCCCTGACGGTTTTGTGGTTGACGACAAATGGAGGTGACTGAAGAGATGATGAAAAATATTCCCTGCACATTTTCAGCCAAGACGTTTCGAGCTGCGGAACAACGCTAGCCATAACAACGTTGTTGACACTGGCAGGTGAAACCCCTGCAATCCCGAACAGGGTGTGGTAACGTATGGTCAACTCGTCAGCTGTTCTAGCCCGATCCGATTTTAATCGCCATTGAGCTACAAGCCGGTCATTGTCATACAGGCCGGTAACAGTATGTGAGTTGCCGATATCTATAACAAAAAGCATAATTGGTACAATCTCCGTTGTGAAGTTTTGATTGTGCTTAATCACAGAATAAAATATTTTATTTCTGGTTACCACTAAAACTCAGTTTTTAAATTGGGTGCTCACTATATGACACCCAAGCCATGGCATAATCCTCCTAAAAACCAAAGGAGAAAGATTATGCCTAAAAACAAAATTCAATTTCAAAAGGGTCTAAGCTT
>QKIH01000127.1 GCA_003249645.1 Desulfobulbaceae bacterium | reverse complement strand
AGTAACACTTCCAGAGGGAGTCGAGATGGTAATGCCTGGCGACAACGTATCTGTACAGGCAGAACTTATCACTCCAATTGCGATGGATGCTGGACTTCGTTTTGCAATCCGTGAGGGTGGTAGAACTGTAGGTGCTGGCGTTATCAGTGAGATCGAAGCATAATCTTACTGTAGAATAAAACGTGAATTGCTCTGCTCCCCCGGGAGTGGAGCAATTTCTTTTGTATAGGAAAGGTCTGATGAGAGATATAGTAACCCTTGCGTGTGGTGAATGTAAACGCCGTAACTACACGACAACAAAAAATAAACGGAATACTCCTAATAAGCTTGAGTTTAAAAAGTATTGTCCGTTCTGCAGGTCACATACTCCGCACAAAGAGACCAAGTAATTTGAGTGCAGGTCAGTAGCTCTAATGGTAGAGCACCGGACTCCAAATCCGGGGGCTGGGGGTTCGAGTCCCTCCTGGCCTGCCATTTGATTTCATGAGGCGTTTATCGCCTCTCTCTTATTTTGCGGTAAAGCTTAAGGTGCGAACTGAGATGGCAAAGAAACAGAAATCCAAAAAAATCACTTCTGACGAAACTACTGCGCAAGTCGCGTGGTATTCACCGCAACAAATAAGAAAGTTCGGTGAAGAGGTCAGGGTAGAATTTAATAAAATCGTTTGGCCGGACAAAAAAGTAACTCTCGGGTTGACTGGAATAGTCATCGTGCTGGCAATGGTGATTTCTGTGTATCTGGGTGCAGTTGATTTTGTACTCGGCAAAGGTGTATCTCTCTTTCTTCGTGGCTAATGACGATTTATCAAAGCACGACGGAGGATATATTCGTTTAAATAGGCTTTCGATTAACTCTTAACGGGGCAGTTACTATGGCAAGGCAATGGTACATACTTCAGGTGCATTCTGGTTTTGAAGAAAAGGTGAAGGCAACCCTCGAAGAAAAAATCCGTAAAGAGGGTCTGGAAGAGTTTTTCGGAGAAATACTTGTACCGACTGAACAAGTCGTCGAGATGATAAAAGGGTCGAGAAAAACAAGCTCAAGAAGGTTTTTCCCAGGATATATGCTTGTCAGTATGGATCTGAATGATCAGACCTGGCACACTATCAACGACAACCCAAGAGTAGTAGGCTTTGTCGGGGATGATAGAAATCCTGTACCTTTATCAGATGAAGACGCGGCTAAAGTTATCGGCCGTATTCAAGATGGCTCTGAAAGACCAAGACCAAAAGTCATCTTTGATGTCGGTGAGAGCGTCAGAGTTATTGACGGTCCATTTGCAAACTTTCAGGGGGTTGTTGACGAAGTCTTTCCAGATAAGGGCCGTGTAAGAGTAATGGTTTCGATCTTCGGCCGTGAAACTCCGGTTGAACTCGAATTTGTACAGGTTTCAAATACCTGATTATAAGACTAATGTCGGAAATTATCTGACATTGGTCTTTATTTGTTGTTAATCAAACATGATAGTTGGAGCGTAAAATGGCTAAAAAAGAAATGGCATATATCAAGCTGCAAATACCAGCTGGTAAAGCCAACCCATCTCCACCAGTTGGACCTGCACTTGGTCAGCATGGTGTTAACATTATGGAGTTTTGCAAAGCATTCAATGCAAAAACTCAATCTATGGGTGATACCATTGTACCTGTTGTCATTACTGTCTATCAGGATCGTTCTTTCAGCTATATCACCAAAACTCCGCCAGCATCTGTTCTTTTGATGAAAGCTGTCGGAATTCAGAAAGGTTCAGGAAACCCTAAGTCTGAGCGTGTAGCTGAAATCAGCAAAGACAAGATAAGAGAAATTGCTGAAGTCAAAATGCCTGATCTGAACGCATATGATATCGAGGCTGCAATGAAAATTGTCGAAGGTACAGCACGTAGTGCCGGTATCACTGTAGTAGACTAAACTTACTAACACTACTGTTGCGCCGCGAGCGTAATGAAAGTAGGAGGCCGACATGCCGAAACACGGAAAAAATTATAAAAATAAAGTACAAGACTTTAATAAGTCTGAATTATACGTACTCGAAGAAGGTGTTAAAAAAGCACTGGAAATGAGTTTTGCTAAATTTGATGAGACATTTGATGTGGCAGTAAAACTGGGTGTTGATCCTCGTCATGCTGATCAGATGGTTCGCTCTTCTGTTGTTCTTCCTCATGGTACCGGTAAAGTTACCCGTGTACTCGTTTTTGCTAAAGGTCCAAAAGAAGCAGAAGCAAGAGAAGCTGGCGCTGATTATGTCGGTGGCGATGATCTGGTTGAAAAAATTCAAGGCGGATGGCTTGAGTTTGACAAAACGGTTGCCACCCCAGATATGATGGGTGCAGTTGGTAAAATCGGTCGTGTTCTCGGACCGAGGAACCTTATGCCAAACGCAAAACTTGGTACCGTTACTTTTGATGTAGCTGGTATTATCAAGGAAATTAAAAGCGGTAAAGTCGATTTCAAAGTTGATAAAAACGGAATCATCCACGCCGGAGTAGGTAAGGCTTCTTTTGGTCCTGAGAAGCTCACTGAAAACGTAACTGCAATTATTGAGAGACTGATTCAGCTTAAGCCTTCTTCCAGCAAAGGAATTTATTTAAGATCCATTACTGTTTCAACCACAATGGGTGCGGGTGTTAAAATAGATCCGCTTCAGGTGAGAACTTTAATAAAGTAGTATAGATGTAAAACGAGGCTATACAGCTTCGCAGTCGAAGACAGCAGGAACAATTCCAGTTTAATCGGTGTACGACACCACCTGCCGAGACGATACAAGCCCAGCTTTGAAAGGGTTTTTAACGTAACTGCTGTTTCGAAAATGTTAACACTCAAACCATAAAGGGAGGAGTACTTTGAATCGTGATGAAAAATCAGCAATAATCTCCGAGTTAAGTGACTCGTTCAGCCGCGCTAAATTTGCGGTTGTAACTGATTATTGCGGTTTGTCAGTTACACAGCTTCAACAGATCCGAGTTGAGTTAAAGCAGTGCAACGCTGAGATTCGCGTAGCGAAGAATACTCTCCTTAAAAGAGCGGTTACGGGTACTGGTAGCGAAAAGTTATCAGATGATTTTGTTGGTACGACTGCAGTAGTTATGTCGTATGATGATCCTGTAATCCCTGCGAAGGTCATTACCAAGTTCGCAAAAGACTTCGGTAAGTTTGAAATTCGTTGTGGAGCTCTTGAAGGAGAGAAAATTTCCGCTGCAGATATCGAAGCATTGTCTAAACTTCCTACCAAGGAAATTCTGCTCGGTCAGCTTCTTGGTGTTCTTAATGCTGTACCTACCGGACTTGTTCGGGTTCTCTCAGGAGTTCCAAGAACGTTTCTGTATGGTCTTCAGGCTATTAAAGAGCAAAAAGAACAGGCTTGAAACTACGACAAACATTGAACAACAAGTTGTCTAAAACTAAAACGCTAACGTAATTTACATACGAGGTACTTAATCATGGCTGTAACTAAAGAAGACGTAATTGAATTTATCGCTAATATGTCCGTACTTGAGCTTTCTGAACTGATCAAAGAGCTTGAAGAAAAATTCGGTGTTTCTGCTGCTGCTCCTGTAGCTGTAGCTGCTGCTGGTGCTGCTCCTGCTGATGCTGGTGCTGCTGCTGAGGAGAAAACTGAGTTTGATGTAATTCTTGCATCTGCCGGTGATCAGAAGATCAAGGTAATTAAAGAGGTTCGTGCTATCACCAGCCTTGGCCTGAAAGAGGCTAAAGAGCTCGTTGAGGGTACCCCTGCACCTCTTAAAGAAGGTGTAACCAAAGAAGAAGCTGCTGAAATCAAGAAACAAATTGAAGCAGTAGGAGGAAGCGTAGAAATCAAGTAATTTTACGCCCCTTCAAGTTGGCTCTCAGCCAACAACTTTTCGTCCAGGCACGCTACCGGTTTCACCGAGTAGCGTGTCGCTGTTCATAGGGATTGAAAAAACCTGTGAATATTTTTCAAGTAAATACAAATACTTGCCGTTGAGAGCAGATGGCGGGATTTGGAACTGATCTTTCAATAAGGGTTAAAGCATGCTTCTACAAGGTCATCTTTATCACGTTATTAATACTGTTGAAGTTAATCAGTTACCAAATACTAATACGTATCTGTTTCATTCTCAATCATTTGTTTCCCACTAAATTTTTTGAGTTAATTAGGTTGTACTGTACTAGGAATTTTTGTGCACAATAAACATTTTTAGGCAACCTCGAGGAAAAATATGGAACGAGTTAGAAAAAATTTTGCCAAGGCAGAAAAAATCATTGAGCCACCTCATTTGATTTCCATGCAGCGTTTGTCATATGAAAAGTTTCTTCAGCTTGATTGTGACCCCGATGAGCGCGAGGAGTTCGGTTTACAGGAAATATTGAAAAACGTTTTTCCGATTAATGATTTTAACGGTCTTTGCTCTCTTGAATTTGTTCGCTACAAGTTCGGTGAACCAAAATATACAGTAGAGGAATGCCTTCAGCGTGGAATGACCTACGAGATTCCACTGAAAATAGTCGTCCGTCTAATTACCTTTGATGTAGATGAGGAAACTGGAGTACAGACAATCCGCGACATCAAGGAGCAGGAAGTCTTTTTAGGTGCTCTTCCGCTTATGACTGGAGACGGCGTTTTTGTAGTTAATGGAACAGAGCGAGTTATTGTTTCTCAGCTGCAACGCTCACCTGGTCTTTTTTATACACATGATAACGGCAAGAGTCACTCCAGCGGTAAACTGCTTTACTCCGCCCGAATCATCCCTGTTCGCGGATCATGGATAGATCTTGAATTTGATATTAAAGATATCCTGCATGTCCGGATAGATAGAAGAAGAAAATTTCCGGTAACTACTCTTTTAAAAGCGCTTGGCTTTACGGCTGACCAGCTTTTACGCGAGTTTTATCCGGTTAACAAAATAAACATTCACGGTGACAATTACGAGATCAGCTACTCGGAAGAAACCGCGAAAGGACAGCGTCTGGAGTTTGATATTGTCAGCCCTGAGGACGGTTCTGTCGTCGGCAAAGAAGGCAAGAAAATCAGCAAGGTTCTCTGCAAAAAGATTGAATCTCTCGGAATTGAATTCCTGAAAATCTCTCAGGAAAAAGTGATTGGAAAAGTTCTTGCCAACGATATTATTAATCCAGCAAATGAAGAAGTTATTGCGCTTTGTAACACTGAAGTCACCGAGACTATTCTTGAATCGATCAGGGAAGCAGGTGTTACAACTTTTGATGTTCTTCATATAGACGGCGTATTGTATTCCGAGGCGTTTAGAAAAACGCTTGGCCTTGATAAGGCAAACACCACTGAGGAGGCGCTTCTTGAAATTTACAGACGTCTCAGACCTTCAAGTCCTCCAACCATTGAGGTTGCGGAGTCGTTTTTTGACAATCTTTTCTTTAATCCTGATCTTTACGACCTCTCAGAAGTTGGTCGTTACAAGATTAATGCAAAGCTTGGTCTTGATATTGATATTGAGCAGAAGGCGCTTACTAAAGAGGACATCGTCGAATCGGTAAAATACCTTGTTCGTCTTAAAGACAACCAGGGTGCGGTTGATGATATTGATCATCTTGGCAATCGTCGTGTTCGCACAGTGGGTGAACTTGTTGAAAACCAGTACAGAATGGGCCTGGTCAGGATGGAGAGAGCCATCAAGGAGCGCATGACGCTTCAGGATGTTGAGACTCTTATGCCGCACGATCTTGTCAATCCTAAACCGATCTCTGCCGCTATTAAAGAGTTCTTTGGTACTTCACAGTTAAGCCAGTTTATGGATCAGACCAATCCTCTTTCAGAGGTGACACACAAGCGTCGTTTGTCCGCTCTTGGACCTGGAGGTCTTTCGCGTGAACGTGCAGGTTTTGAGGTTCGCGACGTTCATCCGACTCATTATGGACGTATATGTCCGGTTGAAACTCCTGAGGGACCAAACATCGGCCTTATTGTTTCTCTTGCAACCTACGCAAGAGTGAACCCTTATGGTTTCATTGAAACGCCATATCGCAAGGTACAGGACAAAATAGTAAGCGATGAAATTAAATACCTGAGCGCATTGCAGGAGCATAACCACATCATTGCCCCGGCTCTGACCGAGCTTGATGAGAATAAAGCTATTGTTTCTGAATATATCATTGCTCGTGAAGAAGGTGAGGTACTCAACGTGCCTACATCTTCTATCACCTACATGGATGTTGCGCCGAATCAGCTGATTTCTGTTGCAGCTTCTCTTGTACCGTTTCTTGAAAACGACGATGCTAACCGTGCACTGATGGGCTCCAACATGCAGCGTCAGGCTGTCCCGCTGATGGTGACCAAGGCTCCGCTTGTTGGTACCGGCATGGAGAGTTATGTTGCTCGTGATTCAGGTGCTTGTCTGCTTTCAGGTGGAATCGGTGTGGTTGAAGAGTCAGATTCAAATCGTGTTGTAGTTCGCTATGATGAGCCCGGCACCGACGGATATGAGACTGGTGTGGCAGTTTACCGATTGAATAAATATAAGAAATCAAACCAGAACACCTGTTTTACGCAGACTCCTCTGCTTCTCCCGGGAACTAAAGTTGAGAAGGGTAGCGTTCTTGCTGACGGACCTTCCTGTGAAATGGGAGAACTTGCTCTTGGAAAGAACGTGACAATTGCTTTTATGCCATGGCGCGGATTCAACTTTGAGGACTCTATCCTTGTAAATGAGAGACTGCTAAAAGAAGACACCTTTACTTCGGTTCATATTGAGGTGTTTGAAACAATGGCCCGTGATACCAAGCTGGGCAAAGAAGAGATCACCCGTGACATTCCGAATGTCAGCGAGGAAACGCTCAGGAATCTCGACGATTCAGGTATTGTTAGAATCGGTGCTGAAGTTAAGGCTGGTGACACGCTTGTCGGTAAAGTTACTCCAAAAGGCGAAACAGTTCTTTCTCCTGAAGAAAAACTGCTTCGTGCTATTTTCGGAGAGAAGGCACAGGATGTGAAAGATTCATCTCTGCGTGTTCCGCCAGGAGTGCAGGGTGTAGTAATTGATGCAAAAGTTTTCTCGAGAAAAGGCGTAGACAAAGACGAACGATCTCTGATGATTGAGGATCTTGAAATCGAGAAGCTCAATCAGGATAAGCTTGATGAGATTGCGAGTCTTCAGAAAGGCGTCTGCTTTGAAATTGGTAAGATTCTCGATGGGCGTACAGTCAAGCAGGATGTTGTCGATAAGAAAGGCAATGTCATCGTCAAGCTTGGCAAAAAAATGGAAGCAGACCATGCACAGCAGGTCGGCTTTAACGCCCTTAAAGAACTCGATTTTTCAGAGAAAGCGAAATTTTCTGATGAAATCGAAGAAATTTATGAGCGCTATGAAAAGCAGGCTGCTCTTATTGCAGCCCGTTATGACGGCATTATTGAGAGAATGAAGAAAGGTGACGATCTTCCTCCTGGTGTTGTTAAAATGGTTAAGGTTTACGTGGCAACAAAACGCAAACTTTCTGTCGGTGATAAAATGGCCGGCCGCCATGGTAACAAAGGTGTTGTTTCAAGACTTTTGCCGGAAGAAGATATGCCGTTTTTTGCAGACGGTTCCACCGTGGATATCGTACTCAATCCGCTTGGTGTACCATCTCGTATGAACGTTGGCCAGGTACTTGAAGTTCACTTGGGTTTTGCAGCGAAGAAAATTGGCCAGCAGCTTGAACAGCTTGCAAAAGATTGTGCTGTAGATGCCATCAAAGCGAAACTGAAAAAAGTTTATTCCGATTTTGAATACAAGGCAATTACCGACAATAAGACGGACGAGGAGCTGATCGACTGGGCGCGTCGTCATAAGGATGGTATTCATATGGCCACACCTGTCTTCGACGGTGCTGAAGAAGCAAAAATCCGCGAGCTGCTTGTTGAAGCAGGCGTCGATGAGGTCGGGCAGAGCCAGCTCTATGACGGTTTGACAGGAAGACCATTTGATAATCTTGTTACTGTCGGTGTTATGTATATGTTGAAACTTCACCATCTGGTTGATAACAAGATTCACGCACGTTCAACCGGACCGTACTCGCTAGTAACCCAGCAGCCGCTCGGTGGTAAGGCACAATTCGGCGGCCAGCGTCTTGGTGAGATGGAAGTCTGGGCTATGGAGGCCTATGGTGCAGCGTATACCTTGAAAGAATTTTTAACAGTCAAGTCCGATGACGTTGAAGGCCGCACAACGATGTATGAGCGGATCGTTAAGGGCAACAACTTCCTTACAACCGGTTTGCCGGAATCTTTCCACGTACTTGTCAAAGAGCTTCAAGGTCTTTGTCTGAACATGGAACTTATTGAGGAATAGGTGATTCGAGCTGTTGGAGTTTTGTTCCGGCAGCTCTTTACATACCCGAAACCTAGTTTTGGGAATACTCTCTTCACGGTCTGGAAAATGTTCCAGACGAAACCTTCAACATGAGGAAGAGGTGAATACGTGGAAGAATTATTTAATTTTTTTCAAAAACCAAAAGGCCCGATAAAGTTCAACAGCGTTAAGATCTCGCTTGCGTCTCCAGAAAAAATTATGGACTGGTCGCATGGTGAGGTTAAAAAGCCGGAAACTATCAACTACAGAACTTTTAAACCGGAACGCGACGGCCTTTTTTGTGCAAAAATATTTGGTCCTGTAAAGGATTTTGAGTGTAACTGCGGTAAATATAAACGCATGAAACATCGCGGTGTTGTCTGCGAAAAGTGCGGTGTTGAGGTTATTCAGTCAAAAGTTCGCCGTGAGCGTCTTGGCCACATCAAGCTTGCGGCCCCTGTTGCACACATCTGGTTTCTGAAGAGTCTGCCGAGCAAAATTGGTGCAGTACTCGACATGACCTTGAAAGAACTCGAAAAAATTCTTTATTTCGAGCAATACGCTGTTGTTTCCAGTCAGGTGGATGAGCTAAAACCCGGTTCTCTACTGACTGAAGAAAAATATCGTCAGGCACTGCAGGATTACGCCGGTAAATTTGAAGTTGGTATCGGTGCCGAAGCGATCAGATCTCTTCTTGAAGCACAGGATCTTGACCAGCTTTCAAAAGAGCTGCGTGAGGAGATGTCTAGTACAAGCTCGCAGACCAAGAGACTCAAATACGGCAAACGTCTTGCTGTTATTGAGGCGTTCCGTGATTCAGGCAACCGTCCTGAATGGATGATTCTTGAAGTTATCCCGGTTCTGCCGCCTGATCTTAGACCACTTGTACCCCTTGAAGGTGGACGCTTTGCAACTTCCGATCTCAACGATCTGTACAGAAGAGTAATAAACAGAAACAACCGTCTGAAGCGCCTTCTCGAGCTTGATGCTCCTGATATTATTATCAGAAATGAGAAAAGAATGCTGCAGGAAGCGGTTGACGTTCTTTTTGATAATGGCCGTCGGGGACGTGTTATCACCGGTGGCAATAAGCGGCCTCTTAAGTCTTTATCTGATATGCTTAAAGGCAAGCAGGGCCGTTTCCGTCAGAACCTGCTCGGTAAGCGTGTTGACTATTCAGGCCGTTCTGTAATTGTTGTTGGCCCACATCTCCGTCTGCATCAGTGTGGTATTCCGAAAAAGATGGCCCTCGAACTCTTTAAGCCGTTTATTTATAACAAACTTGAGAGAAAAGGTTACGTCACCACCATCAAAAGTGCGCGGAAAATGGTGGAAAAGGGGTCCAAGGAAGTATGGGATATGCTTGAAGAGGTTGTTACCGAATATCCGGTGATCCTCAACCGTGCCCCAACTCTTCATAGACTTGGTATGCAGGCATTCGAGGCTGTGCTTATTGAGGGTAAGGCTATCCAACTCCATCCTCTGGTCTGTGCGGCATTCAACGCTGACTTTGACGGTGACCAGATGGCTGTACACGTGCCGCTTTCTGTTGAAGCACAGGTAGAAGCTCGTGTATTGATGATGTCCACAAACAACATTCTTTCTCCTGCCAACGGTGAGCCGATCATTATTCCTTCTCAGGACATTGTTCTCGGCCTCTACTATATGACCAGAGAGAGAATCAATGCTCTTGGTGAGGGAAGAATTTTTGCCAATCCGTATGAGGCAAGAATAGCCTATGATCACGGTGAAGCACACCTGCAGGCGAAAGTTAAGGTTCGCATGAATGGTGAGATGATTGATACTACGGTCGGTCGTATTGT
>QKIH01000053.1 GCA_003249645.1 Desulfobulbaceae bacterium | reverse complement strand
CTATGTCGCATAATGTATATTATGTATAATAACTATATGTTTAAATAAATTAGCGCCTTATGCTTTGCTTCATGATTTTATCGATTATTGTTGTGTGATTGAACTAACCATGACCTGCCAACTCTCAACCTTATTGAACTTGTTCAGGTATGGTGTATAGACCAAAGTGAACTTCTCACCTTGATTGACGATGTTAAACTGATGCCCTTGAAAGAAACCTACTCCTCGATGATTTTTCAGCTGTCCGCGAAACACCATCTGCAAATGTTCATTTTCCTGGCCGACCTGTTTACAATATACAACGCGTGCATTCATATCAACAAACTCGGGTTTCGGGATTCCTTCTCCGGTTGGTTCCAATAAGCTTAAGCACTTTAAAAAAGTATCTGAAAATGCCTGGTCAATTGAGATCTCATACGGCCTCAGCTTATTTTTCTTTGGGATCCTGCCAAAGCCGTTTTTAATACCATCACACACCATGAGTCTAAATGCTTCGAAGTGCTGCTTCATCATACTTATCCCTGCAGCCCCTTGATGTCCGCCAAACTTCAAAGTGAACTTAGATGCATAATCAATGAGATATAAAATATCAACGCCGTCAACAGATCGTGCTGAACCCTTGAGCAAGCGCTCATTATCTCCTTCGATTTCAGCAAAAACTATTGCCGGAACAGCAAATTTTTCTACCAGACGAGATGCTATTATCCCTGTTAGTCCTTGATTGAACTTGCCGAAAATCACTATACATTTATCCTGCTCAACCTCCGCTGTTGATATGTTTCTTAAAGATAATTCAAAGTCCTTTTTTGAAATATCTTTTCTTTTTTCATTTAATGAAATTAAATAATTAACAATATCGTCAACCATTTCAGCGTTATCGGTCGTAAATAGTTCAAAAGCCTTTTTAGCATCCCCTATTCTTCCTGCAGCATTAATGACCGGAGCAATTTTGAATGAAATCTCATCAACGCAATGAACACCGTTTTCGAGATCCATCGCCGCCAACAATGCATTGATGCCTTTCATGTTGTTATATTGCATTGAAAGCACCTCGAATCCGGCTTTCACAAGAATACGGTTTGTTCTGGTCATCGGCACCATGTCGGCGACAGTGCCAAGTGCTGTTAATGCTAGAAATTGCTTTAGGTTAGGTATGCTTTCTTTTTGAAGGAAAAAGTTTTTTTCGACGAGTTTTTTTCGAACAGCTATAAGCAGAAAAAAAACAGTTCCAACCCCCGAAAGCTGGTGCTCCTGGAATGAGCAATTGTGTTTCTTGCCATTTAATATACAGCACCCCGATGGAACCGAATCTCCAGGTTCGTGATGGTCTGTGACTATGACTTTAAACCCCTCTTTATGGGCAAAATCAACCTCATCACGGTTAGACATTCCGCAATCAACAGTTATTAATAAGCAGTTTCTCTCTTTAAATAGTGTCGAGAATTCTTCGATTTTGTCTTTGTTGACACCGTAACCTTCGTGCACTCTGTCAGGAATATGGCTGTAAACATCGCAACCGACCTGCTGCAGAAAAGAAAACAGAATCGAACTGCCGGTTATTCCGTCCACATCATAGTCGCCCCATAAGAGCACCGGTCTTTTCTTGATGATCCACTCGCTTACTAGCTCAGAGGCCTCAGTCATGTGATCCATAGTAAAAGGATCAGGGAGATGGGAAAGTTGTGGAAATAGAAAACCTTCGATTTCCTCTTCTGATTTTATTCCAATATCTGAGAGGTATTCCAAGAAAAACGGATCAATGTTTTCGATGCGAATCGGTTTGTTCAATCCCTGTTTCATTTGATGGTTATTTTACTGTATTAAGGAGAAAATATAGTATCTCATCATGGTTATTCACATCAAACCAATTGAGCTGGTCCATCTTTTTGAACCAGGTAAACTGCCGCTTTGCGTATCGTCTTGTGTCACGCGACATAGATTCAATCATTTCATTCCTTGAAACCGTCTTGTTGAGATAAAGACACATGTGTTTGTAACCGATTGAATTCATCGCTTTGTCTTTCAAATTGTATCCCTTTTCCAATAATTCAGATACCTCCTGTTCAAAGCCCTGCTCCAGCATTATTTCACATCGTTTATCAATTCTTGAATAAAGGTCTTCTCTTGGTCTTGTCAGACAGACAGCTGCAATATTGGTGAACCTGCTCTGTTTTTCCTTTTGGTGCCTTTCAATCAAGTCCGACCACCGAATTCCGGTCCCCTGGTGTATTTCTAAAGCTCGAAATAATCGTTGCGTATCATTCTGGTGAAGGCGTCGAGCGCTTTCTGGATCAGCTTTTTTCACTTCTTCATACAGCTCTATATTGTCCTGATCATGTATAAAATGTCGCAAAAGCTGTTCTCGTATTTCAGGGAAAGGTGGAATTTCATCTGAAATACCATCAATCAATGATTTGTAATACAGGCCGGTGCCTCCGGTTAAAAGAGGCGTCTTCCCCTTTTTATGGATTTTATCAAGTGCATTTAATGCATCGTGAACAAAACGGCCGGCATCATAATTTTCATGTGGATCCGCAATATCGATCAAATGATGCGGGATACCGCATTTTTCAGCTTCTGTAACTTTAGCCGTCCCTATATCCATATATTTATAGACCTGCATAGAATCGACGCTGATTATTTCACAGTTAAAACGTTGTGCTATTTTTATGGATAGAGCTGTTTTGCCGACGGCTGTAGGACCGGCCAGGATGATAACAGGATATGTGATGGGGAATACTGTCATTATATCAGAGTGTTATAAAAGGTCTTAGTTTTTCAAGTGTTCCTGCACCGATGCCTTGGATCTGTTTCAGTTCTTCGATAGCTGCGAAAGAACCTTTCTGGGATCTGTAGCGGATAATTGCTCCGGCATATTTTTCGCCTATTCCCGGCAAAATCATTAACTCTTCCAAGGCTGCGGCATTTATGTTGAGAGGTGTAAATGTAAAATATGGTTTCAAAGTAAGGCTCTTTAAATCAATATCATCAGAGGCAAGCGTTGATGGGATCTTTTTTCCTGAAAAGAAAGAAAACGTGAGCAGCGCCCAAACAACTAAAACAGCAAAAAAAAGAACAACACGAAAATCGCGATTATGATTCAGCTCTATTTTTTGCAATTTGTTCTGGGGTGAGTTCAAAATCATAGTAAAATTATTGGCCGCGATGCATTTTGTAACTCATGGCTATGGCGTATTTTTTTTGCTTGTATTAAATACAGATGAAAAGTATATGTTTCTGTTTTGTGTGAACGACAAGCTTACATTTCAGCAATACCATACTCTAAAGCGGAAGATTATCATAGAGGAACAAGGTGTCTTTTAATATTGTTCTGGTCGAGCCAGAAATTCCTCCCAATACAGGTTCTATAGCAAGACTGTGCGGCGCAACCGATACAACTTTGCATCTGGTACATCCCCTGGGTTTCAAAACTGATGACAAACATCTGAAAAGAGCCGGTCTTGATTATTGGGAATTTGTAAAAATAATCCACTGGGATAATTTCGACCAGTTTCTCCAGGCGCAGGATGAGACTAAGCTTTTCTTTCTAACAACAAAAACAAAAACAAAATATACAGAAGCAGAATTTAAAACGGGTGATTTTTTTATCTTCGGAAAAGAGACTAAGGGGCTACCTGAAGATGTTCTCAGGCTCTATGAAGACAGGTGTCTTACTCTCCCGATGATCAATAAAAATATTCGCAGTTTAAATCTTGCAATGACCGCTGGAATAGTACTGTACGAAGCAATTAGACAATGTGAATAATTATCGAATAACATGTAGATAAAATAAAATATTAAGGAGGATTGTAATGCCTGAAAGAGTGTATAATTTTAGTCCTGGCCCGGGAACTCTGCCCTATGAAGTTCTTCAGCAGGCAGCAAAAGATGTGGTGAATTTTAATAATATCGGCATCGGCCTGATTGAAATGAGCCACCGCTCAAAAGAGTTTATAGCCGTTACCGATACTGCAGAAAAACTGCTTCGTGAACTGCTGGAAATTCCGGATAATTACAAAGTGCTTTTCCTTCAGGGCGGAGCTTCCTCCCAGTTTTTCATGGTTCCGATGAACCTTCTTGGTGAAGGTAAAAAAGCCGCCTACCTTAACACTGGAACGTGGTCCAAAAAGTCAATCAAGGAAGCCAAGCTTTTCGGTGAGATTGATGTAGTTTATTCCAGTGAAGACACCATTTTTGATCATGTACCAACCGGTGATCAATATCAGGTTTCTGATGATGCAGAGTATCTTTACTTTGTCTCCAACAACACTATCTACGGCACACAGTTTCCGGAGATGCCCAAAAGTGAAAAAATGCTCGTGAGCGACATGTCATCTGACATTCTGTCCAGAAAATTCGATGTGTCAAAGTTCGGCCTGATCTTTGCCGGAGCACAGAAAAATATGGGACCTGCCGGTATCACCATTGTCATAATCAGAGATGATCTTCTTGATCGTGCCGGTGAGACTGTCCCAACCATGCTTAATTACAAGACCCATGCCGATAAAGGGTCGATGTTCAACACCCCGCCATGTTTCGGTATTTACATCGTAGGCGAAGTTTTGAAATGGCTCAAGAAAAACGGCGGTGTTGAAGGTATTGAGAAAATCAATCGCGAAAAGGCTGCTCTTCTCTATAACATGATCGACAGCACCGACTATTACAGAGGCCACGCCCAGAAAGAGTCACGCTCAATGATGAATGTTAATTTCAACCTCCCTACCCCTGAACTTGAGGCAAAATTTATTGCTGAAGCAACCACAGTTGGACTTAACGGTCTCAAAGGACACCGCTCAATCGGTGGCTGCAGAGCGTCAATATACAATGCTTTTCCACGTGAAGGTGTAGTTAAACTCGTTGAATTCATGAAGGAATTCGAAGCGAATAACCCTGCCTGATCTTCACAGAGCCATGCATTATGAAGGAGATATTATTCGGCCTCCCAGTGAGGCCGATGCTATAATCCTGCAAATCACCACCGGTTGCTCACACAACCGGTGTACTTTTTGCGGCGTATACCGTAAAAAGAAATTTTCAATCAAAGATCTGCAAATAATTGACGAAGACATTGCTTTTGCGAAGGCCTACTGTAAAAGACAGAGCAAGGTTTTTCTTGCCGATGGCGATGCGTTGATAACGCCTCAGCCTCATCTTGTTGCCATACTCACAAAAATAAAAGATCATCTCCCCTGGGTTAACAAGGTAGCCTTGTATGCCAACGGCAAAAGTGTCCGAAAAAAAGGCGTTGAGGAACTGAAACAATTAAAGGAACTCGGCTTAACAAGGATCTATCTAGGTGTTGAAAGCGGCGATCCAGAAGTCTTACAGGAGATAGACAAGGGAGAAACACCGGAATCACTTGTTGAAGCTGGACAAATGTTAAAAGATGCGGGCATCTTTTACTCTGTCACCATTTTGCTTGGCATTACCGATCGACTAAAGTCCAAACAGCATTGCATTAACACAGCAAAACTGATGCAAAAAATGAAGCCGAATCAGGTTGCAGCGCTTACATACATGCCTCTTGAAAACACTCCGCTTGGTCAACGGGTAAAAAGCGGTGATTTTAAACTCTATACAGCAGAAGAAATACTCATTGAACTCAGGACTATCTTGTTTGAAATGAAAGAATGTAAAACACAATTTTATGCCAATCACGCCTCAAACTATTTACCGCTTGCTGGACGACTGCCCAATAAGCGTGATACACTAATTACATTGATCGATTCAGCGTTGAGCGGCACACAATCTTTAATTCCCGAGCACCTTCGTGCTCTATAATATGCAAGAAAAAACTGACTTACGAAATCTCACCCAGGAAGAACTGATAGACTTTGTTAGCACCCTGAAACAACCTGCTTTCAGAGGAAAACAGATCATGGGATGGCTTTATCGGTACGGAGTTAACGACTTCGAGCAGATGACCGACCTGGCAAAAGTGTTTCGCAAGAAGCTGGCAGAGAACGCCTACCTGTCGAGATTTTCCAATTATCACACAGAGATATCATCGGATGGCTGCATCAAATTCGGCTTTATCCTTGAAGATGGCTATGTTATCGAAGCGGTGTTAATACCGGAAGAAGACAGGAACACACTCTGTATTTCTTCACAGGTCGGATGTGCAATGAAATGTGATTTTTGCCTTACCGGCACCATGGGCTTTAAACGTAATCTTAAACCGTCAGAGATAGTTCTCCAGGTTATGACAGTCAGAGATTATCTTATAGAACACGAAGAAGATAAGATCGGCCCGGGCAAAGTCACCAATGTGGTTTTCATGGGAATGGGCGAACCACTCAACAACACAGACAACGTCATTAAGGCGCTGTCGATACTGCTTGAGCCCAAAGGACTTGATCTTACCACCAGAAGAATCACCGTTTCAACCTGCGGCATAGTGCCGGAGATGCATAAATTTGGCATGGCAAGCTCAGTCAACCTTGCTATCTCCCTGCATGCTGTCGATGATGAAACGCGCAATAAATTAATGCCTGTGAATCGCCGCTACCCTCTTGACCAGCTTCTTGAGGCATGCCGAACTTACCCGATTCAGAAAAGAAAGCGCATTATGTTTGAATATATCATGCTTGAAGACATCAATGATTCTCTTGAAGAAGCACACATTCTTGCAAAAAAATTGCGCAAAATACCCTGTAAAATCAATCTACTACCTTTTAATTCGTGTCCTGAACTGCCATATAAGGGAAGCTCGCGTGAAAAAATGATTGCCTTTCAGGATGTCTTGCGAAACGCCCACTATTCTGTTTTTATACGAAACAGCAGAGGATCTGATATTTCAGCCGCATGCGGTCAACTGGCGAAAAAACAAAACACTATCAAACCAATACAGGAATAGTTGATTATGTCTGAAGCATCCTATCTCGATTTTCTTTCATCCAGCAGTCTCAAACGTGAAGAGATTTCCAACTCAAAGAAATATAAAGATATGGAAGTCATGTCTTTCAAGCGATATAAAAGCGCCTTGTCGCTGGAGTTAAAATTCAACTGGGAGCTTGATGAGGCCAGGCTCGGCCCTATTTTCCAGCAAAGAAGATCTTTGAGAAAATATTCCGATAAGCCGCTGCTTATTGAAGATATAGCCTTTATGCTCTGGGCATCCCAGGGTATTACCGCTAAAGCGGGCAAACATTTTTTTCGGACAGTCCCATCGGCTGGTGCACTCTACCCTTTTGAGACCTACGTGCAAGTTAACAACGTCAGCGGACTGAAACCGGGCTTGTACCATTTTGACGTTATCAACTTCGCGCTCGAATACATCAACGATCAGGCAAAGTCTGAAGAACTCGCTCACTGCTGTTTGGAGCAGAAATTTATCAATGATGCAGGGGCTGTTTTTCTCTGGACCGGGGTTCCAAGCAGAAATCTTTCAAAATATGGTGAACGTGGATTTCGATATCTTCTGCTCGACATCGGCCATGTCTGCCAGAATCTGCTGATTGGTGCAGAAGCTAAAGGGTGCGGCGGTTGCCCGATAGCAGCTTTCTTTGACGCGGAATTGAATTCATTTCTGGCTGTTGACGGAGAACATGAATTCGCCCTTTATGCCGCTGCTGTCGGGAAAAAGCTGCCAAAAGCCGAAACAACGCCGCAAGACGAGTAATCCTTTGCGGCGTTGTCTTATTCATCTCAAGACTAGCAGAAGATTTAAGCAACCGATCATAAAACCAAGCAGTGCACCGAAGAGGTTGATGTATTTAAACTGTTCCTCCATGATTGAAAGGAGCAGTTTTTCCAGATTCAGAAGGTCTAATGAATCAATCTTTTCGGTGACTATCGCCTGAATTTTAAGTGACTTAACCAATCCAGGCACTTCGTTTTCAAGCATATCACTCGTAAGCTTTGTCAGCGACGCATACATTCCGTCCCGAACTCCTGCCGGGAGCAGTCTGGAAAGCTTCCCAATCGGTCTTTCAATGAGATTGTCAATGAGCTGTGCGGACATCCCTTCAATAGTTTTCAAGGTGTTTTTCGATCTGAATATCTTAACCAGCTCTTCTACCAGCCAAGCACGAACAGCGTGGAGGTTATCTTTCCCCAATCCTCTTTCCAGGACATCTTTCAAGCTAGGATTGGTAGTCATATAATCGATCAGTTTATCATTCATGCTGTCAGCAATCGCTGCGACATTCTTTTTATCCCGAATCGCAGAAACAGCAGTGCTGCCAATACTTGCACAGAAAGATTCAACCTCGTCATCACAGTTCTTCGGTAACAGATTGACTATTGGTGTGGAAGAGAATTGTTTAAGGCGATCATTAATAAGTTTTTCAAATTTTTCAGTCACCATGGTGCTGGTAACGCCTCGCATAATATCGTCTTCTTTTTCAGCAAGATATTCTTTTACCTTCTGCTCAATAAGCTGTTTTGTCAGAATATTCCCGGCCATTGCTCCCATCGGCCCGAGACCGGCTATGAACTTCTGCACAACCTGCTGAGCCCCTTCGACAATCCTGTCCTGAATCATCGGCTCATTGAGCATCCGGCCAAGCCCTTCAAGTATTTGCGGTGTCTGATCTTTAACAATAGAGTTAACAATGGTGTCAGCACCAGTAAGCCTGAAATCAGAGATACTCATGCCCTGTTGCAAAACACCGTAGATCTTTTTTCTGACCAGATTGCCAACAAATTTTTCAGCGACATCCGAGTTGATAAAGAGATCAATCTTGTTTTCCAGGAAAAGAAAAAGCTGTTGCTGTTCATCAGGATGAACAATGGTATGAAAATCCTGACAAAGCAGCTCATCCAGATTCTTCTCTATTTCACTCTTTACTGTTTTTTCAAATGCATCGTCCTGGATATAGGAGATTATCTGGTCTTTGATCTGATATTTCACTGTGGTCAGGGCAACATCAAAATACGCACTGAATCGATGAGGAATAATAGTCGGCAGCGGCCCCAGATCTTTATCGAGTATTGCCCCTACCCTGCTCTCAGTAAGTGAATAAAGATGCCTTTGAAAGGACTCTTTTTTCAAAGCCTTGCCGATCTCTTTGCTGGTAAGCAAATGATCACCGACCATCTGTCCCATATTACGGGAAAGCTCATGTCTTTTTGATGGAATAACACCTGGGGTCATCGGCATCCTTATTCCCATAATTTTCCATGGCTTTAGCGGCCTGAAAAGCATCTTGATTGCAATTTTATTGGTCAGATAACCAATAAATGCTCCGACAAGCGGCGGAACGAAATAAAATGAATAATCGTTAAAAAAATTAATAACTTCCTGCATATTGTAGCAACTCCATAGGATCTTCTATTATTATATCTGCACCATTCTGCTGCAATTCTTCAACGCTTCTAAACCCCCAGCTCACTCCTACAGTAAAGACGCCGCTGTTTTTCCCGGTCTGCATATCGACAGAGGAGTCTCCGACATATACGAGTTGCTCTCTTGTTAACTTCATAAGCTCGGCAATCTCAAAAATTCCAGCTGGATCAGGTTTTTTAGGAATGTTCTCTCGCTGACCGAAGCCGAAATTAAAAATATCGTCAGACCAGAAGTGAGAAATGTATGTCTGAGTAAAACGATCGGGTTTGTTTGAAAGAACCGCAAGTTTGATGTTTTTTTCTTTCAGCTGGCAAAGCATCTTGTTTATGCCCTGATACGGTTTGGTCACCCGATTCCATGTCTTTTCGTACACTTGTCCAAACATAAGACAACAGCGTATGATATCTTTGTCGGAAGTATTGTCGGGTGTTGCCTTTTCAAACAGAACCCTCAGGCCGTTGCCGACAAGATACCGATATGCTTCAGTTTCGTGGGTTGGAAAACCGAATTCGCTTAACACCATATTGCCGGTGTAGGCGAGATCATCAAGAGTATCCAATAAGGTGCCGTCAAGATCAAAAATAAAACCTGCGTATTGCATGCATAACTCCATATTCATGAGATTCAAAAAGCAGAGCTATTAATATATGTTCTTGTTCTGTTTGTTAAGATAAAACTTGAATTGTTAAATTTTATTAAACAACACTTTAAATTTTTTCAATTTCCTATACAATGAACGAGTAATATTCATTATCAGATCTCCTTTAAATATCAAAAGAAAAGGTGTTCGTATGTGGATTGTCAGATTCTTTCAGTCGTCTATCGGAAAAAAAATGATCATGGCATTCACAGGGATGCTGCTGTTCCTTTTCCTCTGCACCCATGTCATGGGCAACTCAACGATTTATCTTGGCAGCAGCCATTTTCAACATTACGCCGACACGCTGCACAGCTTCCCTGTTATTGTCTATCTTTTCAGCATAAGTCTGCTGATTATTGTCAGCCTTCATGTTGGTTTCGGATTAAACCTGTATTTCAAAAATCGTGAGGAAGGCGATAGCCGTTATGCTGTTACAAAGCGTGTAGTTGAGAACTCTCTGGCATCGCGCACCATGATCTTCAGCGGTCTATTCATTCTCGTCTTCCTACTGGTTCATGTAGCTGGCTTTACATTCAGGGATGAACATGAACCTATCTCTGAACTTGTTAAAGAACTGCTCGGCGGTTTTTTTTATGGAAGTTTTTATATCATAGCATTTTCAGTGCTCGGCCTTCACCTCAGCCACGGCTTTTGGAGCATGCTGCAGACCTTCGGTGTTAATCATCCCCGATATAACAAGTTGATAAGTTCGCTTTCTTTGTTTTTTTCGGTGTTCTTTTTTCTGTTTTTTGCCGGAATACCGCTGTATTTCATGACGGGTCTTGGATCAAGTTACTAATTAACCTGCTATCCTGTAACCAATTATTATAAAGAGATACACCTATGGATCTTAATGCCAACATACCATCAGGGCCATTAGCTGAAAAATGGGACAACCACAGGTTTTCTTCAAAGCTTGTCAATCCGGCCAACCGGAGAAAGTTTACGGTAATCATAGTCGGAACAGGCCTTGCTGGTGCTTCAGCTTCAGCAACACTTGCAGAACAGGGTTATAACGTTTCAACCTTCTGCCTTCAGGACAGTCCAAGACGAGCCCATTCCATTGCTGCACAAGGCGGTATAAATGCTGCAAAAAACTATCAGAATGATGGCGACTCAGTCTTCAGGCTTTTTTATGACACCATAAAAGGCGGTGACTTCAGATCTCGTGAAGCAAATGTGTATCGTCTTGCTCAGGTGAGCAACAACATTATCGATCAGTGCGTTGCGCAAGGGGTCCCCTTTGCCAGAGAATATGGCGGCACACTTGCCAATCGTTCGTTTGGCGGGGCCCAGGTGAGCAGGACATTTTATGCCCGTGGTCAGACAGGACAGCAGTTGCTGCTTGGAGCCTACGGAGCGCTTTCCAGACAAATTCACTCCGGAAAGGTAAAAATGTATACCCGGCGTGAGATGATGGATCTTGTCGTCGTTGACGGTAAGGCCCGCGGTATTATCACCCGCAACATGAAGAACGGAGAGCTTGAAAAACATCATGCCGATGCGGTTATTCTGGCAACCGGCGGTTATGGCAACGCCTATTTTCTCTCTACCAATGCCATGTCATCCAATGTTACGGCTGCTTGGCGGGCCTACAAGCACGGAGCCGGTTTCGCAAATCCATGTTTTGTTCAGATTCATCCAACCTGTATTCCAGTCCACGGCACCTACCAGTCAAAGCTCACGCTGATGAGTGAGAGTTTGAGAAATGACGGACGGGTTTGGGTTCCTGTAAAAGCAAAGGACGAAAGAAAACCTGCTGATATTCCGGAGAACGAGCGGGATTATTATCTTGAAAAGAAATACCCCTCCTTCGGAAACCTCGTGCCTCGTGATGTTGCCTCCAGAAATGCCAAGGAGCAATGTGATGCAGGCAAAGGAGTGGGGACAACCGGTCTGGCGGTTTATCTTGATTTTGCCGACGCTATCAAGCGTGACGGAGGAAACACCATATTAAAAAAATACGGTAACCTTTTTCAGATGTATGAGAAGATCACAGATACTGATCCCCAAAAAGAACCGATGATGATCTACCCTGCTGTTCACTACACCATGGGCGGTCTCTGGGTTGACTATAACTTGATGACGACGATTCCCGGCCTGTTTGCACTCGGCGAATCAAATTTCTCCGATCACGGCGCAAACAGACTTGGAGCCAGCGCCCTTATGCAGGGTTTGGCTGACGGTTATTTCATCATCGGCAATACATTGGCCAACTATTTCGGTTCAACAGAACTTGGCACGGTTTGTTCTGATCGGGAGGAATTTGGAGAAGCAAAACACAATGTCGGCGACCGGATTCATAAACTGCTCAAAAACAGCTATGAAGGTTTTAAGGATCATATCACTGTTGATGACATCCATAAGAAACTCGGCTTGTTGTTATGGGATAACTGCGGCATGGCAAGAAATAAGGAAGATCTTTCCAAAGCCCTTGAAGAATTGCCGAAAATCAGAGATGAATTCTGGGACAGAGTGTATATCCCGGGCAAAGGAAATGATCTCAACCAGAGCCTCGAACGGGCAGGCAGGGTCGCTGATTTCCTTGAGTTTGGCGAGATCATGATTCGCGATGCGCTGACCAGAGAAGAATCCTGCGGCTGCCATCTTCGCGAGGAGAGTCAGACCAAAGAACATGAAGCAAAACGTGATGACCAGAACTATTCACACGTTGCAGTCTGGGAATATCAGGGAGACGATAAAGAACCGTTATTTCACAAAGAAGAGCTGACTTTCGAGAATGTGACTCCAAGTCAACGCAGTTATAAATAATTTTATCGACGAAATGAAAATTATGGCTACCATAGACCTCACCCTTAATATCTGGCGGCAGAAAGATAACGATTCACTCGGAGAATTTGAGATATATCAGCTCAACAATATTTCCACCGACTCCTCTTTCCTCGAAATGCTTGATGTTCTCAACGAGAAACTCACCAGAGAGGGGAAGATTCCGGTTGCTTTTGATCATGACTGTCGTGAAGGCATTTGTGGAATGTGCGGGGCTGTCATTGACGGCGTTGCACACGGCCCGGAAAAGGCAACCACCTTATGCCAACTTCACATGAGGAACTTTTCCACCGGAGATACGCTTGTTATAGAACCGTTCCGCTCAAGAGCCTTTCCCGTCAAAAGGGATTTAATGATAGACAGATCCGCTTTTGACCGCATTATTCAGTCTGGCGGTTATGTTTCAACTAATACCGGGGGGGCAATCGACGGCAACTCTATCTTGATACCTTCAGACAAAGCAGAACTTGCCATGGATGCCGCGGCATGTATCGGGTGTGGGGCCTGCGTTGCAAGCTGTCCTAATGGTGCTGCCATGCTGTTTACTGGTGCAAAGATATCTCAGCTCTGCCTGCTTCCTCAGGGGGCGCCGGAAAGACATTCAAGGGCTCTTGCCATGATAGATGCTATGGATAAGGAAGGTTTCGGCAACTGCAGCAACGCGAAAGAATGTGAAGCTGTCTGTCCGAAGTCGATATCGATCAGAAACATTGCAAGATTAAACCGCGAATATGCCAAAGCCGCATTTTTGTCAGAAACAAAAAAATAATCTCTCAGCGCGTGATATAACAATTCCATATGCCATTTGACAAGCTACCCATTGTTATCGTCGGGGCAGGCCCTGCCGGGCTGGAATGCGGCAAAGAGCTTGCCAGGGCCGGTGAGTATGTTATTATTTTTGAGCGTAACCCCTCCATTGGAAAAAAAATCTGTGCCGGGGGCATAACCTGGAACGGACAGCTTCAGAACCTGCCTGAAGATATTATCCAACGCAAATTTCACGCTCAAAAGCTCTTCACCCCTCTTCAGGAAGTTGAGCTTGTTTCGGCTGAGCCCATGCTGGCTACCATTGACAGAGAAGAGCTTGGCAGCTACATGGCAAACCAGGCAAGAAAGTTAGGCGTCGAGATTCGGCTCAACACCATGGTCTCAAAGATTACTTCTCATCATGTCGCAACCCGGAATAGCATCACCAAGGAAGTCGATATTATCCAGTATAAATCCCTTATCGGAGCTGACGGTGCAAGCTCCATTGTCAGAAAGCATCTTGGAATTCCTGTACGGGATTTCGGCATAGGGATTCATTTCATCCTTGACCAGAAAGTTAACAAGATGGAATGGCATTTTGCTCCTGAATATTTTGACAATGGCTATGCCTGGATTTTTCCCCATCGTGATACAGTTTCAATTGGTGCTTACTGTGATAAACGGGTATTAAAACCGGCACAATTGAAAGCAAACCTTATCAACTGGGCTTCTCACAGAGGGTATCAGACAGAGAATATCTCGGTAAAAGCCAGACGCATAAGCTATGATTATCAGGGATGGAATTTTGGTAACATGTATCTGATCGGAGAAGCTGCCGGCATGACATCAGCACTTACCGGTGAAGGAATAAATGCGGCAATATTGATGGGGGATTTTCTGGCAAAGCACCTTAGGGAACCGAAAAGATACCCTCGCCTTTATCCAGGCCTTGTTCAGAAGTGGTCATCTCACAAGCATATGGTTGATATTACTAGGAAATCTTCATTTAAAAAGCATGTCCTGCCTGAACTCATGATCGCGGCCCTGCGACTTGGTTTGATCGGCTTTGAAAAATTGGAATTGACAAAATAATGAGTACAGACAAACCAAAAAGCAGAGCCAGACAAAATGGTCTGCACATTTTATTTATCATCGTTGCCGCAGCCCTGCTCTTCTTCTTACTGAAAGCCCCGGCTGAAACAACGCCGAAACTTCCACATGATGAGACTCACGAGCCTTTTTATAAGATAGAATCAAAGAAAGAGGCAGAAAAAAGCTGTGCACAATGTCACTCAGAAAATGGCATCGCACCACTTTCTGAGAAACATCCACCCAAATATCGCTGTCTTTTCTGTCACAAAAGAGACTAGAATCAGAGACTTTTTTTCACAATCTCATAGACATCCGCCGAAATGTTTTCTGTCTCTGAGATACGGATGAGCTGGGATTTCATCAAGTCGCTATATTCCTTTTTATATCGTTTCCAGGTGGTCAGCGGGCTCAGCATTCGCGCAGCTATTTGCGGATTTTTCGAATTAAGTTTGATGATCTGGTCTGCAAGAAATTGATATCCCCTTCCCTTCTCATCATGAAACCGAACATGATTGCCAGAACAGAACGCTCCGATCAATGCACGTACCTTGTTTGGGTTATCCAGTGAAAAGCTTGGGTTATCCATGAGCACAATAACATCCTGCAGGCAATTTTTACGGCTTGAAAACGCCTGCAGCGTAAACCATTTATCCATGACCAGAGGATCTTTGTTCCATTTTTTATAAAACGAATCGAGAACCTTGCTCCTCACCTCACAATCATCGAGATCGGCAAGCTCTTTCAGAGCTGCGACCTGATCGGTCATATTGCCGGCTCCAACAAACTGGCCGTAACAACGTTCAAGATAGGCATCCGCCCCCTGTCTTCTGCTCATTAAATAGTTGAGGCAGCAGTTTCTCAGCCGCCTTCTACCTATTGATTCGTTGTCGATTTTATACTCCCCCTGCTCAAGGTTTGAATCAAAAACATCAAGGAAATCTGCTTCAAGCGCATCAACAATCTGCCGGATCACTTCTTTTCTTGCTGTATGAAGACAGGCCGGATCTATTTCCACCAGATGCTGGGTAAGATACATCTCGGATGGAAGAGTTATCGCCTGTGCGAGAAGTGATTTGTCACTCACCTTGTCATTAAGGTTCGCTTTAATTCCTTTAATGAAGAGAGGGTCCACCACAACAGCAGCATTTTTTTCTGTCTGATAGTACGCCTTGAGGATCTGCTCTAAAGCAAGGACCTGGGAGGCCTCCCATCTATTGAACTCATCGTTGTCATGAGCCATGAGAAAGGCAAGATCTTCAGAGGATTGAAAAGCCTTAACTTTAACGGGTGCCGAAAAAGAACGGTTAAAGGAAACCACAGGTTTCTCTGTAAGGTTTTTGAAAGTGAACTTCTGTTCGGCCCACTTGAGATGAAGAATTGTTTCTTCTTCAAGCGGAGAGCCGTCGCCACCTAACAGACAGATGCGCAGGGGCATGTGATACGGCTTTTTATCAGTTTGTCCGGGGGTGTCCGGACAGAATTGACTGATAAGCAGGGACAACTCCTTTTTCTCCTCATTCCAACGTTCCTCGATGGTAAGTTCAGGTGTGCCGGATTGAGAGTACCAGAGACTGAACTGGGAAAGATCGACTCCAGTTGCATCAGCCATGGCAGCGACGAAATCATCACAGGTTACAGCCTGCCCGTCATGACGCTTAAAGTACAGATCCATCCCTTTTCTGAAACCGTCTGCCCCGAGCAGGGTGTAAATCATACGGATTACTTCAGCACCTTTGTTATAGACGGTGACCGTATAAAAATTATTGATTTCAACGTAGCTGTCAGGACGGATCGGATGTGCCATCGGGCCGGAATCTTCCCTGAACTGGTGATCACGCAGGATTTTCACATCATCAATCCGCTGGACAGCACGTGAATTCATGTCAGAGGAAAACTCCTGATCACGAAAAACCGTTAATCCCTCTTTGAGGCTGAGCTGAAACCAGTCGCGACAGGTTACACGGTTTCCAGTCCAGTTATGGAAATACTCATGGGCAATAACACCTTCAACACCGAGATAATCCTGATCGGTTGCTGTTTCGGTCGAGGCAAGAACATATTTTGAATTGAAGATATTCAAGCCCTTATTTTCCATCGCTCCCATATTAAAATCGTCAACGGCAACAATCATGTAACGATCAAGATCGTATGCCAGGCCGAACACCTCTTCATCCCACTTCATTGATTTCTTCAAAGAAACCATGGCATGTTTGCAATAATTTTTGTTTCTTTCTTCAACAAAAATCTGCAGTTTTACATCTCTTCTGCTCATGGTAGTAAATGTATCTTCAATGGCGACAAGCCTGCCGGCCACCAGAGCAAAGAGATAAGAAGGTTTCGGAAACGGGTCTTCCCAGACTGCATAATGGCGGTTATCGCTCAAGCTGCCTTCTTCGATAAGATTGCCGTTTGATAGCATAACCGGGCATTTTTCCTTGCTGCCGATAATCTTTGTTGTGAATCTGGCCATTACATCGGGTCTGTCCAGATAATAGGTTATTTTTCTGAACCCTTCGGCCTCGCACTGCGTACAGTAGTTGCCGCTTGAACGGTAAAGCCCTTCAAGCGAAGTGTTGCTGTCAGGATCAATCTCGGTTTCAATTTCAAGATCAAACTGATCGGGCAGGTTCCTGATTTCAATCCCTTTTGCGTCAACAGTATAGGAACTTTCTTTCAGTTCAATACCATTCATCTTGATAGAAATGAGCTTAAGCTCCTCTCCAAAGAGATAAACAGAATCAATATTTTCAACCGATTTCGGATTGGTGATAAAAGAAGATTTAGCCTTAACCCGTGTAAAAGCATCTTTAAGCAAAAATTCAAGTTTTATATCGGTTATTGTATAAGGACATGGTGTGTAGTCTTTTCTATATTTTACGCGATGGTTATCTGAAGACATTATCAATCCTTTTTAAGTCTGCTTCGTGTTTTTCTGATTACTGGTTGACACTAAAAATCAACTCATTATATTCTGAATGGCATTTCGCCAAGATCCATTATATATAGTAGATAATGCGACAAAAACCATTTAAAAATATTACCCGGTGAGATTTAACTGATGATTACTATTAATGAGCACTATCTCAAGTTACAGGCTTCTTATCTCTTTTCTGACATTGCAAAACGCGTCGCTGCGTTTCAGCAGGCCAATCCTGATAAAGAGGTCATTAAACTTGGAATTGGTGACGTAACCCGTTCACTCCCTAAAGCGTGTATCGAGGCTTTCCATGCAGCTGTTGATGAAATGGCCAATGACGCTTCTTTTAGAGGATACGGCCCTGAACAGGGATATGATTTTTTACGCAAGGCTATTGCCGAAAATGACTTTCAATCACGCGGAGCCGATATTGCTGCTGACGAAATCTTCGTCAGCGACGGAGCCAAGTGCGATACCGGCAATATCCAGGAACTGTTCAGTCAGGATATAACCATTGCAATCCCCGATCCAGTATACCCTGTTTATCTTGACACCAACGTAATGGCCGGACGAACCGATATGTTTGAAAACGGCCGATACAAGGGAATTGTTTATCTTGATTCAACCAAAGAAAACAATTTCGTACCGGATCTGCCGAAAGAACCGGTTGATCTCATCTATCTCTGTTTTCCAAACAACCCGACCGGCTCAACGATTACCAAAGAAGGGCTGAAAGTATGGGTTGACTATGCAAGGGAAAATAAGGCGCTGATCTTATTTGATGCTGCCTATGAGGCTTTTATTCAGGATGAAGAGCTTCCAAAATCTATTTACGAGATTGAGGGTGCCAAAGAAGTTGCTATTGAGTTCAGAAGTTTTTCTAAAAGTGCCGGATTTACAGGAACACGATGTGCCTTCACCGTCGTCCCGAAAGAGTGCGTAGCCTATGACAGAAATGGCAAATCCCATTCAATCCACAGTCTCTGGAACCGTAGACACTGTACCAAATTCAACGGAGTTTCATATCCCGTTCAGCGTGCTGCGGCTGCAGTTTACAGTGAAGAAGGAAATGCTCAGGCTAAAGAACTTGTCGACTATTACATGCGTAATGCCGCTCTGGTCAGAAAGGAAATGACGGCTCTTGGCTACGACATTGTCGGCGGTGTAAACTCACCTTACATCTGGATTGACGGCAAACAGGATTCCTGGGCATTTTTTGATATGCTGCTCAACAAAGCTGGTGTTGTTTGTACTCCTGGCGCTGGTTTCGGCAGTTGCGGTAACGGTTATATCAGAATTTCCGCATTCAACAGCTATGAAAATGTTGAAAAAGCAATGAAACGCATCAAGGAAGCTCTCAGCTGATTTAATCAGCTGAGTATTCAGAAATAAAAAAAAAGCCTTTTCAACTACAAGATTGAAAAGGCTTTTTTTATTTTATGATCGAAGTTCGGCAGGGTTGAAGGAAACCCGCTCCTCTTTGCCTGACATTTCTTCAATGTCTATTTCAAATTTATCGGCAAGCCACTGCAAAACACCCTGTACAAGCCTTTCAGGAGCCGAGGCTCCAGCAGTAATACCGATCCTGGATTTTCCATAAAGCCACTGAATATCAATATCCTGATAATCATCTATCAGATAGGCGTCACAACCTTCACGGTTAGCTACCTCGCGAAGCCGGTTTGAATTTGAACTGTTTTTTGAGCCGACAACAAAAACCACATCGCTTGTCTTAGCCAGATGTCTTACCGCATTCTGCCGATTTTCTGTTGCAAAACAGATATTCGATGTTTGCCCTTTAATGGAAGGAAAACGACTCAGCAACACAGCTTTTATGCCCTTGAGATCGTCCTGACTCAGTGTTGTCTGAGTAACAAAGACCACTTTATTCTGATCTTTTACTTCAACTGTTTCAGCTTCTTCAACAGTGTATATGACATGCACATTCCCTTTCACGCGCCCAGCGGTCCCTTCTACCTCAGGATGCTTGTGGTGCCCGACAATAATGACGTCAAAGTCTTCTGCATGATATTTTTCAACTACCTTATGAACGCTTGAAACAAGAGGACATGTGGCATCAACTGTTTTTAATCCAAGATCTGCTGCTCGATTTTCAACAGCTTTTGAAACACCATGGGCACTGAATATGCATATTTCACCCTGTGGAATATCACTTAAGGCTTCAACAAATACAGCCCCTCTTTGCTCAAGTTCTTGAATAACGTGTTTGTTGTGAACTATTTCATGGAGAACATAAACCGGACTGCCATGCTTTTCAATCGTCAGCTTGACAGTTTCTATTGCCCGGACAACACCGGCACAAAACCCCCTTGGTGAAGCCAGAACAACATGTTTTTTTTCACTCATCTATTTCCTACCTGTTTGAAACGATAAAAACCGAGGTTTCAGCATATCTGCTCACCCTCCTTGCTGTCGAGCCAAGGACTTTCCGGCCATGGATTTTCTTGCTCGATTTGCCCATCACAATCATGTCAACATCATATTCTTTGGCAATACGCAGGATCTCTTCTGCCGGCGAACCGGTAATCACAAGTATTTCCGATACAGAATCAGGGTTAGATTGATTAACTAACTGCTCATCTTCGCAAAACTTTTTGATACGTTCTTTCAATCTGCTGAGCACTTCCTCCATGCCGCTTTTACGGATTTCTTTGGCTATAGCCTCTGAAAGATACGTTGAAATTACTGTCTCAGCCGTGGCGCTTATCGGCTCGACAACATGAAGCACTATGACTTCTGCCGCAAACTGATCGGCCATAGTGAGAGCTGATCTAAAAACCGGCCTGGTGTGTTTACCCAGATCCGTCGTGTATAAAATGCGTTTCACTCGTATTTTTTCCATGTTTTTATCCGGGTTAAAGTTAATGTATAAACTAAAGTATACGGATTAAAGAACTTTTCACCAGAGTAAAAATTATAAAATTTGATAAAAAAAAAGATGCTGCCTCACAACGAGGCAGCATCTTTTTATCCTGAACAAAAGTCTTGAATCAGTAGCCTTTCATTTTATCAATATATTCCGGCAGGAACAGAGAAATTTCTGGAATATAGGTAATTAAGACAAGGAACAGGAGCAGCAGACTGAGCCAAGGCATGGCAGCTTTGATTACCCATCCAATCGATTTTCCGGTAATACCTGCAGTAACAAAGAGATTCAAGCCTACAGGGGGAGTAAGCATACCAATCTCCATGTTTACAACCATGATAATACCAAGATGAATAGGATCAATTCCAAGTTTCATCGCGATAGGGAAAAGGATCGGAGCCATGATAAGCAAAATCGCTGATGGTTCCATGAAATTGCCTGCGGCCAGAAGCAGTATGTTCACAACGATAAGGAACATCCATGGTGAAAGTCCCCATTGAACAATAAGTTCTGCGATATGGTGCGGAATTCTTTCAGTGGTTAATACGTGTGCAAAGAGCATCGCATTTGCAATGATAAAGAGCAGCATAATTGATACTTTGCTTGCATCAAGAACAACCTTGCGAATATCCTGGTCATAGACGCATTTCGGAACGGCAATGATCATCTGAATGGTGTTTCTGAAGAGGGCTGAAACAACGTTTTCACCTTTCATTAGCCAGGGAGTGTTCTTAAGCGGCCCCATATCTCTATAGCCGAAGACTGCAACTAAAAACGCATAAACGGCAGATACCGCCGCTGCCTCTGTAGGGCTGGCTACACCTCCGTAAATAGAACCAAGTACAATGATAATCAGCATCAGACCGCCGAGGGCACTGAAGCCCGAGGTTACTATTTCCTTAAAACCACCCCACGGCTGACATGGTATATTTTTGACCCTTGCAACAATATAAATGGCCACCATCAGGATAAGCCCCATCAGAATACCCGGAATGAAACCAGCCATAAACATTCTTGCTGCTGAAACAGAGGTCGCGGCCGCATAAACCAGCATAACGATGGAAGGCGGAATAAGAATACCTAAAGTTCCGGCATTCGAGATTACACCTGCGGCAATACTTTCCGGGTAACCGGCTCTTACCATTCCCGCTATAACAATTGAACCGATTGCAGCGACAGTGGCAGGTGAAGAGCCGGATACCGCAGCAAAAATCATACAGGCCATTACCGAGGCCATTGCAATCCCACCCCGAATATGACCGACGAGGCTCATGGCAAAACGAATGATTCGTTTTGCAACTCCTCCCGTTGAAAGGAATGCGGAAGAAAGGATGAAAAACGGTATGGCAAGTAGCGTGTAATGTCCGGAAAGTGCTTCGAAAAGCTTCAGCGCGATTGAAGCCAGTGAATCGTGCGAGAACATCAGGATTGTAGCTAAACTCGAAAGACCTAATGCCAGGGCAATAGGCATACCTATCAGCATACAGCCGAAAAGGAGAATAAATAGAGCAGCAGTAGTCATTATTTAGCCCCCTTTCCTGTTAATTCTTCAACAATCACCATGCTCTCTTTTGCTTCATCAGCATGTTTGAAACTTGTCGCTTTTCCGGTGACCACGCTCCACAGCACCTCCAAGAGTCGTATAGAGAGAAAAACAAAGCCTATAAAAAGCATGGAATGTGCAATCCAGGTAGGAATAGGCAAATCTTCAAGGTTTATACCTATTTTTTTCATTTTGGCGAGATATATCCAGCTGCCATACATGACGAGTCCGCAATAGCCGAGCGCGACAACACATGCGATGGAAGTAAGTATCCTTTGACCGGCAATCGGGAAAAGTTTAACAAACGCGTCCATGCCGATATGTGAACCAGCTTTAATACCGTAAGAGGCTCCAAAGAGAACAAACCATGCAGATAAAAGCAAAGTAAGCTCCTGGGACCATAAAAAACCACTGTTAAATCCGAATCTCATAACAACATCCATAAATACCAGGAGTGTTGTTGCAACGAGAAGCAGGCAGATGATGGCTTCTTCCACCTGATTCACAATTCTGAAAAACATATCAGACCCCCAATTAGAACAGGATAGAGAGCAAATTGCTCCCTACCCTGCGATTTTAGTTCATCGATTGTGCCAAATTACATTTGATTCGCGTTGTATGCTTCGTCGATGAGTTCTTTTCCGATATTATTTTCGAATTTTTTCCAGACAGGTTTCATTACTTCAACCCATTGTGCTCTCTCTTCGTCAGTCAGGGTGATGATCTCAGAACGTTTTGAAGCGATGATGCTCTCTTTGTCCTCTACAGCCTTTTCTTCTGAAATCTTGTTACCATAGGCGATTGACTCATCGAGAGCCTTCTTCACCTCTGCTCTGATATCATCAGGAAGTCCGTTCCAGAACTCGGTGCTGGTAATAACCATGTAGTCAAGTACGCCGTGATTGGATTCGGTGATATATGGCTGAACTTCAAAAAATTTCTGAGTAAAGATATTGGAATACGGGTTCTCACAACCGTCGATAGCCTTGGTTTGAAGCAGAGTGAAAACCTCTGAAAAAGGCTTCTTCAATGGGGTTGCATGAAGAGCTTCAATCTGTTCTGCCAGTACGTCTGAAGACATAATCCTGAATTTCAATCCTGCTGCATCTGCAGGAACTTTCAGTGGCTTGCTGGCTGAGAATTGCTTCATACCGTTGTGCAGATAGCCCAGACCGAGGATTCCGCTGTCACTGATGGATGAAAGCAGCTGCTGACCGGCTGGTGAGCTTTGGAATCTATCTACAGCAGCCATGTCTTTAAAAAGAAACGGCAGATCATAAATCTGAAGTTTTTTACTGTATCGCTCGAATTTGGAAAGACTTGGTGCCGCAATCTGCACATCACCAAGAAGCATTACCTCAAGAACCTTGTCATCACTGAAAAGCTGAGAGTTTGGAAAAACCTCTACTTCAACTTTTCCTGCAAGACGCTGTTCAACAAGCTCCTTGAATTTGTTGGCCATCATGCCTTTAGGGGTGTCTTCAGCAACAACATGGCTGAACTTGATAACGATCGGGCTGGCACAGGCAATACCTGTGATGAGCATTGAACTTACTGCAGCACCCAACAGCAGCTTTCCTACTTTTTTAAACATAATCGACTCCTCCTTTCAAAAATGTTTGGTTATGTAATCTAAATGAGACCTCATCCAGATTAACGAATTACCTAGCATTAGCAAAATACAAGCCAGTCTGCAACAAAAACGTAAAGTCAGGAAGATAGCTGATTGATTCAGAAATATTTATGAAAAGCATCTCTAAAATTGGCGTTTTTCCGCGCATATCTTCTTTTCCCATGCGGGAAAACCGCCAATTTTATCTTGCTGTAAAAAGGTGATTATTTATAGTCACTTTTATCAAGACCATATTTTCTCATCTTGTCAGATAATGTTTTCCGCGGAACGCCTAATGACTCCATAACATCTTTGATGGAACCATCGCAGGCAGCAAGAGCCTGTTCTATAAGACTCCGTTCAAAAACTTCTACATGCTGGTTAAGGGTTTTGGCAGCTTCCATCTGCGCGCCGGGCAGCAGGTGGTCAAACGACCAGTTGCTTTGACTCCCCAGCAGCACATACCTTTCGGCAAGATTCCGCAGTTCACGGACATTGCCCGGCCAAGAGTAGGCCATCAAACCGTTAAGCTGACTTGAAGACGGAACCGGTGCCTCACGCTGATATCGATGGCTCGCTACAAGAATAAAATGGTGAAACAAGAGCGGAATATCTTCACGCCGTTCTCTGAGAGGAGGAATTTCAAGACAGACGACATTCAGTCTGTAATATAGATCTTCACGGAATTTTCCAACAAGAGAAGCCTCAAGCAGATCAACCTTCGATGCCGCCACTACCCGAAGATCAATATCAATCTGCGTGTTAGATCCAAGCCGTTCAAGACTGCGCTCCTGTAAAACACGTAAAAGATGAATCTGTGTTCGCAACGGCATCGATTCAATTTCGTCAAGCAGCAGCGTACCACCATTAGCAAACTCAAATTTACCGATACGCAGTGCTTTTGCATCGGTAAAAGCTCCGGCCTCATGGCCGAATAATTCACTTTCAATAATAGACTCAGACACGGCTCCGCAGTTAACCGCGACAAAGTTTTTCGTTCTTCTCCTGCTTTGCTCATGAAGCGACCGGGCAACGAGCTCCTTGCCGGTCCCCGTCTCCCCCAGTATTAATACATCGGCTCCGGTATCAGCCACCTGCCCTATGGTTTCGCGGAGTTTATCCATGGCAGGCGTCACCCCGATTATACGCGGGCCGGGAGTACTCTGCACCTCAAGCTCCCTTCTCAACTTTCTGTTTTCAAGTGTCAGGATTCTTTTTTCAAGAGCTCTTTCAACGGTTTTTACAAGCCGCTCTGAAGAATACGGCTTTTCTATAAAATCATATGCGCCATCTCGCATGGCATTAACCGCAGTAGAAATATCACCATGGCCGGTAATAAGAATAACCGGCAAATCCTTGTCGATGGCCTGTGCCTTAACAAGAAATTCAAGACCGCTCATATGCGGAAGCCGAATATCACAGACGACAACACCAGGCCAATCGGCAGAAATTATTTCCAGGGCCTTTTCCGCTGTTTCTTCACATCTGACAGGAAGTTCGGCAAGCTCAAGCGTTTGCCGGTTAGCTTGCCGAATATGTTTTTCATCATCTACAAATATGACTGTTCGTTCCATATATCACTCTTTGGCTTCATTAAGAACAAGCTCAACGGAAGTTCCCTGCGGGCTTGAAGCAATGTATATTGCACCGCCAACTTCTTTTAAAATTCTCTCAGTTATTGTCAAGCCAAGCCCCAGTCCCTGTCCTGTGAGCTTTGTTGTATAAAAGGGTTCAAAGATTTGTTTCAGTTTGTCATCAGGTATCCCTACACCATTGTCCCTGACTAGAATAAAAACTTTCTTATCCCGGCTTCTGGATCTGATTTCAATCTCAGGCTGTTCGCGGCCTTCAACAGCGTGAATTGCATTGGTGATCAGATTAACGAAGACCTGCTGAAGCAGCACATTGTTCGCCATTACTTCTACACTCTCAGGTTCGAGTTTGACATCAAAATGTATATGAAGCTTGGAAATGCTGGTACGTAGAATTTCAAGAGCGCCATCGAGAGCATCATGCAGAGGCACTCGGACAATTTTCCCGCTGGATTTTCTTGAAAAGAGCTTGAGCTGGGCAACTACCTGCCCCATACGTTCTGTAAGCTCGGCAATCTGTTCAAGATTCCACAGCGTGTCTTCGAAACGTTCTTTTTCGAGAAACAGTTTTGCATTGTCTGCATAGCTTCTGATAGCGGCCAGAGGCTGGTTCATTTCATGGTTGATACCGGCAGACATCTGCCCAAGTGCAGCGAGTTTTGCCGCATGCAGAAGCTCATCTCTTGTTTGCTGCAGCTCCTCTTCAGCTTTTACCCTGTCCTGAATTTCCCTTGTCAGCCGCTTGTTGGTTTCGGTCAGCTCTGCAGTCCGGATCAAAACCCTGCTTTCAAGCTCCTCATTGGATTGCTGGAGCATTTTTCTGGTCTGCAACTCGTAGCGTTTTAATTGGGTAAGCCTTTTATGACGGTGTATGAACAGCAAGCCAGTGACAAATATCAACAATTCTATCAACAGTGTATAAAAAGCACTATGCAGTGCGCTTTTTTCAACCAGTGTCATTTCCGACAATATCTTTACGTACCATCCGGCTTCAGCCATTCTTGCAGACTGAATAAGATATTTGTGTTCAGCACCCTTTTGCTCTGAATTGAAGGTTGCTATTTCGGCATCAGCAAGCTCCTCTATAGTGTTCATTTCAAGAGAGCTTAGCCTTTCAACCGGGTAACGTCTGCTTTTTTCTATCCGCTCTTTGCTGCTTTGCATCAATTTTCCGATAACCTTATATCGCCAATCGGGATTTGTGGTTATAAAGACAACTCCGTCCGGATCAAGCACGACTAATTCCTGGTCAAGGTGCCGCCATTTTTCTTCAGCGTCTTCGACCCTGACTTTAACAACCACGGCGCCGAGAATTTCATTGTTCTTGCGAACCGGGTATGCAAAATAATATCCACGTTTACTTGAGGTCGTTCCCAGAGCGAAGTATCGGCCAAGCTCACCGCGCATAGCAGATTTAAAATAAGGTCTGTAAGAAAAGTTCCTGCCAACAAAAGGTCGTTCATCCTGCCAGTTGCTGGCAGCAATGGTCAACCCTTCTTTGTCCATCAGATAGGTGTCGCTTGTGCCGGAAACGCTGTTGATTGTTTCCAGGTACCGGTTAAGTTCAGAAATTCGTTCACGGCTGCCGGGATTCAGCAGGCTTTTTACGAGCAGATCGTCATTTGTAAGGAGCTGAGGCAGGCTCTCATATTTCCCTAACATCCCCTGCAGATAGGTGATATAGAGCTCAAGAGTGTATTTTCCCTGCGTTGAGAGCCTGCTGACACCATTATAGTAAGTTGCTTGATAAACGAGCAGAATAACAAGCACTGCGATGATAAAAAATGGTATCAGCAGGAAAAAGGACAGCGCTTTTTTTTTGCTGAATTGCATTCGCATGCGAAAAAAAAGCTCTAACGCGTTTCTATATGTGCATCTTTTAAAGCGACTTTCACTTCAGCAATTGGGACCTCTTTTCTGTGAAAGATACCTGCTGCCAGAGCAGCTTCAACACTGCTCTTCTGGAAAACCTCAACGAAGTGATCAGCCTTTCCAGCTCCCGATGAGGCTATTACTGGAATCGTAACAGCTGCTTTGACATGATTGATCAACTCGAGATCATAGCCGCTATTGGTGCCGTCTTTGTCGATGCAGTTGAGCAGTATCTCGCCTGCACCAAGTGCTTCGCAGACAGTTACCAGCTGGATAACATCTATATCACGGCCTTCCCGTCCGCCTTTGACGGTACACTGGAACCAGCAGTATTCCTCCTGCTGAGGGCCTGGAACGGAAGTTTTGACAACACTGTGCGCCGTGTCGTCCGGACTTTTAACATAAACCCTTCTCGGATCTACTGAAATAACCACAGCCTGCGCACCATATGCCATTGAAATCTGTTCTATAGCACTTTTGCCGGTTTTCTTGCCTGTTTTGAGATATTCCTCAACCGTCATTACTGAATCTGATCCGATGGAGATTTTGTCCGCTCCGGATCTAAAATATTCAGAAGCAACCTCAAGAGCTGTGTAGTGACGGCCGTCGGTATCGGTAAATTCACGAATGCCTCCACCAATAGTAAGGGGGACAAACACGTTTTGCGAGGTTCGTTCAAGGACTTCAAGCATCGGCTGATCTTTCATCGGAAAGTCTCTAAATCCGGTGATATTCAAAAAGGTGATTTCGTCAGCCCCCTCATCATAATATCGTTTGGCGACTTCTACGGGTTTTCCAAGGTTTCTCACCTCTCCCTTTTCACGAACATCATACTGATCGCCTTTGGTGACAACAAGATCACCCTGATCATTCGTACGGACATCAAGACAGGCAATAATTCTTTTAGCGATCTTTGTGGTGTAGTCTTCAGGGCGCTTCTCGATGTGTATTGCAGTTCCGTCTCCCTGCAGGAATTTTTCCAGCAGCCGCAAGCCAGCATTACCCGATTTTTCAGGGTGAAATTGAAAGGCCGTCACATTGCCGCGGCTTACCCCGCTGATAAATTCACTTCCATAATCACTTGTGGCTAAAATCCAGTCTCTGTTTTCGTTACTTGGTGCAGCATAAAATGAGTGCACAAAATAGAACTTTTCTCCGTAATAACCATCAAATAAAGCGGATTCCTTATGTAGTTTGACACCATTCCATCCTATCTGCGGAACTGAAAGCGGTTTTGCACTGAATTTTCTCACCATGCCGGGAATTACCCCAAGACCTTTCGCCCCTAGACTTTCTTCACTTCCTTCAAAAAAGGTCTGCAGCGCTACACAGATACCAAGCATCGGCCTGTCTTCATTTATACGCTGGATAAGAGGTTCAACAAAGCCGTCTCGCTGAAGTCTGTTCATTACTTGGCCGAAGTTCCCAACACCTGGGAAAACAAGTTTCTCGGCATCTATAATATCCTGTGGTTTTTCAACAGTTTTAACTTCAAACCCAAGTAAACTGATTGCGTTTTTTACGCTGCGGATATTTCCAGCACCGTAATCAAGTAATGTGATCATCTTCTTTCTATCCTTAAAGCAAAACTTATAACATAAAGCCGTTTGCTCTTATTCTTCTGAAGAAGGGAAACAGCCGCTTTTATTAGTTCATATTTCTTAATAATCGAAACCCTGCTGTGCAGGAACCCCTTTCTTGTAGGGATGTTTAATTTCTTTCATTTCAGTCACCAGATCAGCAAGAGCTATCAATCCGTCACTGGCATCTCTGCCGGTTATGACAATATGCAGATTCTCAGGTTTATTTTTTAAAACATTAATAATATCCTGTTCTTCAACCATCTTATATTTGATGAGATACGTCAACTCATCAAGGATGATCATAGAAAACGCTTCTTCCTGTATCTTTTTACTCGCAAATGCCCAGGCTTCTTTTGCCAAGGCTATATCTTTTTCGATATCATCTGATTTCCAGGTAAAACCCTTGCCCATGGCATGTATTTCTGCAAGGCCTTCAAGGTGTTTAACTCCTTCATGTTCACCGCATTTCCAGTCCCCTTTAATAAACTGGATCATGCACACCCTCTTTCCATATCCTGAAGAGCGGAGCATCAAACCGAGAGCGGCACTGGTTTTCCCCTTACCGTTTCCGGTAAAAACTGAAATCAAGCCTTTATTACTCATTTGAGGACTCTCTTGTTCCGTGACTGAATGATTTATCGTATAGCTTCGACATATACTCTGCCGGTTTATCAGCAAAAACTCGACCAACGCATATCATTGCTGTTTTACTGATGTTTTCACGCTCAACAAGCTTACTAATGGTCTCCAAGGTCCCTCCTATAACTAGCTCATCATCCCAGCTGGCTTTTTGAACCACATAGACCGGCGTTTGCTTTTCCATGCCTCCTGCAACCAATGCTTTTACAACATCATCGATCATACCGACCGAAAGGAAAATCATCATGGTCGCCTTGTGAGAGGCAAGTGACTGTATTGACTCACCTGCAGGAACAGGGGTCCTGCCTGCCATACGTGTAATAATTACAGTTTGGCTTATTTCCGGCAAGGTCAGTTCTTTCTTAAGACTGGCAGCAGCCGCAAAAGCCGAACTCACCCCAGGCACAACTTCGTATTGAATATTTCTTTTATCCAGCTGATCCATCTGCTCCTTGATGGCCCCGTAGACAGAAGGGTCTCCGGTATGAAGTCGGACAACCAGCTGTTTTTTTCTTACACCATCTTCCATCAGCTCAACTATCTGGTCAAGATGAAGTCCTTTAGAATCATATTTTTCACAGGTGCTGAAAGAAAACAGCTCCGGGTTTACCAAGCTGCCGGCATAGATAATCCGATCAGCTTTTTCTAGAAGACGAGCTCCTTTTACTGTAATGAGTTCCACATCACCTGGACCTGCACCGACAAAATAGACTGTATTTTTTTTAAAGCTCATTGAGATAATGACCCGGTGATAATAGTTATAGGGTTATAAACAGTTGCTTCCTGATCAGGATAACCGATACGTCTGACAGATACTTCACTGATTTCAACTCTAAGTCCATTATCGAACAACAGCTTGGGAGCAAGGTCTGCATTTTCTTTAAGAACACAATTAATGACAATTTTTCCGCCCTTATTCAATCTGGAACAACAATATTCTACAATTTCTTTCAAACGTCCCCCGCTGCCTCCAATAAAGATCCTATCCGGTGTCGGAAGGTTCGCCAGTGACACAGGCGCTTCCCCCTGAATTATAATCATATTGTTTCTCTGGAACCGGTTGCGGTTTATATGGATGTTTTCCTCTTCCTCGACCTTCTTTTCCACACAATAAACCTGGAGGTGCGGGGCAATACCTGCGACCTCAATACTAATCGAACCTGACCCGCCTCCCACATCCCAAAACACCCCTATTGCCGGCAATGACAGCTGATGAATGGATACCGCTCTTATTTCATTTTTAGTAATAAGACCCCTGGAATGATCAATATCTGACTCTTTTAACCCGAATATAACCGGGTTATGCTTTTCCGAAGCAAGTTCCTGCCTAACAAGTATCACGATGTTAGGACTTAAAAAGGTTCGATGGACAAGAATTTCATCCAAGGATCCGGAAAACAGATATTCATTTTCAAAGCTCAGATTCTCAGCAACATGCATTTTATACGAAGATGCGTCACCCATATTCTGAAAATGCCGCGCAATAAGTTGCGGAGTATTAATATCGTCAGTAAAAAAACACCATTTATCTTTCTGAAGGTCTAGTGCAGAAAGGTTGCCCTTTCTACCGTGTAGGCTAACAATCTCTGCATCATCCCAGTTGATTTTAAATCTGGAAAATGCAATTTGCATGTAAGAAAGGTCCGGATAGATTCTGACACGATCAGCACCAAAATGCAGACAGAGCTTTTTCCCTATACCAAAAAATAAGGGGTCTCCGCTGGCGATCACTGCAACGTTTCCGCTTTGCAGTTTTTTCTGGATATTGTCAAACAAATCTACCATTGGTGTTATTGGAAAAATAGCGTCTGACAGGATTCCTCCCCCCAGCACATCACATAGCGTACTGCTATATTTTTCGGCGCAGAAGAGAGCACAGCAGGTATTAAGCAATGCCTTTTTTTCATCATTTATACCTTGCCCGGACAACCCTATGATGAATATGAGATTGCTTTGGCTCATACGCTACCTTTTATCCAGACGGCAATTTCTTTCTTGGGCGTGACAAGAACGATTTCAACAGGTATTCCACTTAGTTGAGAGAAACGTTCTGCAGCATATATGCATACTTCTTTAATGAGCAGGCCGCCGTCTATCTGGAGGAGCTTTTCATAAATTTCTCTTGCTGAATTACACTTTTTCAATTCTTTTTCATGAGTTTCATCCAGACCGACTGTGCGCAGAAAATCAACAGCCTCGGCTATAGACAAAGCACCGTTTCTTACATGGGTGTTTTTATAGCCCATAGCGCCCTTTAAAACTTTGGCCCACATCCCTGAATAGATGATTTTTCTAAATTTATAATTTCTAGCATTTTCCAGAGAAAATTGCAGATAATCCCCCATCATAACAAGAGATTCTTCAGGAACAGGACAGGCTTGAAGGAAACCGCTCTCAGATGTACGTCCGGTAGACAGAACTATTGTTTCACGATCGTTAGCTTCAGCTACCTGCATGGATGTCAGGATGGTATCAGTCCATGCCTTAGAAGAAATGGGTTTGACGATTCCCGTGGTTCCCAGAATCGAAATACCACCGACAATACCAAGGCGATCATTCAGTGTTTTTTCTGCGACTTTTCTACCCTCAGGAACGGTAATCGTGAGGAAGATAGTACTTGCCGATTTTGACCGATACTGATCAAGTACCTCATAAACAGCTTTTTTTATCATCTCTCTTGGCACCGGGTTGATGGCAGGTTCGCCGATATTGACAGCTAAACCTGCTTTGGTGACAATCCCGACCCCCTCTCCTCCACAGAGCATGAGTCTTTCGCCAAGAACAATTCCAGCACAGGTCGAAAATGATGCGATCACCTTGATTTCAATACCGTTTGTGACATCCGGATCATCACCTGCATCTTTAATGATACTTGCAGCAGTTTCTGAATGATCCTCTGCAAGAATGTCAGAAGAATAAACAGAAAACGTCACTCGCTGCCCTTCAGGAAAAGGTATTGTAACCTCTTCTAAGACAGACCCTGTAAGCAAATAATGGACGGCAGCCTTGCTTGCTGCTGCCGCGCATGCGCCTGTTGTGTAACCGGATCGTAACATTTCACCAATAAAAAAAGGCTATCCCTTTTAGGGAATAGCCTTTTTTGCTCTATTCATCAGCCCTCGTGTGCTTTTATATAACCGGTAACTAATTTGCTTTTTCTCGTACTTTTCTTTGTTACGTCTATATAAATTCAGATAACTCGAAGCTTTTGATCAGGAAGTAAAACCTGAGAGACTAGTTGATCGCATCAGACAGCTTGCTGCCAGCTTTGAATTTTGCAACTTTCTGGAATTTTGATGGTTTTGCCAGTCTGAGGATTACGTCCCTGGCGTGATTCACGCTTTGAAACAGAAAAAGTACCAAACCCAACCAAGGTAACTTTGTCACCTTTTTTAAGAGTATCAGCAATAGCTGCAAGGGTTCCGTTTAAAGCTTTTTCTGCTGCTGCTTTACTGATATCTGCAGCACTGGCGATGCTCTCAATGAGTTCCTTCTTGTTCATGTTTTCCTCCCTGCTAATTCTTTCTTTTCAGTAACAGGACAACAGACGTTGTTCCTTTCTCCTAGAGTATGATTGTTTAACCAAACCGATAATAAATTGTCAAAAGAAAAACAACTTTCAGCGACCGTGGTTTTGTTCCACAATCCTTTGTTTGTGGGTCATACAGCCCGAAAACCAAAACAGCATAATTTATACCTGACCACATATCAAGCACTAAATCGCTTAATTTTATAGAAAAGTTGTTTTTTTTATTAGAAGCCGCTGAACAATATTGTAAATTATTTTTATCAGCAATCTTAACAGGTTGAATTTATCTTGTATCAACAGTGTGTTAGATACTTTCAGAACTCTTCTACGCAGGCCTCTAGTACCAGAAAGAAAAGACTTTATGTAGTATGCGAATATGGTTAAAAACGGCTGGAACTAACGGTAAAGGAACTCGTACGTTTCTTTTTGACAAGCTTCTGATGCAAAACAGGACGCAGCTGGATTCGTCTTCGTTGAAAAAAGTTTTTAATGCAAATAATCGTTAGTAGATAAGAACAATGCCTGTTCAACGCCAAAAAAGAACAGACTTTGTTCTTAAATAGCCAGTTACCTTCCGTCTGGCAGCAATTGAGCAGGCCTGCTCAGGAAAAATTCAGCTTTTTGAATCTTTGCTTTTAATTCTTCTGCAATCTTCCGCGCCATGTAAATACTTGAAAGCGGTGCAGTCGGGACATCTTTTCCATTGACAGTAATCGTTCCGGACTGCAGCTGCTCATAACTCACTTCACCGTAACTTCTTGCAATTCTGTTTGTATAGTCATGCCCGTAATCAATAACCTGTGTGAACAGATCCTTGTTTGAAACAGCAGTATACATTGCCATTTCTTCATTTAATATTGGAATCGGGATTCCCATACCCACCGCAAGTGAATTGCCGTAGCCCGGAATAGACACAGCTTTAATATAATCAGCACTCATCTGTTTTAAGTCGCCCTGGACCATCAGCGTACCAGCCGGTGTCTTCGGTGCCCCGCCCGGGGTTCTTTCAACATTTGGATTATGCTGGGTTCCATGCCAGGTTACATAGCCTATGCCGCCGCCAAGAAATATCCTCGTTCCTATACCGATTGTCTTATAGCATGGATCGTTAAATAGCGGGCTCAACTCACCGGCACTGCAATAATAAGCATTGCCGCAATCAGGCTTAAGCATTCCCATATATGTATAGACGGTCTTATCGGTCATATTCACTGCACAGTTATAGTTCTGATAGCAGTTTCGCGGGTTGCAAAGCAAGGCGTGAGGGAGATCATCAAGCGTTACATATTTTTTCATCTTCCTGCCGGCGTAGCAGTCTGTTCCATATGCCTTAGCTTCAAGAAAGACCTTTTTTCCCAGCAGCAAATCTTCTATAACATGTCCGCCGCCGTAGCTGAATGTCCCTGGATAGACCTTGTTCAGAGGATCATCTTCAGACGGTTCAGTAGCGCCGATATATGCATCAACAGCAGCGAGGCCGGCATAACAGGGAACCTTGTTAAGCCAAACCTTCGAGGCCTTGATAGTCGGGGTCATCTGACCAAAATTAAACAGCAAACCAGATGAACACATAGGACTGAAGGTTCCGGTAGTGACGACATCAACCTCCTGGGCAGCCTGTGAGGCACCTTTTTCTTTCACTATGCCGATCATTTCTTCAGCGGTAACGATTACAGCGTTACCCGCTTCAATCCGTGCATTTATTTCGTCATATGTCTTTATGTCTTTCATTCTATGCTCTCTTTGTCTTGAAAAGGTTCTGCAACTTCAAGCTAAATAGTCTATTTTTTCATGTACGGCTACCATATAACAATCTTTTTTACGGCTTGACATAGTTTTTTGTTTCACCTAAGTTCTACCATTCATAATTCTCACTCTTTCACTTTTATTTTTCCAGGTTTACATAATGACAAAAGAACAACCCTTAACAATAGAAACAGTACGAGAAAATATAGATCGAATAGATGAAACAATTCTCAGTTTACTGAAAGAACGGCTTGGTTATGCCAAAGAAATCGGCAAACTGAAAGACGAAAGCAAACGTGCCAAATGGGACCCTTCACGCGAAAGAGCTATCTATAAGCGCCTTAAAGAACTCAACAACGGAGTATTTCCTGAAAAGGCTGTCCATTCCATATTTCATGAAATCATCACTACCTGCCGTCTCAGCCAGAAAAAAGCGGAAGTAGCCTATCTTGGACCAGAGGCCACATTCACCCATCTGGCAGGGGTGAAATATTTTGGTCATTCCGCAGCATACAAGCCACTGGAAACCATTGATGAAGTTTTTTCTGAAGTTCAAAAAAACCGTGTTCAATATGGTATTGTCCCGGTAGAAAACTCAATCGAAGGTTCTGTTTTTTCAACCCTTGATTCCTTTATGAAATATAAAGTGAAAATCTGTGGTGAAGTACGCCTTCCGATCGTTCATAATCTTGTCTGTAAATCGGGAAACATTGACGACATCCAAACCGTAGCTTCACATTCACAGCCGCTTGCACAGTGCCGTGAGTGGCTTCGCAAACATATGCCGTCTATCCCTACCCTGCCCGTTTTTTCTACAGGTGCAGCAGCTGAAATGGCTTCAAAAAATCCGAACATTGGAGCAATTGCATCATCACTGGCTATTAAGACCTATGATCTCCAGGTAGTCGTCAAGGGAATAGAAGATTATAGCGGCAACACCACAAGATTTCTCGTTATAGGCAATGAATCGCCAAATGCCTCAGGAGATGACAGGACATCGTTGCTAATCGGGCTGGTGGACAAGCCTGGATCATTAAATGAGATCCTCACAATTCTCTCCCAGGAAGGCATCAACCTCGCAAAACTTGAATCCCGCCCCATAAAAGGAAAACAGTGGAAATACCTCTTTTTTCTCGATATGATTGGTCATATTGAAGATGAGAAAATCAGCAAAGCCTGTAAGCTTCTTCAGAGTAAATCATCTTATTTTGAGTGGCTTGGTTCTTATCCGGCCAACCACGAAAACAACGAAGAAGAGTAACAGCTCTTATCTCTTGCTGAAAAGTTACGACCGGTTTTATTATGTTAATACTTGGCATCGAAAGTTCTTGTGATGATACAGCTGCCGCTGTCATGCGTGATGGCAAGGAACTGCTTTCATCCGTTCTCAGCAGTCAGGATTCCATTCATAATCATTTTGGCGGAGTTGTCCCAGAACTTGCTTCAAGACAGCATCTTCAATCGATAACGCCAATCGTTTATGAAGCACTTGACAGAGCGGGTGTAACGATTGAGGAAATCGACCTTATTGCCGTTACCCAGGGGCCCGGGCTCATTGGTTCTCTACTTGTTGGCTTTTGTTTTGCCAAAGCGCTTTGCTATCACCAGAACAAACCGTGCGTTGGTGTTGACCACATGGCCGGTCATATTCTCGCGTCTTTTCTTGAGGAGAAAAAACCGCAATTTCCCTTTGTTGCTTTGACTGTTTCAGGAGGCACAAGTTCCATCTTTCTGGCAAGCAGTTTTACTGAATTCAACCATCTTGGCAGAACAAGAGATGATGCAGCCGGAGAAGCATTTGACAAAGTAGCCAAGCTCCTGGGTCTCCCTTACCCGGGTGGGCCGGTTGTCTCGAAAACAGCAGAGTCTGGTAATTCTGAAGCAATCAAGTTTCCTCGTGCTTGGCTTGAAGAAGATTCTCTCGACTTTAGTTTCAGCGGAGTGAAGACAGCAGTGCTTAACCACTGTCATCAGCAAAAACAAAAAGATCTTCCTTTACATCTTCCCGATATATGCGCATCTTTTGAGCAGGCTGTGGTAGATGTCCTTGTTGAAAAAACGATTCGTGCTGCCAGACAGAATAATGTCAAAACAGTTGTTATCGGTGGAGGAGTTTCTGCAAACAAACGACTGCGAAAGGCAATGGAAGAGCGTTGCAGAAAAGAAAACCTTTCTTTTTTTGCTCCAAGACCGTCTTTTTGTACTGATAATGCTGCTATGATAGCCCTTGCCGGGTATCATAAATTTCAAACCGGATCCACTCTGAAACTAGATGACGATGTATTTAGCCGCTCACTGCTCGGTTGATTAATGGAAAGACTTACCCGGATATGGAGATATTATCTTCTGCGGTTTAAGCGTCTGAGAGGTAACCCTCATACACTCGCATTAGGCACGGCCATTGGTGTATTCATCGGATTGACTCCGACCATGCCTTTTCATACCGTACTGATTCTTGCATTGTGTCTACTGACTGGAGGATCTTTTCTGGCCGGCGTCATTATCTCCTGGATTGTCTGCAATCCTCTCACATATATTCCGATTTACTATTTTTGCGTTAAAGTAGGTAATACCTTCACCCCATATGACCTTAACTGGGGTAGAATGAGTCACATTATTGATCTTCTTATAAGTCACCACGATTCCTTTGCCGAGTCATATCACATTATTCTGCAGATCGGCACTGAAGCTTTGGCAGTGATGATAGTCGGCGGTATTATCCTGGCCACGCCCTTCGCAATACTGAGCTACTATTTATCCCTGTACTTTTTTCGAAAAATTGCCTTGAAAAGGCAGCAAAAAAGGATCTTAGAATAAGAATATCTTATGTGCGCCTACCAGAATACAAAAGAGAACCTCACAACACATAAATTGGCACCAAAAAAACAATTTGGTCAGAATTTTCTGGTTAACAGGTCTACTGCTGAAAGAATAGCGAGCTTTGGCGATTTTACTCTTTCTGATACAGCTGTTGAAGTCGGTGTCGGCCTCGGTGCGTTGACCAAACCGCTTTCAAAAATAGCTGGATCTGTAATAGGGATAGAAATCGATAGCGGAATTATTCGATTTCATGAGCAGGAAAAAGATCTTGAAAACAATGTTCAGTTGATCCATCGGGATATTCTCAAAACAGATTTTAACGAACTTTTTGTTCTGTGCGGCGGGAAAAAACTCAAAATCATCACCAATCTCCCCTACTCTATCTCCAACCCGTTTCTCTTCAAGCTTATTGAAAACCGTCACCTGGTCGATTTTGCAATTGTCATGCTGCAAAAAGAAGTGGCAGATAGAATAACAGCCCCGGTTGGCTCAAAAGATTACGGGATTCCTACAGTCTTACTGGGAGCAACAGCAAAAACGACCAAACTTCTGACCTTAAAACCTGCAGAATTTCATCCACGTCCCAAAATAGACTCGGTGGTTGTCAAAGTAGATTTTAACCTGCCTCATTTATTATTAGATGAAACTCAGGCTAAAGTTTTTGCCGCAGTAGTACGGGCAGCGTTCAGTCAACGCAGAAAAACGGTTCATAATACGCTCTCAAGCAGTCTCTCTTTTCCTGGCCTGCTGCCCGAAGCTAAAAATGAAAAGAAAGATTTTCTTAAACAGGTGCTCGAAAGACTTGCTATCTCAACTTCAGCCAGAGCGGAAACTCTTTCGATGGATGATTTTTTTACAATCACCAAATATCTTATTGAATGTGAAGGATCAATTTAATTTGCCGGCATCTCAATAGCCTTGATAACAGCAAACTGGTATGATTGACAATCACACTTGTTCAGAGTATATCAGACTTTATCTATCCCGTTAAAACAAATATAGTTTTTCGTGTTTACGTCGTTCACCAACTAAAGCACCAGGATAATTTCTTATGCGCTTCTTCACTACGACCTCAACAGGCCTTAATCGTACTTTTCTCGTCGGCTGTTTACTAGCACCTTTTTTCTTTTCTCCCTGTGTGTTCGCCGAGACAATGTATGTTTCCGACTACCTTGTCGTCAATCTCAAAGACAAGCTGGAAAAACCGTATACTGTTGTAGCAACAGTTCAAAGTGATGAACCGCTGGACATACTTGAAAAGACCGACTCATACGTTAAAGTAAAAACGGCAACCGGTGAGGTCGGCTGGATAGCAAAACAATATCTTAAAGAAGAGCTGCCTAAAAAAAATATCATTGAGCAGCTTCAAACCGAAATCACTTCATTAAAGGACAAACTTTCATCACTTCAGCAATATGAAGTTCTGGCCTCAAACCCTGATCAGACTCAACAGACTATTTTAGATTTACAGGCCCAGAACAGTAGTCTTAACAATGAATTAAACGTTCTGTCACAAACAAATTCAGAACTTGAGCAGGAAGTTGGCAAGTTGCGGCAATTGAAGATCGTTTCGGATGAAAACATCAGTCTGCTTGATCAGCATGAAGAGGCAAAAACTGAAATACAGTCTCTTCAGGCTTCGATAGAGGAACAGCAGAATCAGCTTCATGAAGCCGAACAGACTACCCAGCAGCTTGCAGATTTAAAAAAGAAATACGAAGACCTGCTCTTCACGTCAGAGAACAGCACAGCTATTGCCAAAGAGAGAGATGCACTCAAGAAGAAGAGTGATGAAAACCAGCTGGTCATTAATCAACTGCAAAGTCAGATTGCTGCCCTGAGAAACAACCAGATGATGTACTGGTTTCTTGCCGGTGCTGCAGTATTTATTGTAGGTATGGTATTTGGAAAGATTAATGTGAGAAAGAAAAAAAGACTCAGCCTTTCATAAACATTATTTCAACTCCAGCCTGTTGAATTGACCGTCGGCAAACCACTGACGACAGACCTCCATGCCGTCAAACTCAAAAATCACTGCCTCGATCAGCAGATAGACCTGTAGTTTTTTCCTCAAACACCCGACTTTTGTTGTGTCGCTGTTGCCTGCTGCACCATGAACGTGGAGAGCAGGTTCTTCTTCACACCAGGCAATTGATCCGGCCGCAATGATTTCATTTGCCTTGTCCAGCTGGTGCCACACAGGTACGGGAGGAACAGTCGGACGCATCGGACCTGTCACAATTTCTGCCTTGCCAACACCACCAATAAGCTGAAACCAGCCTGCTTTTATGTTTTCTTTTTTTACCAGCCGCTTCAGCTCTTCGAGAACATCATCATCATGATCAAATCTGATCATGAGTACTCTTTTAATTTCACCGGATGTATATTGCATTTTTTTATTTTATAATATCAATAACTTTTCTTAAAAATGATCAATCAGGATATCATTGATCTTGTCTTCTTTTACTCCATGCTTATTTAATAAGAAAGCATTAACCAACATTGTGTATCGCTCATACTTATATGCACAATATATAGCGGAAAAAGCTCAATTTTCCACCTTTTTACTTGACAGGCAATAATAATGTGGTAATCTCGCAGGTTTTTGTTTTTTTACGAAAGAACATGTAGATGCACATTACCTAGTTATTGGGGAGAAAACAATGTCAATTTTAGAAGGCTTGTTGTGGCTCACGCTTAATGTTTATCACGAAGCGAGATCGGAGCCCGAAATCGGCCAGGTCGCAGTGGTTAATGTGACCCTTAATAGAGCATTGGAACGAAAGCTGACAATAAAGGATGTGGTAACTCAGCCATATCAGTTCAGTTGGACATTTCAAAAGAAATCATATCTGCCGGACGATCCCAAAGCATTCTTCAACTGTATGAAGTCTGTTTATGTTGCGTTGCAGAACAACGATGTGACAACCGGGGCAACCTACTACCATCTGGACACGGTAAAACCATACTGGGCATCCCAATACACATATGTAAACCAATTCGGTTCACATATGTTTTATAAACGATAACCGGCATCGTTTCTTTTAAATAAAAAAAGCCCGGCAGTCTAACTGACTGTCGGGCTTTTTTTGTTTTGGTAAATTAAAGTCTTACAGCGATGCAGCCTTTTTCAGGGCGGCAGCCATTTTACCAAGCTGTTCATCGGACATTTTAATGTTAACAGGATACACTAACGTTCTGTCCATAAGCTGGGCAGATTTTGGGAAAGCCTGCGGATCATATATTACACGTCGCTTTCCTCCGGGCTCACAGAACGGCCAGCCATTTTTAGCCAGTGTTTTTGCCCCTAACAAATGCTCCCACCTTGGATAAAAATGCCAATTATTTGATGCCCAGTTAATTGCTCCGACACCATCAGCAGCAAGAGAGGCATTTACTTTTTGACAATGTTCTTTATCCTGGAGAATAAATGCCATAAATGTCGCGGAATCACCTGCCTCATCGACTAATTTACGGAAAGAAACACCTGGGATGACTGAGGCAGCTTCCATCAGTCTTGCTTTATTCTTCTTTTGCGCAACTATCATTGAATCAAGTTTAGCCAGTTGAGCAAGTCCCATTGCGCCCTGAAGTTCCATCATTCTGTAGTTAAATCCGATGAAGCTTCTCAGTTCGCCACCACGCCCCCCCGGATTTTTAATATGGTCATGGCCGTGGTCCTGATACTCGGACATCGAACGCCAGAGATCAGCATCGTTTGTAATAACCATGCCGCCTTCTCCGGTAGTCATTGTTTTTACAGAATCAAAGGAAAATGTTCCGCATGCACCAAATGTGCCAAGATGCTTTCCGTTAATCCTGCCCCCTGCTGCCTGTGCAGTATCTTCCAGAACCGGAATATTGTGTTCATTTGCTATGGCCAGGATTTCTTCGATCTGCGCCTGTGCTCCGAGCATATGAACCGGAATTATGCATTTTGTCTTGTCAGTGATTTTCTTCTTCAGGTCTTCCGGATCAAGATTGAGTGTTTCATTCACCTCACAGAAAACAGGGATTGCCCCAACTTCAAGAATGGCTTCCCAGGTAGCGACAAAGGTAAAACACTGGGTTATAACCTCATCACCTGCGCTTACGCCAAGTGCAGTGAGCCCAACCTTCAACGCAGCGGTTCCGGAGGTTACCGCCTGTGCACACTTAGCACCGGTATATGCTGCAAAAGCTTCTTCAAATTCCTTTACTTTGAAGACACCTTTTCTCTGTTGATCAAACTCATAACGAAACAGCACACCTGTATCAAGAACGTCTTGAATCTGTCGTTTTTCTTCCTCTCCAAATATTTCAAATCCGGGCATGACAACCTCCGTGATAATTATTCAGCTTTTTGTGTAATTGCTTTAAGTTTTGCCATCTTTTCTTCAACCAGAATCTTTTCAGGGTACGTTGCAGGATAATCAGCTAGCTCTCCGAGATACAATTCATAGGTTGCGAGAGCTTTGTCATATTCCTTGTTGCGTTCCTGAATTCGTGCGACTCCGGCAAAGCCGACACTTTCATATCCAGGCTGGTTTTTTAACATATCATAGTGTGCAAGAGCACCTGAGAGGTTTTCTGCTCCCTCCTCAGACTGGGCTGCACCATAGATTGCCAGGAGATAGAGCGGGCTGCTTTCTCCTGCATCTTTCGCTATTGAAACATAAAGGGCGGCTGCTTTCTCATATTCTTTATTAAGAAGTATTTCATGAGCTCTTCCCACTTCTGCCCATACAGCAGCTCCATCACCGCTATATTTTTTTTCAACTTCTTCAAGTGCTGTAGTTTTCTCGGCGCCGGTTAATTTTACGGCATTGGCAAGCGCCTGCGCCCCTCTATCGATTTTCTTCTCTCGATACGAACCGTAAAAAGAGAAAAAAACAGTGAGAAGAACAACAACCGTCAAAACCAGCTGGACGGTACGCATATTCTTTCTGATAAATTCAACAAGTGCAGGCGGCAGATTCAGATGATCAAGCACCCCGCTCACATCATTGAGAAGTTTATCTTCACCGTGTTTTTTCTCAAACGCGCTCTCTTTTGACATAACTTATCTCCGGGACTCTCTTTGAGGTATTATCGATTGATTGTTTGACTGGTGCAATATAGTATATTGAGCAGACACTGTCTATTTGTAAAATAGCCTTTTCCATTACTAAATCGGATACGTTATGAGATTATTTCCATGACATTTGAGACATCATCCACCATACAATCTGTTAGCCAGTTAACCGCTTCCATACGTCATCTTCTTGAGGGGACGTATAGATTTGTCCATGTCAAAGGCGAAATATCCAACTGTAAGACGCCGTTTTCCGGTCATACCTACTTTGTGTTAAAAGATGGAGAAGCACAAATCCGCTGCGTTTTATTTAAAACCCAGAAACGTTATCTCGATAAACCGTTGGAAGACGGCCAGGAGATAATCTGTCATGGACGATTATCGGTATATGAACAGCGCGGCGAATACCAGATTATCGTCGATACTGTCGATCAGTCCGGGGCAGGCATCCTGCAGGAACGCTTTGAGAAGCTCAAAATCAAACTACAAAGTGAAGGCCTGTTTGATGAACAGAGAAAAAGAATTGTCCCGCGCTACCCAAGACATGTTGTCGTAATTACTTCTGCCACCGGTGCAGCTCTGCAGGATTTTCTTAAAATTTACAGCTTCAGCTCAGCACCATGCAAAATTTCAATCTACCCTGTTGCCGTTCAGGGCAAAGATGCAGCTGATGAAATACGATCAGCAGTTGTAAAAACCAACAAACTACTGCAGGCCGATCTGATTGTCCTTTGTCGCGGCGGAGGATCTCTCGAGGATTTGTGGGCATTTAATGATGAAAAACTTGCAAGAGCAATTGCCGCATCGCATATCCCGATTGTAACAGGAATAGGTCATGAAATAGATTTCACCATCGCAGATTTCTGTGCAGATCTGCGTTGCCCAACTCCGACGGCTGCAGCCAGCCAGATTTTTTCTTCTTATTCAGAAATCAAGCAGCGTCTTACTTTCCTGGAACGAAAAATTTCACGGGAAATGAAAAACAGCCTGCTGCTTGCAACAAGACGTTTTGAATATGCCTCGAAAAAACTCCGATTAATCGACAGCAAGATAGAACACAGCCTGTTAAAGGCTGATTACGCGGTTTCTCAATTTATTTCATCGTTTCAATCACGTTTGCATCTTCTTCAGCAGCGAACGGACAGTTTCACCTATAAACTGCACCGCTATTCGCCGCAAAATCGCCTCCAGCTCGCCGTAAACACAACCAAGACACTCCAGGAAAGACTAAAACGGGCAATGATGTACGCCATAGAAAAAAAGCAAACCGAATTTAAAAGTAAAGCAGCTCTTTTGGACAGCGTATCACCGCTTGCCACACTTGGTCGAGGTTACAGTATTACCCGCATAAAAGCGGGTTCTAAATCCTTTAAGCCAATTACCGAGGCAAATCAGGTTAAGCCTGATGACATGGTGGAAATCACATTGCACAAAGGAACCCTGGACTGCAGGGTAATCAGGACAGACGGCTAACCGATTCTCATAGTCTCAGCGGAAAGAGTAATATCTCTTACACAGGGAAGCTTGATCATGAAGCGGGTCCCCTCTCCTATGCTGGAATTGACTTCAATGCTGCCGCGGTGCTGTTCATTGATGATAAAGTAAGAAATCGAAAGACCAAGTCCTGTACCGATGCCGACAGGCTTTGTGGTAAAGAACGGTTCAAAAATTCTCTTGACGAGTTCACTGTCTATACCGGGGCCGTTATCCTCGATAGCGATCTGAATAGTTCCCTCAATATGTTGTATGCTTATTACAATCTGCGGCTCAGTTCCTCTAAAACTTTTCTCATGGAGAGCCTGAGCACCATTTTTTAAAATATTGAAGAAAACCTGCTGGATATTCTGCTGCTCACAGGGGATTAAAGGGAGCCCATCGTCAAACTGACGGATAAGCCTGATTTTCTTAAAATCATAATTCTTCTTTAGATCATAATCTTTCGATACAAGATCGATGGTTTTTTCCATAAGATCAATTATGTCTGTCGAGGTAAATACCGAATCGCTCTTCCGGCTGAAACTCAACATATTTGAAACGAGGCTTCCTGCCCTTTCTGCAGAAGATGCTATGGAATCAAACATAGCATCTACCTTTCTCTCTTTCATGTAGAGTTCGAGCTTTTCAAGGTCTATATCCAGTTCTTCTGCAACTTTTCTGTTTCTGACAACCTGGTTGGTGAGACGCTTTCTGGCTACCTGCAGGTTCTGTACAATCCCTGCAAGGGGATTGTTAATCTCGTGCGCCATACCTGCTGCGAGACCGCCTACGGACAGCATCTTTTCAGATTGCATCATCATATCTTCCATGCGCACTTTTTCTGTAACATCATCAATACGAATTACTGCACCATGGAAAAGTGTGCCAACAAGCGGATACACCGATATATCTTCAAAGCGTTTCATATCTTTTGCATGATATTCAGCATTGTGCACTTCCTTCGGTTCACCGTCATTTATCACCTGCTGAATCTTTGGAATCAGATTTTTTATCCTCGGCAGGAGTATGTCAACCGGCTGCCCTGCAGCCTGGCTCTCTGCTATCCCGGTAATTATTTCTGTTTGCCTGTTCCATTGAATCACCCTGCAATTTTTGTCCACACCTATGATCATTGATGACATGGAATCATTGATCGACTCCAGCAGGTTTCTCAAGCGGAGTTTTTCTTTCTCATTCCTTTCACGAATCAGATGATGCCAGACACCTTCATAGACAATTGCCAACTGCTGTTCGTCAAACTCATCGTAAGGACCAGCTGATTTATTACAAACGCCAGCCACAGCCACTACCTTTTCACCGTCGGTTATTGGGACATCGAGAGTTGTCGTGCACCCTCCTCCTCCAAATATCTTATCGATCAGATGTTCATACGCTGACTCATTATCCTTGATGGTTTTCTTCTGCTGCAAGGCTATATATGCGGTGGTGTTTTTATCCAGCTTAACGTTGGTGAAATCACGTATCTGCACTTTTTCACTGTCACGTTCTATCCGCATACAGATAACATCAGCTCTTGCCTCCTTATCCTTTAACAGACAGATATATCCCGCTTCCGACTCACTGAGTTTGAGCGTCCGTTCCAGAGCAAATTTACACACTTCCTGAACAGGTAAGTCCTGCATTTTACTAATTTGATACAAGGAGTTGAATCTCAACTTGTCCTTGAGAACCAGGTTGTCGGCTTTTGTTCTTTCTTCAACCATTTTGTTGGCAAACTCTCCGAGTTCATGAAACTCGTTAAATGCCAGATTTTTGTCCTCTAATGGAATCTTGTGGTAGGCACTTTGTCTGAAAAAGTCAGTAAAAAGGCTGATATCATCTTCTAGCCTTCTTGAATAATAGAAGGCAAATGCAAAGACACCTGTCACGGTAACCAAGAAAATAGATGCAAATATGCCAAGATCCTTAACGGTGCTTTGACGAAATTTTTCTGTCTCGGCTGTTATTGCAGCGATCATTTCGTCTTCAAACATTGATGTGATCAGTATCCAGTTCCACTCCTCAAAATACTGAATATAGCTCAACCGCTGGGTAAGTTCATTGGTGCCTGGTTTATAGAACATGGATTTAACAAACCCCTTTCTATCACCAGTCTTGAAAATTGCTATTATTTCACGGCCGAAATCACTGCCGGCATCATCTTTGATTGTTTCGACCAGCCGTCCGTCTTTCGTATTTTCAAAATCCACAAGGGTTTGCCCATCGGATCGAATACATGCTACTGAACCAAATCGCGCAAATTTCATATCACGTATTCGTTGAAGGACATCGCTTTGCAACTGATACTGAATCTCATCAAGATAAATGCCTGCGCCGATATACCAATTGTACGGCATAAAGTATTTTACAAAAGAACTCTTTAAATAATCGACACTCGTTTCTCCTGGTTTATTCCATTTGTATGTAACAAGACCGGCACCTCTCTCAGAAACGGTGGCAATTATATTACGTATAACAAACTCCCCATCCGGATCCTGCATATCATATAGAATTGCACCTTCCATGGAAGGGTCATTTGCCTGGAGAAGTGACCGTCCACTGCTGGCGTCACCAATAAAATAATACCCCTGATTGGTATCCCACCGAATCGGCCGCAGCGTCTCGATGATCATAGTTTTTATTGTATCTTCAGGGAGATTGCCTTTATTAAAACTATATATATGAGAGGCAGTAACGTAGGCAATCTGCACCTTCTGCTGAAGTTGATTTTCAAGATTTATAGCAGAGAGCTTTTGCTTATAATCAATAAAATCTATGATTACAGACATTTCCTCAACAAGTCTGTTTTGGTATTCCGTATTGTATTTGTCAGAAATAATTTCTTTGGTGTTGATATAATTCTTATATTTCGTAATTGCTGAATAACCACCAAGACCGCCGGCCATAAGGACTATGACAATGATAGCTGTATAAAGAGGGGTGGCAGAAAGGTTGCGTTTCTTGAATATCAACATACGATACGTACTAATCTGACTAATCTATACGAACAAAATCAGGAGCAATGGCAGTCAAATAAATATCATCCATGCCCTGGTTATCATTGTCACCAAAAACAAGCTTTAATCCATCTATATCAAACGTTTTGTTTCGATAAATTGTTTCCAGAAACTTTTCCCTGGTGATTTCTCCTTCAATTTGCGTTGCAATAGCGCAAAATAACCTGCCCGCAACATATCCTTCAAGAGAACCGAAACCCGGAGAGAAAGAGCTTTGATAATTATGCAGAGCCAACTGATAATTCTTAATCAGCTGCAGTGAAAGATCCCATGGAAAAGGCACAACCTGGGATACAATAACGTCTTTATGATAAGAGCCCAGACTTTTCTGAAGGCTTTTGGAGCCGACAAAAGAGATATTGCCGTATATACAGGGGGCCTTGTTTCTGTTCTTTCTCAGTTTTATAAACTCAACACAGGCAGAATAGGCTCCGACCAGCACAATGGCCTGAGGTTCACCCTGATCGATTTCATTCATTGCACCTAAAACGGCCACGGTATTTCTTTCATAGCTGCCCTGGGAAACAAGATTCAAACCGCGTTTCTCAAGTGCCCGGGTAATACCGGCAAGCCCTGTATAACCATAGCTGTCATTCTGATAGAAACAGGCAATTCTCGTCAGTTTCTTCTGATCAATGAGATATTGCGCCAGTTTTTCCATCTCCTGATAATAGCTGCCGCGAACATTAATGACATATTTATTAAAGGGATCACGCAGAAACTCTGCTCCGGTGAGTGGAGCGAAAAAGGGGACATTGTATTTTCTGATGACCGGCAGCACCGCCTGCGAAGTTGGTGTTCCGACTTCTCCTATCAACAGGAAGACATCGTCATTCTGGATCAACTCCAGTGAGTTTCTCTCTGCCCTGTACGGTTCATAGCCGTCATCTTTACTGATAAGAATAATTTCACGATTCTTTATTCCGCCTTTTGCATTCTGCTCTGAAAAGGCGGCAAGCAGACCTGCACGAACCTCAAGGCCGAGATCCTGAGTCGGCCCGCTCAGAGCACAGGATTGACCGAGAATAAGCGGCTCCATTTCAGGTTTTGCTCCCGTTGAATACGGCACAAGAAAAAGAAGCAAAACGGCAAGAAAATAGCGGCCAATCTTTGTCAAGTTCCCCTCCTCAACAGTGCAATGGCTTTGCTGGAATAAGTTCTGGCGACCAGATCTGATAAAAACAACTACCTACTTTCCCCTTAACAAACAAGGTTATGGAAAAATAGTATTTAAATCAAGTTCAAATTTGAAAATATTGAGGATAAAGCGAGGGAATCGATAAGAGAAAATAGAGTCGATTTGCATCGAACGAACAAATCGACTCTATAATTTTTATAACAGTTCAAGTCCTGAGAAGAAGTACCCAATCTCAAAAGCAGCTGTTTCAGGAGCATCTGATCCATGGGTCGCATTCTCGCCGACAGAGCCGCCGAATTCACGACGAAGAGTGCCTTCTGCAGCATCGGCAGGATTGGTAGCACCCATCAGATCACGCCATTTTTTAATTGCGCCTTCTGCTTCAAGAACCATTACTATGCATGGTCCGCTTGACATGAATTCTGTAAGTTCGCCAAAAAACGGTCTTGCCTTGTGAACATAGTAAAAGCCTTCGGCTTCAACTTTGCTCATGTAAAGTTTTTTAATGCCTACTACTTTAAATCCTTCTTCATAAATGCGTGCCAGAATCTTGCCTGCATATCCTGCTGCAAATGCATCGGGCTTAATGATCGCAAATGTCTTTTCCATATTTTCCTCTAGGTAAGTTTTATCTATAAGGGTAAGTGTGGTGGCGTTTTATCATTGATAATTGTAAATGTCAATCCGTCCCCTTTTGAACTGCAATTTTTAGTAAAGCATTTACAATAGCCGCGGCTATCGGACTACCCCCTCTTCTCCCTCTGCATGTAATTGCACTGAGTCCGCTCTCTATCAGAAGTTCCTTTGATTCCTCAGCGTTGACAAAGCCAACCGGAACGCCGATTATTAGATCCGGATTCAATTTCCCTTCCTGTACTGCTTGAATAACCCTGATCAGTGCGGTTGGGGCATTACCGATAGCAACTATCCCGACATCCTGATCAAAAAGGCTGTCAATAGCCGCCTCAGAACGGGTTATCCCCTGCTCCTGTGCTCGCTTTACGATATCAGCATCATGGACAAGAGTAAGCACACGATTATTAAATTTTGCAGTCAGCATCTTGCTGATTCCTGCTGCCGCCATACTCACATCGGTATAGATTGTTCTGCCTGATAGGAGAGACCTGATTCCATTGTTAATACAGCCTGAGGTGAAATAAATGGAATCGGCCAGAGAAAAGTCTGCCGTTGCGTGTATGACTCTTCTTAGTATTGAAAATTCTTCGGAACTGAAATAATCAATACGTCGACCAGTCTGTCGTTCGAATTCCGCTTCTATTATTCGAAAACTTTCCTGTTCTATAAACTCTGGTTTAATTTGCAGCAATTCGACCATTTAACACCTTTGTTTTTTCCGTTTCACGAGTGCTTCATATATCTTTTGGCAAATTTCCGGCGTTCTGCCGAAATGCAGATGAACATAACTGCCGATACAATTGCCGTTTTCATACCCATACATATCGTTATCATTTTCAAATAGAGGCGGCAGCATTCTGGAAAGGCTCTCCTCTTCAGAATAATGATACTCATGACCATACCGAACATCCCCCTTGTCGCCAAGCATACAGTCTGAATGCAGCCGCACCTCCCGATAACCGAGCTTCCGTAATTTTTTATCCATTCTTACGCGAGTATGAATCAAGCCAAGCATTGGATATACAGCCCCCTGCTCATCAACAATATCATCGCAGAGATACATAAAGCCTCCACACTCTCCATATATATAGCCGCGATCACGATTAAAACCTCTTATCTGGCTGATAATATTTCCATTAGCAGACAATCTCTCTGCATATATCTCCGGATAGCCGCCACCAAAATATATTCCCTGAATATCTTCAGGGAGGTCGGAATCGTGAACCGGACTGAAATAGCGTATTTCAACACCGGCCTTTTCAAGCATATCGAGATTATCCTGATAATAGAAACAGAATGCTTCATCACGGGCCACTGCCAGCCTGACAGATGTTTGACGGATGACAAAAGGTGATGGGGTAGCTTTCTCAGCCGGTACGGTTCTGTAATGACACTGCTTAAGAAGAGTATCAATATCAATATGCGTTTCGACAAGCTCAACCATTTTATCCAGCTCAAGCTGCTCTTTGAGCTCATTGCCCATATAAAGGCCTAGATGCCTGCTGGGGACACTGAATTTTTCATCTCGTGGCAGGAAACCAAGCAGCTGCGTTTTACAGTTTCTCTCCACTTCGTTTTTGATCAATTCTTTATGCCTGTCTGATCCTGTGAAATTAAAGATGACACCAACAATATTCAATTCCTTGTCGTAGGTTTCAAAACCATGCAGTACAGCCGCAACACTTTCTGCAACTGAACGGACATCTATAATGAGAATGACGGGCAGATTCAGTGATTTTGCAAGACTGGCACTGCTTGCCTCTCCGCCGTCAAAGAGGCCCATAACCCCTTCCACGACGCAGATATCTGCCAGAGTTGCTTTTTCTTTAAAAATGTTGTTGCAGAACGACTCTCCACACATTTTAAGATCAAGATTCGAAGATGTTTGACCGGTCACAAGCTGATGGAGCGTCGGATCTATATAATCCGGCCCGCATTTAAACGGCTGAACGGCCAGACCTCTTTTACGAAGAGCAGCCATTAAACTCAAGGTTACAAGAGTTTTGCCGGATCCACTTTTAACTCCGCCTATGAGAAAAGCTGTCCTCATTGCCCTAAACTCCATACCCCTGTCTCGACAATGAGAAGAAGAAAGAGAGAGACTGTGCTGGTAATTAAAATAAGCCTGTTTGTCTCTAGGATAACCTGTGCTTTGAACTCTCCTCCCCTATCACCAATATAGGGTTTTTCAACGATTTTACCATGATACACCGAAGGTCCGCCAAATTGCAGTCCCAGTATTCCCGCCACCGCAGCTTCAGAATGTCCGGCATTTGGACTGAGGTGGTTAAGCCTGTCCCTAAAAAAAACATGTGAACCTCTCTTCACATTTTTACCTGACAAGAAAGCAGAAAGCAGAATAAGAAAACCTGAAATCCTCGCCGGGAGGAAATTGGCGATATCATCAAGTCTTGCGGCTGCCCAACCGAATTGTAAATATTTTTCGTTTCTATAACCGAACATTGAATCCATCGTGTTGATGGACTTATAGCCCATCGCACCCACTGCCGCCAACATCACAGCCCCCTGTTCACTGATTGAAAAAAAGGAAAGAAAGACAGCCCAGAGAAGCGGCGCTGTAATTCCATCGACAAGGTTTTCAGCCACACTCTCAACGGTTGCCTTTACAACTTTTTCTGCACTGAGATGCTGCGTTTCCCGACCGACTATCATAGCCACTTTATTTCTTGCAAGCTCAAGGTTCTCCTGCGGTACAAGTGCAGCATAAACTGCCTTACTGTGCTGCAGCAGACTTTTCGTCGCAAGACAATAATAAAGCAGAACAGTAGCAGCAGCACATCCTGACGCAAAAGAAAGAACAAAGGCAAAGTGCAGCAATACCCAGCTTGATACTACTGTTAAGGCAACCGTTAACAGTGTCGTTAAGCCTCCTGCAATATAAAGATTTGTCGGCAGCAGCTTCCTGAATATCTTTTCAAAGCACCAGGCAGCTCTTGCAATACCTGTTACAGGGTGCGGAAGCCACCTTGGATCACCAATGAACAGATCGCCGATATAAGCAAGCAGCAGAACGTATACGACAGCCATTACTAAAGACCGAGAAGCTTGTAGATTTTATCCATATCAAGACTTTGACGTACTGTATCAGCTAACCTGTCAAAAGCAGACTCGATATCATATGGCGCGACAACAAGGTTCTTTGGAGCTAATCCTTTCTTTTTACGGATTTTGTCGATATAGCCTCTCCTGAAAAGATCGTCATCAAATATACCATGCAGATAACATCCCCAAATTTTCCCATCTTGGGCGGATACCCCGCAACCGGTTCCATCAGAATAGGCAAACAGTGCTGTCTCAGTATTAAAACTTACTCCATGGTGAATCTCATATCCAGTTACCTTAAGTCCGGATAATCTGTGAATCCCCTCTTTTCTCTTGAGACATTTTTCTTCTGCAAGAATTGAATCGACAGGCAGTAATCCAAGGCCATAGAGGAGTTTCTCACTTGACTCTATCCCGAACGGATCTTCGATCTTCTCCCCAAGCATCATATATCCGCCGCAAACACCTACAATCTCTGCTACGCTTTCGATACTGCCGAGTATGGCATCTGCAAGACCGCTGTTTTTCAGATAGGTAAGATCAGACGCGACGTTTTTAGAACCCGGAATAAGTATCACATCGGGAAGATGAAGTTCTTGAACCGACTTGACTATCCTCACCCTTACATCGGGTTCATTATAAAACGGTTCGATATCAGTAAAGTTCGAGATATGCGGGAGATCGATAACAGCAATATCGATAAAAGGCTCTTTCGGTTCTATTATCTTTGAACTGTTGAGCTTGAAGGTTACAGAGTCTTCTTCCGGAATGCCCAGATCAGCAAGATATGGGATCACGCCAAAGACATCTTTCCCGGTTTTCGCTTTCATAAAGCAATGCGCGCTGTCCAGCAGACTCTGCTCACCGCGAAACTTATTAACGATAAACCCTGCCGTGAGAGCACGCTCCCACGATTCAAGCACTTCATACGTGCCGATGAACGAAGCATACACCCCGCCACGGTCAATATCGCCGACCAGCATGACCGGAGACTCAGCATGCGCGGCCATCTTCATATTAACAATATCATCATGCTTGAGATTGATTTCCCCCGGGCTTCCCGCCCCTTCAAGTATGACCGCATCATACTCATCTTCCAGTGAGGCATAGCATTCTATAATTTTCTTCCATGCTTCAGGCTTATATCTGTTGTACTGGAAGATATCCATATTGCCGACAGGCTTGCCGCAGACAATGATCTGGCTGCCGACATTGGAATTTGGTTTAAGCAATACAGGGTTCATACGAATATCGGGGTCAACCTTTGCAGCCTGTGCCTGGACAACCTGCGCTCTGCCCATCTCTCCTCCTGTGTTGGTAACAAAGGAATTCAGAGACATGTTTTGCGCTTTAAACGGAGCTACTTTTACACCATCCTGCAGAAGAATCCGGCAAAGCGCAGTGGTGAGAATTGACTTGCCGGCATTGCTCGAGGTGCCTTGAAACATAAGTCTGGCAGTTTTTTTCGATGCTGGATTTGCCTTTTTTACGCCATAATATTCCTCTAATACCTGGATAAGCCTCGTATTATCTTCCCGACTTTTTACAGCTATTCTAAAATATGCTGAGCCCAGCCCCCTGATATTGGAGCAGTTTCGTATCAGAATTTTTCGCGTAAACAGAAAGCCCTGCAAATTCTCGCAGCTCTCACCATTCTTGATTTTAAGCAGAATGAAATTTGCCTGGCCCGGGAATAATTGTAATTGGGAGAATTGTTCCAATTTATTAAGAAACCAGCTCTTTTCATCGTGAATCCTTCCTGCTGTAGCGGCAAATCCGGTTTCTTCAAGACATGCTCTTCCTGCCAGATCAGCAAAGCTGTTTACAGCCCATGGTGCTATAAACTCCTGCAGCCTTTTGGCAACATCCGCTGAAAAAACACCGAAACCAAGACGCAATCCCGGAATCGCATAAAATTTAGTCAGGGAATTGAGGGTAAAAACGTTCTTGTATTTGCCAGCTGCAGAACAGGCATCAGGAATAAAATCAAGATAGGCTTCATCAATCAGTATGGTCAGCTCCGAATCATGTCGGGCAAGTGCTTCTGCCTGGCTCGCGTCAATCAGATTACCGGTAGGGTTGTTCGGTGAGCAGAGTAAAAGCAGATCCCCTTTTTTAAGCTCTTTTTTCAGTTCATCGCTATCAAGCTTAAAATTATTCTCTTCAAGCAGCTGGTGAAAATGAATCGGCGTATTATTCAGGTCTGCACTTTTTGCATAATCGATGTATGAAGGCGTTGGAATAACAGCTCGAAGAGGCTTTAAAACACGAAAAAGTGCAAAGAGGATATCCGAAGAACCGTTACCAAGAACAATATTATCTGCATCAACCGAATAACGTTTGGCAATTATCTTCTTTAATTCGTAATAATCAGGATCAGGATAATGCAGTATGTCTCTCACCTGTGACTGGATAAGAGAATAGACAACAGCCGGCGGCCCGAATGGATTTATACTGGCACTGAAATCGATGAAATCGGTATTATCCTTAACGGATTCTCTCCTCGCCTTGTGGATGTTTCCACCGTGCTCGCTCATTACTTGCAATCCTTTGTTATTGTAGGCCGACACATAAACATACCGCAATTATTGCTTCGGTGCTTTCACAAGCTGCACCAAGCGTATCCCCTGTATAGCCGCCAATTTTCCTTCTGCAGATTGCAGCAAAGAAAATATTGAAAAGTATAAAAACTGCGGCAACAATTATCGGCAAATGCTGCAGGAACAGGCAAAATCCGCAGAAGATTGCCGTAAAAGAAATCGCTGTTATTTTAACCCGCTTCGATTGGAAAAGATCTCCGATACCGGTACCTGTCTGACGTGCATACGGCAAAAGAGCCATCTGCAGGATAATCGAAGTCCTTCCTGCAACAGAAACAATGAGACACGCCAGAAAAATATTGATCCCATCAGTCGAAAAGGCTGCATATTTTGTCAAAAGAATCAATAACAGCAGAATCACTCCCATCGGCCCCACACGGGAATCTTTCATTATTTCAAGGATTCTTTCTTTAGGCCTTGAACTGAAAAAACCGTCAGCTGTATCGGCAACCCCGTCAAGATGAAGAAATCCTGATAAACCGCTTAATAGCACTACTGCTGCTATAGCGACAATCTTTTGCGGAAAAAAAAGACCAGTCGTCAAGACTGCGATGCCGGTTACAGAGCCTATCAAAAGGCCAATAACAGGAAACCAAGGCAATCCGAGGGTAAAATCAGATTTATTCCGGTTAAATTTCTCCGGCAGCGGGATAACTGTGAGAAACGTAAGCGCAGTCAGAAAACCACTATAAGCTGATAGTAAAGTGTTTCTGATTGCGCTCATGGGGATTACTTGTCAGCTCCGGCAACGGATGCTTCCTGAAAGGTTGCTACTTCTGTTAAAACAGCAACAGAAGCTTCAACTATGTTCATGGCTAATGCAGCACCGGTGCCCTCTCCTAGACGCAGGTTAAGATCAAGTAACGGTTTCTTGCATCCAAGATGCTCCTGCATATATCTATGACCCGGCTCAACTGATCGGTGTGAGAAAATAAGATAATCCCGGACAAAGGGCTCTATAACATAGGCGATCAGTGCTCCGGCAGTGGATATAAAGCCGTCGACAAGCACTGGTTTTCTGTTGGCAGCAGCACCGAGAATAAGCCCTGCGATACCGCCTATTTCAAACCCTCCGACTTTTGACAGAATATCAAGTCCGTCTCTTTTGTTCGGTTTGTTTACTTCTATTCCTTGCTCGATGATACTGATTTTTTTGACAAGCTGTTCGTCATCAAGACCGGTTCCACGACCGGTCATTTCAGCGACAGATTTTCCGGTTACCACACTGCCTATCGCGGCAGAAGGCGTAGTATTGCCGATACCCATATCGCCGGTACCGAACAGATCATAACGTTCAGAGAGTTTTTCGCCTATTTCTATACCTGATTCAACCGCCCGAACAGCCATTGCTCTGCTCATAGCCGGACCTTCCAGAAAATTGTTTGTACCGAGTCCGACTTTCTTGTTGATGATCTTCCCTTCTTCTGCAAGTTTTCTCAGGTCTGCGTTAACTCCCATGTCAACCACATGAACATCCGCTCCAGCCTGCTTTGCAAGGGCATTAATACCTGCACCGCCGTTGATAAAGTTATAGACCATCTGAGGCGTCACCTCTGCCGGAAATTTACTTACGCCCGATTTTGTTATGCCGTGATCTCCCGCCATGACGACTACTGTTTTTCTGGCAACCGGAGGTTTAATATTGGCGGTCATACCGGCAAGTTCGATTCCTAAATCCATCAGATCGCCCAAAGCCCACGGCGGTACTGCCAGCTGATCAAGTCTTGCCTTTGCCAGCTCTCTTGCTGAACTGTCCTGAGGAAATATCTTCTTTTTTGTTCTTTCTATCACATTGCTGCTCATCGTATTATTGCTCCGTATTGCTCTCTTTTAATGTCAATGGTATTCCACATGTTACCAGATACACTTTATCGCTTGCTCCAGCCATTACCGCATTGCTCCTGCCGACCAGATCCCGATATTTCCTGGTCACTTCATCTGCAGGAACAAGACCCATTCCAACTTCATTGCTGACACTGATCAGTGTCAGATTCCTCTCTTTGGCACTCTTTATGAGTTGTTGGGTCTTCTCTTCAATCACAGACTCATCGATATTAACCTCTTGCTCAGAGGCCTCGTAAAGAAGATTATTGATCCAGAGCGTCATACAGTCGAGCAGGATGACAGATCCCGGCTCAATTGTATGTAAGACATCATTTATCTGCAGCTGTTCTTCAACAGTGATGAAACCGAGACCGTCACGATCATTCTGGTGTCTTGCAATACGATCTGTAATCTCATCGTCTATTCGAGGACAAGTGGCAATAAAATATTTTTTATTGTTTTCAGCAAGTTCTAATGCTTTTTTTAAAGCAAAATCACTTTTTCCGCTTCTTGTCCCGCCAACTACAAAAACAATCATATAGCGTCTCTCAGTCTGTCAGAAGATTAAAGGCTTCAACGACCCCTGTTCCAGCTACATAGTCAACAACACAATATCTGCCGGGTGCAGGAGAAAAGGCATTTAATCGTTCAAAAGGAATTCCAAGCAAATAACAGAGCAAAATACGCAACACCCCGCCATGACTTATAATCAGAATATTTTCGTTAAAACCGAGAGTTGCGCAAATATTTTCAACGCTTTTCTGAACCCGTCGGCTGAAAATCTCCATTGATTGTCCTTCCGGAAAACTGCATCTTAAAGGATCAGCCGCCAGCTGCTGGAAAAGATCATGAAATTGTGAGCTGACCTCTTTGAAACTTAAGCCCTCCCATTTGCCAAAATCAATTTCTTTTAAGCCGTCCTCAATTTCAAGGATACCATCATAACCAAGTAAAGAGGCTGTCTGAAGACATCTCTTTTTCGGGCTGCAATAAACATGACTGAATGGAACACGACTTAAGCTTTCCTTGAGTGTCTTAATGTCATCTATACCGCTTTGGGCCAGCAGACTTTCAGTGACTCCGACGAAGCGTCCGTCGTGCTCTGTACGGCCATGTCGTACAAGGAAGATCTTAGCCATTTTTCAGATCATATTTTCCGTTATACCCTCTTGGAGTGATCATAAATCCATTCCATACAAAGGTGGTTGAATTTCCGATTATAACTGTCGACTGCATTCCGATTTCATGTTCCAGCATATTTTCAAGATCAGTAATCACGACTGATTCATTTTCCCTGGTCGCATTTGTAACAATACCCACAGGTGTTTTGCCGTCTCTGAGCTGCAAAATGATATCTCTTGCTATTTCGATCTGCTCCCGTCTCTTCTTTGATCTCGGGTTATAGATCACCATGACAAAATCAGCTGAAGCAGCAGCTTCCAGCCTTTTTGTAATAAGTTCCCATGGCGTTAAAAGATCGGAGAGAGAAATTGCTGCAAAATCGTGCATTAATGGCGCTCCGAGCCTTGCTGCACAACCGTTCAGCGCGGCAATTCCCGGAATAATCTTAATTTCAGGCGGGTTTTCACGCACAGAGGCCATTTCAAGCACCAGGCCGGCCATGGCATAAATCCCTGCATCTCCACCTGATATCAGGGCAACGGTCCTGCCTTTTTCGGCCAGTAAAAAACTCTTTTCACAGCGATCAACTTCCTGCATCATTGACGAGCTGATAACTTCTTTCTCTTTTATAAGTTCATCTATCTGATCCAAATACGTTTTATATCCGACGACGACATCCGATTCCTGTAACGCTTTTTGGGCTTCAGGGGTCATACATTGTAAGGCACCCGGGCCTGTTCCTATAACATAAATCATTATTTTAACCTGAGAATTTCACGTGATACGGCCATTGTCACATTCGGCCATTTCTGTTTTTTTATAAGCAGCTCACCCGTTTGCTCCCTTCCCGATGCCATGAGAATTGCTGCCGGCTCGGCTACGCCTTTTGCACCGGTAGCCTTCATAACCGCTTCAGAGTATGCAACATCTTCAACGCTGTTCAGTTTGATTTTACTGTAAAAAGACACCGGTAAATCCAGCATTCTGGCAAACTCGACCAATCCGATTTCGTCTATTTTAAGATCAATTGATGCAATCCCTTTAAACCACGATTTCTTTAAATGCGAATTACTCAACAACTCACTGAAACATTGGTCAATCTCTGCTGCCGACGTATACCGGTTGCATCCGACACCGAGAAATAGTGTCTTCGGCCATGCAGTAAGGCAGCTTTTATCGTCCCTCACTTTCTTAGCGTCGTGAGTAATAACAATATCTGCTTTATTAACATGTTTGATTTTAACGATGTCATCCGGAAGCATACCGGAATGCTGCATATCGATATAACACGTAAGTTTTTTTTCGCGATTAAGTTTTGCAGATTTTTTGGTCAGCAATTCTCTTTCTTCCGTTAACAGGAAATTATGCTTCAACCAGAGATCAAGTGCAGTGAGGCCGAAATTGTCACTGGCTGTTGTGACTATCGGCGAACAACCGAGACAATCGGCCACATGTTCAGCAAGCTGGTTGCCCCCGCCAATATGCCCTGACAATAAAGAAATTGAGAAGCGGGCACTTTCATCAACCACGACGACACAGGGGTCTGTATATTTATCTTTCACCAAAGGTGCAATTGCTCTTACGACAATTCCTGCAGCCATGACACAGATGAGTGCACTACTGCGCTTCCAGGCATCAGCGACACGATTCATGAAATCGCCCTTAACATCAATCAACCTGACAGAGTCCATCTTTTGCGCTAAATGCTCAGCGACAATCCGGCCCTGTTGCGAAATATATAAAACAGCGATTTTGTCGTTTATTAAACCCATAGAAAGCAATTTTACAGAATGCTTATTGCTGCTTATTGCCGGGAAATTCTATTTCGTCAAAGATCTTACTTGATAGTTCCTGCGCTGTAGAAATCTCTTCATCAGTGAGTAAAGGACCTATGTGCTCCAAAAATCTGGTTGCACCCTGATGCCCTTTTGCGGCCGCAACACTGAACCATGCATATGCCTTGACCAGATCTCCGCCTTTATCACTGTTCCCCATATACCAAATCATTCCGGTATTGAACTGGGCAAGAGTATCCCCCTGATAAGCCGCTTTCTCAAACCATTCAAACGCCTTATTAAAATCCTTTTCGACACCTTTGCCGACATAGTACATAAAACCGAGCTCGTTTTGGGCATTTTTGAGACCGGCTTCAGCAGAAAGAGTGAAAAGGTTCAGTGCTTTGACAAAATTTTGCGGGATTACTGTTCCGCTGATATACATTTCGGCCAGTGCAAACTGCGCTTCAGGAGAGCTTTTCCCCTGTTCAGCAGCAACAGTTAATAATTCGAACGCTCTTTTCAGATCCGGTTCAGTTCCCTTTCCGGTATAATACATTCCACCGGCTATAAACTGTGCTTCCGGGTCACCAAGCCTTGCGGCCTGCTCATAGAGTTCAAGGGCCTTCTTATAATCCTGTTTTGCTGTTTTTCCCCAATAATAACGCTGTGCTTCAACTTTCAGATCTTCAGGTGTCTTACTTAACGCTTCAAGCGCAAGGAAGGTACTGGCCTGTAATATCAGAAACAAACACAGCGTTTTTTTCAACATGTCAGCTATTTTTCTCCGGTGAGTTGACGTAACTGATCCTTGACGAAATCGAGCTCCGGATCAAGTGTCAGGGCAATTGTGAAAAAATGAACAGCCTTATCTTTATTACCGAGCCTGTTATGGTTGACACCTAAATTTGCATAATCCATTGCGGATGACGGATTAAGATGAACGGCCATCTCAAAATGCTCGATGGCTTTGGCATAATCAGCCTTTTTAAAACAGCAGACGCCAAGCATATTGTAGATATCTGGCCGCTGATCATCATATTCAAGACCTTTCTCAAGCGTTTCAATAGCGCTGTCATATTCTTCAACAGCCTGTAAACAATGGCCTTTATAGGAGTAAATATATGGCAGGTCCTCTTCTTCGGGATTGAGCCCGAGAGCACGGTCAAAATACGGCAGAGCTTCTTCTGCAAGACCAAGATTGTAGAGGTTTCTACCGCGATAAAATTCGACGTAATATGCAGCAGGCAAAAGCTGTTCGAAATGGGCGAGTTTTTCTTCAAGCAGCATTGGATGTTCGATTCGTTCAACGGCAAGTTTTGCGGCAAAAAGGCCTGCATTTTTTATCATCGAACGCTCTCTGAAATGCGCCCCGGGAATAATTGTATACATGACTGGAATATTCAATTCCGGATGTGTTGCATTGAGCATAAATACTTCCATACCGATGTTTTTCAGGGCAGCAACACAATTTTCAACTTCGGTTTTGAAATTATTGTCAGATAAATTGATGAGGTTATCAGCTACAGTCTGCTTGGAATTTTTTACCATGTAAACCATTTCGTCCATTGAAAGCGGCTTCGGCAGACCTGAGGCCACATAATTTGATTCTGTATGAAAATCGCCTGCAAGCTGTGCTATTTCTGTGACTGCTCTGATAAATGCTTTTTCAGGATCAGGAGTGGTTCCGGCGGTATAGACGATTTCGCTTTTTACAGGAAAGGTTGAGCGGTCAATAGCAAGTGCACCGATAGTACAGATCCCTGTATTTAAAGAAAAATCATTCGCATACAGTTCGATATTATGCTTTCTGAACTTTGCTACAAGATCTTTTGAGACTTCATCGCTGAAGCTGTCTAGATCAATTCGGGCAGTTTCGATCTTTTCTCTGTTAATCACTGAACAGACATGTCTTTCGACCACTTCACAAATTCCCTGAAGTGCTGCCTCTTCAATAGTGTTTCCAGCCGATGGTCCATTGAATTCATTAATGGCATAGAACCATGAAAATGGGATGAGAACATCCTCTCCGGTTGTGATATTAGTTCCCCATGTCCACTGCATCGGAATGTTACTGAGCAGTTGTTCAACAAGGTTTTCACTGGTTGTGTCATCATGAACAGAAGTCAGAAGAAACGACACGGGCATTACCGGATAACCTGCCTGTCTCATTTCTTCGTAGTCACCCTCAATAAAATTTTCCGGGTTTTCCTTGAACGAAAAGAATGAAAATCTTTCAGCAAGCTCCATACAGGCTGATGCCTCAGCCTGTATCGGGGATGCACCTTTACCCATCTGTTTCTTTGTTCCTGTCAGTTTGGTAACATCTTCACCGCAGACACTGAAAAAAACAGGGATATCCAGTCTTCCTGTATCAATTCTTTTTACTTCATTAAGAAATTTTATATTGAGTGATTTTACCTGCTGATAAAAATATTTCAGAGTATCTTCAGGCTGAACAGCCTTATCCTGATCAGTGGTAAATCTTTTAAAACAATCATTAAAAACAATACTTCTTTTTTCCATCATCTATCTCAATCCTTCTGCTTAAGAACTCGAACTACGAAAAAAAAGCCGCTTTCCCTGATAGTAGAAAAAGCAGCAGAATTTATAGGCTACAGAATTTATATACTCGAAAAGAGATGATCGGCAAAGCCCTTAAAAACTTTCTGCCCAGACGATGGCATCGAGATAGGCGTCAACAACTACCTCGGAAGAAATGTGCAGCGTTTCAAGGCTTGTTTCAAACTGTTTCCAATCTCCTGCTTCATAAAACCTGGCGATCTCAAGATACGGGAAATACTCCCCACGACCATAACCGAGTGCAGCAATCACCTTGTCGCTTAACGGGATGATGCTAAGCAGATCTGTCATTTCTCTGTCAAGCATCGCATCGAGCAGACTGAACAGACCAAGAATAAACAGTTCTCCTGAATTTGTTTTTGCAAGTGCACCGATCTGTTCGAGAAAACGAGCGCGGAGAATAGACGTGCGTATCAGTTCACCGGGTTTTTCAGACGATATCTGTCCGATAACTACCAATGAAACAAATTTCTGCAATCCTCTGGCGCCAAGAAAGGCCATGGCCTGTCGTATCGATGAAACCGGCTGAAGCCTGTAAAAATGAGCTGAATTAAGATAACTCAGTAGCTTGAATGAAGTTGATACGTCTTGCTGAAGGAGTCCTTCTATTTTTTTTGTGTCGGGATTATCACGATTAACCTCATCGAGCAGTTTGAATAAAGCCATGCTATTTGCGGTAATTTCTTTATTCTTCAGCACTTCAGGCTTTGCAAAGAAATATCCCTGAAAGTAATCAAATCCCATTGCAGATGCCAAGGCAAAATCTTCATACGTTTCAATTTTCTCTGCAAGCAGCCTGCAGCGGAATTTTTTCAATTCACTGGCCATCCCCCTAACTTTCTCTCTGTCCTGCATAAGAAAGTCAATCTTTATAATATCGGCTAGTTCGATCAGACAATCAAACTGTTTTTCATAGATAAAATCATCAAGCGCAATGGTGTAGCCAGCCTCTTTCAACTCAGCAACCGCTCTAACCACATCTTCAGTCGGCAGAACAGTCTCCAGAATTTCTACAACAATACTGCCCTGGGGAAACATAAGCGGGTAACCGTTTAAAAGAAGCTGTTCGTTAAAATTAATAAACGATCGTTTTTTACCTGAAATTCGTTCTATACCACTGGTGAAAAATGAAGAAGAAAGTAAACTTGTTGTGGCTTTACTCCCATCAATATCCGGAAAGGCATTAGACATCCCTGAACGGAAAAGCAATTCGTATGCGAAAATTTCCTTCTTTTTATTGAAGATAGGTTGCCTGGCAACAAAAACATCCATAATTTACCTGCTTTTCATTGCATCAACTATCTTGCCCATCCGGTCAGGCCAAAGTTCTCCATAACAGGAAAAGCTGAACACTCTACTGAATTCCGCCTGATATTCTATTAAGATTTCCAGTCGATCTTCAGGCAGAAACTCCCTGATCATATCGGACCACTCTAGAACACAGACGCCATTACCGTAAAAAAAATCTTCAAAGCCAAGTTCAACAATTTCGTCGCTTGACCCCAAACGATAAAAATCAAAATGATATAAAGGAATTCTGCATGAGTATTCATGCATGATGGCAAAAGACGGGCTGGTTACATATTCTTTTTTGCTTACACCGAGGCCTTTGGCAAATTGCTGCGTGAAAGTTGTCTTGCCTGCCCCAAGATCACCATTAAGACATATAACATCACCGCAATCAACGAGTGTTGCCAGTAAGACCGCTATTTTTTCGGTCTCCTCAAGACTGCCGCTCTCTATTCTGATTACTTCCACCTGCTCTTACCCCTAAAAAAAATCCCCAGCAAGCACCATACATTTGGTCTGCTGGGGATATAAATAGAAAAAAGATTTTTTTCAGCTTATTTTTACAACATCTTCTGCCTGTAAACCTTTATCAGTTTTAGCGATTGTAAATTCTACAGGCTCACCTTCTTCAAGGCTGCGGAACCCTTCTCCCTGGATAGCACTGAAATGGACAAACACATCTGAATCTCCATCGGGTCTTTCAAGAAATCCGTAACCTTTACTCGCATTAAACCACTTTACTTTACCCTTCACACGATCCGACATTCGTAAATTCCTCCAGTAAATTAACAATTGCTAAACTGATTAGGCACTTAATTCCCTCCCCTGATATCATTTTTTCTTTCGAATTAATGACTTCAATAAAAGTCTATCAAAAAAAAAAAACCGTCGTCAAGAAATTTCATATAATTTCAAACCAAAAAACGGGATGTTATCAATTATAGTATGATTAATTTCCATTTTCTGGTTCAAATTGAACCATAGCTCTAAACGGAGACAACGCCAAAAGATCTTTAATCTGGCAAAACAGCATCGATTTAGGTATATTCAGCCCTCATTTAATATGCGACCATACATTTTTTGTATATTCAATAAAGGCTATTTCTTTTTAAGGAGTTTACTTCATGGGAAAAACCATAGCAGAAAAGATATTTGATGCACATTTAAGAGACCAGCCAAGTCCGGACAACATGATTCTGGATCTTGACGTTGTCATGTGCCACGAAATTACTACTCCAATCGCCATTATGGATCTGGTTGAAAAAGGGAAAGACAAGGTTTTTGACCCAACAAAGATCAAAGCCGTAATCGACCACGTAACACCTGCAAAAGATTCCAAAACAGCGATGCAGGGAAAAATCATGCGCGACTGGGCAAAACGTCATAATATTACAGATTTTTTTGATGTTGGCCAAAACGGTGTCTGCCATGCACTGTTTCCCGAGAAAGGTTTTGTCCGACCGGGCTACACCATTATAATGGGAGACTCCCACACCTGTACTCACGGTGCTTTCGGTACATTTGCAGCAGGTGTAGGCACAACCGACCTGCAGGTCGGTATTTATAAAGGTGTCTGCTCCTTCAGGAAGCCTCAGACAATCAAGGTCAACGTCACCGGAAAACTAGCAAAAGGTGTTACTGCAAAAGACGTTATCCTTGCAATCATTAAAAAACTTACTGTTAATGGTGCCACCGATAAAGTTATCGAATTCTGCGGAGAAGTTGTCGATTCGATGAATATGGCAGCAAGAATGACCCTTTGCAATATGGCAGTTGAAGCAGGGGGAACAAGCGGTATCTGTCTGCCAGACAGAGTTACTGCAGAGTATCTCTGGCCTTTTATTCAGGATCAATACCCCACCATCGACGCAGCTGTAGAAGATTTTGCAAAATGGCACTCAGACCCGGATGCCCAATACGCCCAGGTGCTGGATATCGATGTAAACAGCCTGAATCCGCAGGTAACCTTCGGATTCAAGCCTGATAACGTGAAAGATATTCAGGAGATGGAAGGTACACCTGTGGACCAGATTTACATCGGCAGCTGCACCAACGGTCGAATCGAAGATCTTCGCGCCTGTGCAGAAATTCTTGCAGGCAAAAAAGTTGCCAAAGGCGTTCGCGGCGTTGTGACTCCGGCCACCCCGCTGATTTATTCCATGGCGCTTGAAGAGGGAATCATAAAAATATTCATGGACGCAGGTTTTTGCGTACTCAATCCCACATGCGGTGCATGCCTCGGCATGAGTTCCGGTGTTCTTGCTGAAAATGAGGTTTGTGCCTCTACAACCAACAGGAACTTTAACGGACGTATGGGTAAAGGCGGAATGGTTCATCTCATGAGCCCATACAGTGCCGCTGCTGCTGCTGTAGCTGGTGTTATTACCGACCCTCGTAAGTATCTCAACTAAAGGATTGATCAATGAACAAATTTGGCGGACCAGCAATTTTACTTGATAGAAGCGATATCAATACAGATGAAATCATTCCGGCGAAATACCTGACCGAAATCACTAAAATGGCACTCAAGCCGCATCTTCTTGAAGATCTGCTGCTTGATGGTTTTTCACCTGAATCGGACAAACTGGCAAACGCAAAAGTAGTTGTCACACGCGGCAACTTCGGCTGCGGCTCTTCCCGTGAACATGCAGTATGGGTGTTTGAGGTAAATGACATCAATGTGGTAATCGGTGAAAGCTTTGCCAGAATTTTCAGACAAAATATGTTCAACTGCGGTATCCTGGCAATGGAATTGGCAAAAGAGGATATCGATGCCATATTCAGCATGAAAGGCAATCTTTCCATTGATGTGAAAATTGAAGAAGGAATTGTCATCGTCAGTTCTGACGATGCTGCTCAGGCAGATGCAACATTTGTTTTTACACTTAATCCTTTTGACAAGGAACTTGTCTCAGCAGGCGGTTGGTTGGCGTACGCAGAGGCTAAATACTAATAAAAAAAGCCCCCAAACCTTTAACCGTTTGGGGGCTTTTTTTCTGTTATCTTCAGCTGTTTTTCTACAAACCTAATTCAGCCAGCTTTTCCACCAATTCTTTCTGCTCATCTGTAAGTGTCTGCGGGACATCAACGCCGAGCTTTACAAACATATCGCCCCTGTCATCGCCCATCGGCCCTCTCGGCAAACCATGACCTTTCAGACGCAGCTTTGATTCCCCGTTTGTTCCAGGTGGTACGGAAACCATGAATTTCTTCTTTTCTATGGTCTCAACTTCCACCTTGCAGCCGAGGCAGATTTGCGAATACGGTATTTTTTTCTCATAGATGAGATCATCACCATCTCTTTGGTACTGCTCATGCGGTGAAATCTGTATTTTCAGATAAAGATCACCTGCTGGCCCGCCATCGGGTGAAGCCGCACCTTTTTCTTTCAAACGCAGCCTTTTTCCTTCCTCAATACCCTTTGGCACCTTAACTGAAACGTTTTTGTTGATGCCGTTTGTGCGAAGTGAAATATTCCTCTCGACACCATTAAGGATATCTTCGAGGCTGACGGTCAGCTGATAAGTAAGATCCTGGCCTTTTGTCGGTTGACGGCATCCACCCTGGCATCCACCGCCCATCTGCTGCCCGAATATTGTATCAAAAGGAGAACCGCCGCCTGCACTTGAATGAAAGGTAGTACGCCTTTGCCCACCACTTCCACCGGAGAATTGTCTGAAAATCTCGTTTATATCAAAATTTCTGAAGATATCTTCCTGTGAATATCGCTGATGAAAATTAGTCGAACCATATCTGTCATACTGCTCTTTTTTCTCAGGGTCCGACAAGACGGCATACGCTTCACTGATCTCTTTAAATTTCTTTTCAGCTTCCTTATCCCCATTATTCTTATCGGGATGATATTTCAAGGCAAGCTTACGGTATGCTTTTTTAATATCCGTTGCTGAGGCGTTTTTTGCCACACCAAGAACATCGTAGTAACTCATATTCAACGTACTCAATAACTAAAGACCTGTTCCTGAGAAATCTTAGAATCAGATTTCTCCCTCCTCTTTGATGTTTATCAAGGTAGGTCTCCAGTCTTTATCCGTCAACCCTCCATGCGAAGAATGGCTGTATTTCACCTTCCAACACCAAATATAAACGCGCATCATTTTTATTTCTGGTTACCACTAAAACTCAGTTTTTAAATTGGGTGCTCACTATATGACACCCAAGCCATGGCATAATCCTCCTAAAAACCAAAGGAGAAAGATTATGCCTAAAAACAAAATTCAATTTCAAAAGGGTCTAAGCTT
>QKIH01000125.1 GCA_003249645.1 Desulfobulbaceae bacterium | reverse complement strand
ATATTTATCCGAGTTCTGTTATCGTTTTAATAGACGATTTTATTTAAAAAATATGCTTGATGCTTTGTTAAAAGCTGCTGTTAATTCAAAACCAATTCCACAACATATGCTTCAATTAGCTGAGGATTGGTGGTAACCAGAATTATTTATCCATATTATCCTAACATTTAAGTTTGGAGATTATTTGAAGGTAATGGGTTGAAAAGTTGAAAACAAGTGATTTAATGATATAGTGTAATTGCTTGAATATACAACAACAGTAACGTTAAAGTGGGATTTCATAAAAACATCTTTTACTCGTTCCGACATTAAGTGATTTTACAATATTTTTCTGTTTTAACTCTACTTAAGGACTTTATAGTGCTTTCATCTCCTGGCAATACAAAGAACAACATGATCTCTCCCAGCCTTCAGCTTCCACCGCTTGAGAAAGGTGATTATTATCGATATCATATGATCGCCAAACCATGTGGTTCACAATGTAATTTGCGCTGCAGTTATTGTTTTTACCTCCATAAGGAGGAGTTATTGCAGCAGCCCAAAAATCCCCGCATGAGTGAATCGCTTCTCGAGGAACATATACGTCAGTATATAGAAGCACAAACTGGAGATGAGGTGGTGTTTACCTGGCAAGGCGGGGAACCGACCATCATGGGACTTGATTTCTTCCATCAGATTATCGAACTCCAACAGCGCTATAAAAAGCCTCGTCAGAGAATAGAAAATGACTTGCAAACCAACGGAACATTACTAAACGATGAATGGTGTTCCTTTTTAAAAGAACATAAATTTCTCGTCGGACTATCTATAGACGGGCCACCCGATTTGCATGACATCTACAGACATAATAAAGAGAATAACGGCACGTGTTCACAGGTCATGAAAGCCGTTAAGCTGCTGCATGCACACAAAGTTCCTTTCAATGCAATATGCGTGATTAATAGAATGAATGCCCGCAGACCTCTTGATGTTTATCGTTTTTTACGTGATGAAGTTCGACCAAATATCATGCAGTTTATTCCGGGAGTAGAACCAGCCGATTTCAAGACTGTCGCCCCCGGTTTCATGCCGATCGGTGCAATGCCTCTGCTCGGCTCACCCCGATCCAAACCAGGGTGTACTGACTCGGTTGTTACCGAGTGGTCGGTTGATCCTGACGACTGGGGTTATTTCCTCACCAAGATATGGGATAGATGGTTTAAAAATGACTACGGCAAAGTATTTATAGATCAGTTCGAAAACATCATCTCAATAATGTTTGGTTTTGGTGCACAAAAGTGTGTGAATGGTCAAATATGCGGAAAGGCATTGGCCGTCGAACATAACGGTGATATTTACAGTTGTGACCACTTTGTTTATCCCGAGTACAAACTGGGCAATATCCTTGATGTTCATCAGGGGGACCTTGTTTTTTCTGAACGTCAAAAGAAATTCTCATCAGATAAATACCAAACATTACCAGGCTATTGTCGTTCCTGCAGTCATCTGAATCTGTGCTGGGGAGAATGCCCTAAAAATCGCTTCATCAGATCGCCTGCAGGCGAGACGGGTTTAAATTATCTCTGCTCGGGACTTAAATTATTCTATAACAAGGCGGTTTCCGATCGAGGAGAGTTGGCCAGGCGTCTGAACTTGCTTTAAATTTTCGGTTTATTGAAAACATCATAATTAATTCAGGTGCATATCGAAAATATGCAGCCTGAATTCCATTGAATTTCAGGGGAACTCGATATTTCGCCTGTACCTTTTAGAACTATTCAGCCTTATCGGTTTGAACTTTTTCCTGTTAGGATCATACATCATATTGGCAATATTGCCCCACGCTGCCAAAGCCAGTCACTGCGTAAAAGAAAATACAGGAAGTCTGAGGTTAAAAGCTATCGCTGCAAGTCGGGTAATCAAAACGGTGATAAACCCGCCGACAAATGCCCAATTGACTGGCACCTTTGCTGCTCGCAACAGAAGATACACCACAATTCCTGCTATTGCTGCCGAAGCATAAATGTCCTGACGAAGTATTAATGGTATCTTAGCAGACAAGATATCTCGCAAAACTCCTCCGCCTGCCCCAGTAAGCGTACCCATTAGAATAATTATAGGTCCCCGATACCCTTCTTTTTCCGCTACCTGTGCTCCGGATAGAGCAAATAAAGAGAGACCGAGTGCATCTGCAATAAGCAGGGAGTTTGTGGGGATCGGTAGAAAGTGTACCCATACAAGAGTGCAGATGGTAGAGGCAATGATCGTGTAAATTGGGGTTGTGTCGCTAATCCAAAAGATCGGATGCTTATTTAGCAGCACGTCACGGATTGTGCCGCCACCTATAGCTGTGATAGATGCCAGCACGAGAACTCCCAACAGATCAAGTTGAGCGTTGATTCCTGCAAGCGCCCCGCTCGCTGCAAAGACAGCAACACCAATGAGATCAAATAAATAAAGAAGCATCGTAATACAGATTGTACTGTTTGTCCTCTTCAGAACATAGTTGGGGAAATATCGTGTCGATTACAAAATCACGTTGTTTAAGGGTACTTTTGAGCGCTCAGGTTCCTTCTTTATTATAATAAAAATAATCATATATATGCTGAAACCTGCCAATCTCAGTTTAAGCAAAGCTGGTTAATCCTGTACAAGTTCTTTTCGCTTAACAAGAAAACTCCAAGCCAGAACTTAACCTTGACGGATTGTTTTATTTGCAACAGGCTGATCTAAATGAAATTGAATGCAATGTGCCTGTCAAAGAACCTCTATAAGCTCAACAGCATCCATCAAACAGATACTCCTGTCACTCTATTTCTACCGGAAATCTTACTTTTATAGAGCAGCGTATCCAGCTTTTCTATATTAGAGCGAAGATCTTCCTGAATATCTGCCTCCATCACACCGAAACTTGCGGTGATGTTATTGTTCGGCATTATGACAGCTCTTTCAATCTTCTTTCGACATCTCTCAGCAATGATCGTTGCTCTTTCGATATCAGTATCAGGGCAAAGTATTATAAACTCTTCCCCTCCCCATCTGATATGGACATCTCCAATACGAATTTCAGACTCAACCAGATCAACAACTTTTTTGAGGACAGTATCGCCGACATTATGACCTAAACTGTCGTTGATTATTTTAAAATTGTCCAGATCATACATTATAAGAGAAATATTTTTTCCTTTTTTGATAGCATAATCCATTTCATCTTTAATTATCTCTGTCCCTTTTCTTCTATTAAAAATACCTATCAAACCATCAATGTTAGCCCTAACGATATAATCACGAAGATCAAAATACCTCTTAACAGAAAAGAGCATGAAATAAATTGAAATAACCGCTAGCGAAAAAATAATTTCATCCAGCTCAAAACGTTCGTATTTTCTGGTAAAATTATAAAACAATTCTGAGATTCCAAATAGATGAAAGAGAAATATCGTCAAGCCTGAAACGACAAAAAGTATTAACACGTCGAGCACAAACTTTTTGTCATCGACATGTTCTCTTCTGAGTTTTGCACGTATCTTCTCAAACATCCAATCACCGCACGTTATTTGTAAATGCACTGATAGTATTTTGACTCTATCCGCTAGATCGAGGCCTTAGATGCTTTTTTCCAACTTACAAAAGACAAACTTCAGACCTCTCTGATATCCAAAGCTATAAAGTGTCAGACTTATTCTAGCATGTTACAAAATCATTACTCAACATCCCGGGACGTTATTTTTCTCATAACGGCAATAATCGGAGCATAAAAGCGGAAAATGAGGTTTGAATTAACCTCGTTCGTGGAGTTTAGCCAAGGATCTGCTGGTATACCCGTCTGAAATTGCCACCCAGAATACCGATAATCTGTTTATCAGTGTATCCGCGTGTAATCAATTCGCAGGTTAAGCCTTCTAATTCCCGATGTTCGGCAATAATGTCAAAAGCAGGCAAATCAGGCGGCAGATTCAGAAAATTAGGAGACCCATGGCAGATATCCAGGCCAAGCCCTATATGATCAACGCCTCCAAGTTCGGCAATATGATCAACGTGATCTGCCAGATCACCGAAATTTGGTGCCTCCTTATCCGGAGAGACAATCTTGCTGACACCGTTCATGCCGATAACACCGCCTTTTTTTATAATGGCTTTGATCTGTTCATCGTCAAGATTTCTCATCATGCCGGTCAGTTGTCGGCAGTTGGAGTGGGACGCTATCACGGGTTTTGATGCTGCACCCATCACATCCCAGAATCCCTCATCGTTCAAGTGACTGATATCAATAAACATGCCCAGTTCTTCTGCCTTTTTTACAACCTCAAACCCGAATGGAGTCAAGCCTCCCTTTTGCCCCTCTTTTGCCGGAAAAAAAAAGGACCCATCCGCCAGATAGTTACGCCTGCTCCAGGTCAGGCCAAGCCCCCTAACGCCAAGTTCATAAAAGATGCGTAAAAGACCTGGGTCATTTTGCAGGGGATCGGCTCCTTCCAAGGAGAGAAACAGGGCAATTTGTCCCTCCGATTTGGCTGCTTGCGCCTGAGACATGGTGCGGCAGAGTTTAAATTTTCCGGGCGTTTCGTCCATTTCATCATGGAGATAGCTGATCTGGTCCAATGCCTTTCTCAACCCCATTTCCGGCAGAAAATAGTCATGGATGAAAATGGCGGACACAATCAGGTCAACCCCCCCTGCTTTAAACGATTCCAGGTAGTTTGTCTCAATTACTTTTTGATGACCGCGGTCTCTGAAATTGGCAACATCGTAGGTCAGATCACAATGGGCGTCAATGATGAACGCCTGTCTGTGAAGCTGCCTGATATGTTCTTTAAGTTCATTGTTCATAGCTTAACTTCTGATAGATATTGGTAACCTCCATAGCATGTGAGGCCGGAACACCTGCTATTAGTCCACAGATAATCTTCTTTATTTACCCTGTATTCGTCATCAATACATTAAAGACTGTAAACAGAGGCGAATAGCAAGCCCCCCAAACAAAACAGCAAGTTGTATTCAAAGATTTAATGAACATTAGGAACGGTGCTGACAATATCAACCTGTTTTGTACGTGGGGGAGTTAGAATATGTCCTGTGCAAAGGCTTCGCAGTAATAGAAGGTCTCAACTTTATACAAATCTGACATTTGTTGAGAATTGAAATGATAAGGTTTAAAACGAACTGAATTTAATCGCTTCCGGGGTATCTAAAAAGCCTAGGCCGATTCAGTGTCAAAGAAAGTGCCTCATGCGATCCCTTGCCAGTGCTGTTACCGTTCGTTTTTAAATAACCGTGAGATCTCGTTTTTCAGTTCACTGGATTCAATCGGCTTTGCGACATATCCGTTCATTCCAGCATCTTTGAAACGTTGTTTATCCCCAGTCATTGAACAGGCGGTCATTGCAATAATAGGGATGTCTTGTCTTTTAACTCCTGCACGTCCATTCCTTATAGCCTGGGTTGTTTCAATTCCGTCAAGTTCCGGCATATAAACATCAAAAATTGCCAAATCAAAAGACTCGTTGCGCAACGCCTCGATTGCTTCAATGCCATTTTCTACCGGATGCACACTGTAGTGCAATTTTTTAAGAAATGTAGCAGCAAGCATTCGAGATATTGAATCATCTTCGGCCAGAAGTATTTTCAGGCCTTCCGGCATTGTCTCAGCCACTTTTACTTTTTGAGCAGGAACAACATAGTTAACAGGAGTAAACGGCAGACAAAAATGAAATGTTGAACCAAGTCCTTCTGTACTTTCAACTGCCATATTCCCTCCCATGAGGGAAACAAGTTGTTTTGAGATGGTTAATCCTAAACCTGTGCCTTGGGAATTTATCTTTTTCCACTGCATCTCTTGAGAAAACGGAGTAAACAGTTTACTTAAAAATGAGTCAGAGATCCCAACACCCGTGTCAGATACTGAACAGAGAATCCGGCATTCTTGATCCGAGCAGGTATGCAGGCTCTGGATTTTAACTGAGACTACGCCAAATTTGGTGAACTTAATTGCATTACCGATGAGATTGCCTAGAATCTGCTGAAATCGAATTCCATCCCCAAATACTCTTGACGGAATATCTTGATCAATGGTTCCTTCCAGACTGATACCTTGTGATCTCGCTGCCGGGGTGAACAGCTGAAGAATCTCTTTCAAAGATTCTTGTAACGAAAAAGGCTCACTACAGATCTTCATTTTGCCAGCTTCTACTTTCGACATATCAAGGATGTCTGAGAGCAGTTTGTTTAGTCGCCTCGTTGACATGATAGCCGTTTCAGCATACGCAGACTGCTCCTGATTAAGAGGGGAATCATGCAGAAGCTGAAGTGTACCAAGAATGCCGTTCATTGGGGTGCGTATTTCATGACTCATATTAGCAAGGAAAACGGATTTTGACTGATTGGCCAATTCTGCCTGTTGTTTAGCAGCTCTCAGTTTTTCTTCTATTTCCTTTTGATCGGTAATATCCTGATTTGCGCCGATCTTTCTTAACGGCCTGCCTTCTGCGTCACGAATTACTATGTATCGTACAGCTATATGCCGAATCTGACCGTCACGACGGATGATACGATGTTCAACTTCACCGCTGTCCTCAATATGCAAATCATGCAGGTCTTCCAGGGTATGTACGTTTTCTGCGGGTATCACTATATCATCGGGGTGAATAAACCGATGAGCATAGTCCATGGCTGACATTCTGTACCCGCCTTCCAATTCGGCAGTTGTTCTGTAGAGAGAATAGAATTGGTCATTGAAAATAAAATAACTGTCTCCGTTTTCCTGCCAGTACGCCTCCCAGGAAGCAACTTTTGAGACATCGAGAATTAAATCAAGTTTGGCTTGGCTGTCTGCTAATTTTTTACTGCTCTGCCGTGCAGCCTCTTCTTTTTCTGATTGGATTAATTGATAGAGCGGATAGAGAGGATGTCGTTGGTCAATTTTTTTTCCGATTTTAAAGTCGATCGTTTTTTCACTCCAGGGGATGCTTTCCATCAAGGCTGCTAATTTTTCCGCGTCTTTGAAATGAACACGATCATTTTCATCATTTCCACCCGCTGAATAATCAATCCTGTCGCTTAGAAGATCTTTTCTATCTTTATTCTTCTGCCTGGTATGACTTCTGTGTTCCATTCTGACTCTCTCGTATTATCGAATGAACTAGAATTATGTGTACTCAAAGTCAATTTCGTGATCAATTCCATTACTGATAAGTTTATCTGATTTTTTCTGCTTTTAATATCTAACCTACCAAGGAGTTGTTTAGCATCAAATTTCTGCTTTTCCATATACTCTTCCGGACATTTTCAACTTCTTCTGCCAAGTTCATCAAACACACGCCTGAAAAAATCTATGCCCAGTGAAGTTGGGTTGAGACGAGGGAAGTTCTAGTTTTACCGACAACTCTTCTTATCCTGTATTATTGAAACAGAGATTGACACCGCCATTTTCAAGCTTTCAGGCTACCTGTTGCATTCAGATTCGAGATACCTTTTCTCCAGAACATCTAAAATTTAGCCTGTCGCCTGTTAAGAAGTGTTAACGGCTTCACTTTTTGAATACAACAGCTTGACAGGGATGCTTCATCCTACTGTTTTCCCATTGTAATCAGACTGTTACTCCCTGCCATATGAAACTTGATATTTTTGAATATAAAGATATATATCACAAACTTCCATCTGGCGTGGCAATCCTCGCCTCAATTTGTTGGTAGTAAGATGACAATAATTTAAAAAAAAAGAGAAAAAGATGAAAGAAGTACTTTTTAAAAGAGATAAGAATCTTGAAAGTCCCAGCCGAAGAAAAGCGGTGAAAACCGTCGTCGGTGGTGTTACTGCACTTGCCGCATACAATTTATTGCCTGCCAAATGGGGAACACCATATATTGAATCCGTTTTTTTGCCGGCACACGCAGCAACAAGTGCAACAGACACGACAGCAACGGCAGCAGATGTGTCAACATTCCAGATCAACGTAACCTCCGTGACAAGAGGAAATGCTATGGGGAATGCTTATTATATTTTTGCCATAAGCTCGGATTTAACCGGTATCGACTATACAATTAAAAACAACACTTCTTCCAATCGAGACCCATCTAGTTGGATCAATGTGACAGGCGGTATTAGGGTTAATTGGGACACCGCCATAGGAGCAATTAGTCCTTATTCCGGCGACGTGCTGAGCATCACCTTTACAAATACCGCAACTGGTGAAACATATACATACAATTACACTTTCTAGTGACACTGAGCCTGTAGCAGATTCCAATCAGACAATTACCGCGCTAGCCCGGTAATCTATGTTTCAAATGAATGGTCGGGCTTTCCTTGTAATAGAGTAGTTATGCTTACTATCATCGTTTTTCAACATGCATGCTAATATTGCCGGAACGAAAGTCGCACTTTCTTCCGGCCCGTTAGATTCCTTCTGAGCATCCTGACGTGGCAGAAGAAGACGAAAGGCTTCCAGTCTCTCTTGCAAAAGACAAGCTTTGATATCTCATTGATCTCGAGATTTATACAGTATCAGACGAAATCCAGCGGTTATACCAGGAGAAACTTCTTAACGTATAGCCAGCTGGAAAGAACAGCTTAAAAAATTTTCACCTCTAACAAGTTCACATCACAGAACAAAAAGCCCTGGGGAAAACTGCTGCCTGCAATAATTCAATCCTGGAATGAGAAACTTTTACGTCAGAATTGATTCGCAGATATAGGTGGGAATAATACCGGTGTAACTGATCCGCATTTCTGCATTTTCGGGCAGGGTGTTACCTGAGAGGACAAGCACCGTATCCATGCCGAATTTATTGCCGCCGATGATATCGGTAAACAGCGTGTCACCCACCATCAGCATTTCATCAGGATGGACATATTGCCTCAGGCATGCTTTTTCATATCCGTACATGAACATCTGGGCATCGGGTTTACCGAAACGGATAAAATATTTGCCCAGTGTCCGCTCAACAAGATCAGAAATTCCGCCGACAGCAACGGCAACATCGGTACGGCTTACAGGATAATTTAAATCGGTATTGGCAACAATTGTCGGGATATTTTTTTTGCGCAGCAGGTTAACGGCTTTATTAATATCGTTGTTCCAGTCAAAACCTTCATCATCAAGAAATACAAGGGCACGGATATCATCAATATCATCGAGATCCAGCTGGCTGATGGGCATTGTTTTAAGACCCGTGCTCTCAATATAATGGGCAGATTCATCGGTGCCCAAATAGGCTACCCTGCCGCTCTTGATCTTCATATAAAGCCAGTCTCGTGCAAGCATGCCGGAAGAAACGATTTTTTCGGCATCGATACAGGTCAGTCCCTTTCTTCGATAGACATTGGCAAGCAGCTCCGGACTTCTTGAGGCATCATTGGTGACGATGTAATAATCAATGTTGTGTTTATCAAGATGCTCAAAGGTTTTATCGATACCCGGGATCAGACCGCGGTGATTTTTCAGCACACCGTAGGCGTCAAAAAAAACTGTCTTATACTTGAGAACAACCTCTTTAAAGCTTCGAATTTCCATTGTTATATTTTCAGGGCTTTTAAAATATTATCGACATCATAGTGGCTATCCATGGCCGGCAGATAGATTTCATAGGCCTCTTTCTGCAGTTTTTTGGCATAAGACGGTAAAAAGAAGTGATTACCGTCTTTAATGACATAATTCAGGATAAAGAACCGGTAAGCCTCTTTTATAAAGTGAATTTCTGTTTCATTCAGCGGAAATATCTTGTGATATTCTTTAAGAAACATCATGAATCGCGGCTCGTTCAGTGTATCGATCTGGTAACTGAAAACCGTGCGGTCCCCTATTTCCGACACAACCCGGCTGAAGAAATAGAAATCCACAACCCTTGAAGAGACCCTGAACCAGTCGTAATCCCAACGGGAATACATTGTTCCATTATTCCGCACCGAGAAGTTGCCGATGTTCCAGTCAACAAATACCGGTATCGCTTCAATATTATTGAAGTAATTCAGCTTATCGGCCTCTTCGAGAAAATCTTCGGAATGGGCTTTGATGATATCCGCCTCTTTATCGGTAACATTATATTTGCCCTTCTCCACCCTTCTTAGAAGATCCTGAATGTCGGTAACAACCGTTTTAGAAGCCTTCGGCAGCTGATTACTGACATTGGTACAGGCCTTATGAAACCTGGCGAGCTCACGACCAAGAGCCCGGATATGTTTATCATCAAGCCTTTTCGGCAGCATGCTTTTGATACGGATTGGGTTATAAAAGACAACCCAGGCACCTTTGCCTTTTTCATGATACCGGTAGGTGAACAACTCATTGCGCTTTAACAGCGATTTAGCAAGAAAGTTCTCATAGGGTGCTTCAAGATTGTTTGCCAGATTATTGATGATGATATGATCTTCCCTGAAATCATCATATTTGCCGTACTCAGAAAGCTTGGCAAAGACCGGCTGACGATCATCGAAGGAAAGTTTATAAACTTGATTGGTCGAAACATTGGCGCTCTTATCGGCGATTCTCCTGATCTCATGCCGATCGTCAAATTCTTCCCAGGCCATCCGAATAATTTCAAAATAGTCAAGCGGCTGATGCATATATCCCTTCTCTTTTTAATGTATCGTTATGACTATATAATTTCAAAATACCGACTGGTTTCCCAGTTGGTTACTGCCTCGCAGTACTGCTGCCACTCCCACTCTCTGGTTGTACAGAAATGCTTGACAAACCCCTCCCCGAATAATTCTTTGGCAAGCGGGGATTCTTTCATGCGCTGCGTCGCCTCATGCAGGGTTGCAGGGGTGCGAATGAGAGAAGCATCGGCATAAGCATTACCGGCTGTCGGCAGCTGCTTCAGCTCAAGCTTGTTTTTGATGCCGTACAGTCCAGAAGCAAGCGATGCGGCCATGGCAAGATATGGATTGGCGTCGGAACCTGGTATGCGCATTTCAAGACGGTGGGTTTTCTTGCTGCCCTGGATCACCCTGACGGCGGTGGTACGGTTTTCAATACCCCAGCTTATCGTCGTCGGCGCCCATGTACCTTCAATCAGTCGCTTATAGCTGTTTATGGTCGGGGCATAAAGCGGCACAAGATGGGGCAGACAGTGAAGAACTCCTGCCAGATACTGACACATGGTCTTGCTCATCTGCTCTTTGGCCTTCGGATCATAAAAAAGGTTTTTCTGTCGTTTCTTATCCCAGAGACTCTGATGAATATGGCCGGAACAGCCGGGATACTGCTTGTTCCATTTTGCCATAAAGCTGGCCATTATACCGTGCCGGTAAGCAATCTCCTTTACGCTCGTTTTAAAGAGAACCGCCTTATCGGCTGCGGCCAGGATCGTATCATGCCGAATGGCTGCTTCAAACACGCCAGGGCCTGTCTCGGTGTGCAGCCCTTCGAGAGGAATATTAAACTGCCCGAGCAAGTCAAACAGATCGTTGAAATAATCCTGATTCAGGCTTGCACGCAAGATACTATAACCGAACATGCCGGGAGTAATCGGCTGCAGATCACAGTACCTACTATCGGCTATATCCTTTGGATCGCCAATGAAATTAAACCATTCAAATTCCTGTGAAAAAACAGGAAGAATACCCATCTCATCGGCCTGCGCCACAATAGTTTTTAAAACAGATCTTGGGCAGACAACGTTGCCGAACTTCTCGTTACCGGCAAAGTCGGCCAGGAAGAAAGGCTGTTTGTCATTCCACGGAATTTCACGGTAAGTTGATAAATCGATAAAGGCTTTGGCATCCGGATAGGCCGTATGCCATCCGGTGGTCTCATTGTTGGTATAGCAGACATCACTGGCATCCCAGCCAAATATTACATCACAAAAGCCGAAAGAATCATCTGCAATTTCTTCAAACTTGTCTCTTAAGATGATCTTTCCTCTAAGAATGCCGTCGATGTCACAAACGGCTATTTTGACTCTGTCATATCCGCTCTTCCGTATTGCTTCGATTATCTCTTTAGAGGTCATAAGAATAGAATTTCCTGTAATGGATTAATCTTTGCTTCGTTCATTCCGGAGTGATCTGACCAAATGCAAGATTTTGGTTTCAAACACTAATTTTGCTTTCATATAAAAAGGATACCGTATTCATTGCCTCACAGGCAATATGTTTTTCCAGGACCTGACAAAAGAGTTTTACATTTAGCTTTAATGTTATTTCACCCTACACTTCCAACTGGAACGGCATGTTTTTTTGATTTCGAATATGTTGCAGGTACAGCATTGCCCATATCAGCGAAAAAGGTTTACCGCAAGAAGAACTCTATACTGTTTGAACTGTCTGATAATATCTGAAGTATCCCGAGATATACCGACAACCAGAAAAGGATCTCGAGTTCAAGAACAGCTCAGAGGCAAAGCTGAATATTGACATTTCTTCCTTCCCTTAGGTATTTTTAATAATTCAATGATTTATTATTTACCGACTTTCCATGTAATTACATTTCTGCCCGTCGAGGAAAACCATGTCTGATGAAAAAGTCTATTCAAGTTTTGAGCGCACACGCACTAGCCATCGCCCTGCTGTCAGAGGAAGAAAACAGTTGGTTGTCTCCGGGCACAACCTCGCATCCCTTGCAGCAACGCGCATCCTTGAGCAGGGCGGCAATGCCGTTGATGCGGGAATCGCTGCCGGTTTATGCCTCGGTGTGCTGCAGTCGGACATGGTCAATTTTGCAGGCGTTGCCCCGATGATGATCTATATGGCCGATACCGATGAGACCGTAACCATCGATGGACTCGGCGTATGGCCGCAAAAAGCTGATGTAGAATTCTTCAACCAGCATCATCAGGGAAAAATTCCTGAAGGGATTCACCGTTGCATAGTACCCGGAGCGCCCCACGCCTGGCTGACCGCACTGATACTCTATGGCACGATGAGCTTTGAAGAGGTCTGCCGTAATGCGATGGATCTGTGCGAAAACGGCTTTGCCATGCATGAATTTCTTCGAAACGCCCTACATGAACTGCAGGAAAAATACAGGAGATGGCCGCAAAATCAGGTCATTTACCTGCCCGGCAACCAGCCGCCTGAAGTGGGGGAAATTTTTTATCAGAAGGATCTCGCCCGTACCATGGCACGAATGATCGAAGCAGAAAGACAATATAATGTGTCGAGAGAAAGCGGCATCAAAGCCGCCCTAGACGAATTTTACATAGGGTCAATCGCCGATGACATTATAAACTATAACAATGAAAACGAAGGCTTGCTGCAGCACTCTGATCTTGCTGAATATGCAAGCAGCGTTGACGATCCGGTCAGCATTACCTTTCACGGCTATGAGATAAAGGGTGGTGGTCCATGGTGTCAGGCACCGGTATTGCTTCATTGCCTCAATATTCTCGAAAATTTCGATCTTAAAGCAATGGGTCACAACAGTGCCAAGTACATCCACACCCTGACCGAAGCATTAAAACTGGCCTTTGCCGATCGGGAAAAGTTTTACGGCGATCCGAACTTCATCACGGTGCCGATCACCGGCATTTTATCAAAGCAATACGCCAAGGAGTGTGCCGAACGTATCACCGAAAAAGCATGCCCTATCATGCCGCATTTCGGCAACCCGTGGCCGTACAACAACCAGCCGATGCCGGATGGCTTTGACATGAGCTATGAGACTGTTGCAGCCAATGATGAACAAAACGACAATCTCGATACGAGTTATGTCTGCGTGGTGGACAAAGACGGTAATGCCATTTCTGCAGTACCGAGCGATATGTCCTTTAGCGGACCGGTCATACCCGGAACCGGCTTTGTCGTTTCAACCCGCGGGTCCCAGTCGTTTGTTGACGAAAAACATGCCAGCTGCATTGCCGGCGGTAAACGCCCCCGCCTCACCCCGGCACCCTTTATGGTTTTTAAAGACGGCAAGCCCTTTCTCATTCTCGGCACTCCCGGCGGCGATACGCAGTGCCAGACAATCCTGCAGACCTTTCTGAATATTGTGATCTTTGACATGGAAATTCAGACCGCCACAGAACAAGCCCGGTTTTCAACCTTTTCTTTTCCCAATTCCTTTGCTCCGCACGATTATTACCCCAATCTTCTCAGAGTCGAAGAAAGAATCGGAAAAGAGGTTATCGACGGGCTCGAAGAATACGGACATAAAGTGGTTACATGGCCGGACTGGGCCTGGAAGGCTGGCGGTGTCTGCGTCATTAAAATAGACAGGCAGAATAAAACATTAACCGGCGGCGCTGACCCAAGGCGGGAATCATACGCCATCGGCTGGTAGAAAAACTGCCTGCTTCTTCATTGAAAGAGATTGTTTTCATCAGCTCAATTCGATAATATATGTGCCGAAAATTGAGTACTTTTATACTCCCTGAGACCGTTTCGACGGCCCTCATGCAGTATCTGAGCTAACTATCCTAAAGCAGAAACCATTCCATCGTGAGCAGAAGAAGCTTCATATATTATTTCATGACCCCAAAAAAGCATTTCAGCTGCTGGAATAGTATTGTTTTCCTCCTGCTGTCTATGACTGTATTTTCAAGCCTTTCATTCTCTGCAGACGGAAGCACAGCCAATAATACCCGGGAAAAGCATCCTCCATTTCGTCTGAGCTTTTCGGCAAATATGTTTCACGATGTCAACGAGACGGACATTATGGCTGCCTTAAAGGTCTGGATTCTTACCGTGGCAAAAGACCTTGAGATTGATGTAGATCCGAATCCCAATATCCAGCCTTCGATAACCTCGATGATCAAATTTGCAGAAAAGAATCACGTATCGGGCTTTGCAGCTCTTTCCACAGAAATTCTTGAATTAAGCAAACATTTCACTTTTGATCAAATTGCAGTGGGAGAAAATCGGGGAGTATTCGGCGACCGATATATAGTCCTTGTCCGTGCCGACAGCGGGATCAATTCACTGGAAGATCTTAAAGGTGCCGCGATGATAGAATATAACAGCCCGCACATGAGTCTTGGTGAAATCTGGCTTGAAACCGAACTTATTGAAAATGGCCTCGGAAAAATAGAAACCTTTTTCGCAAGTAGTACACAAACCACAAAACCTGCTCAGGTAGTTTTACCAGTTTTCTTTGGAAAAAAAACAGCCTGCCTCATTACCAGAGACACTTTCGAAATTATGGGTGAGCTCAACCCTCAACTCGGTCAGCAGCTTCGTATACTCGAGCAGTCCCCAATGCTGATCACGGCCGGATTTGTATTTATCGAACAGCCAGAAAACAAAGGTTACCGCGATGAGATCATCGATGCCATGGGCAAACTTGATCAGAACACAGCCGGCGAGCAACTGCTTGCGATGACCCAGTCCAGCGTAATCAAAGCCCTGCCCATCTCAAATATGCAAAAAAGCTTTGCACTGATCAGAAAACACCGGCAGCTTGTTGCCAGCATTGCTGATTAATCTCTTCATTCCATTTACTTATCTTTACAGCCTCTCTATAAAAAAAATCTTCGGCCAATAATCAGGTTTGAAAATCAAGCGTAGTATCGGACATATCCAGCCCCTGCCACAAACTGCCAGAATATTTTCTATCTTATTATATTCATTATTTTTTTACCGAATGGCATGTTTATCTGCACCGAATTTTCCTGTATATCAAAATTCGTCATCGCAGATATCTAAAGTATTTAATGAAATACATGATGACTTGACCCGAAAAATGATAATAATATAAAGTAATAGTAAGGGAATAGGAATTCTACGAACTAGCTTAACTTTACTCAACGATGATTTATACGATAGAATATATAGAAACCATGCAACAGCTCAGATCAACACGAATCAGATTGCATTTAACGACATAATATAACAGTTGAAATTGAGCAATCCACTTCCAGAAAGGAGAGTCATATGTCAAACGTTAACATGCTGTCACCTAAAGATGCACAAAAACTGCTCCAGGAAAACAAAGGACAGATAGTCGATATCAGGACAACCGGTGAAATATTAAACGGTGAAATAGAACACTCCATCTATCTCCCGTTTGATCTCCTCAGCACAGAAAAACTCCGCAATGCCGGACTCAGCAACCGGACACCTATTCTCGTCTGCCACGCCGGCATCAGGGCCAGACAGGCTGCGGAAGCATTGTCTGAAGAAATCCCAAATGTTGCGGTATTAGAGGGCGGCATCGCTGCCTGGAAAAAAGATGGTCTGCCGATGAGAGAAGGACATTATGTGATCCCTCTTGAAAGACAGGTCCTGGTCGGCGCAGGCTCGATGATCCTGCTCTTTACCCTGCTCGGTCTGCTGGTCTCGCCTGTTTTTCTTGGGCTCACCGTCCTCATGACCTTCGGCATGATATTTGCCGGTGTATCAGGGGCATGCGGTATGGCCCGGATTTTGATCATGATGCCATGGAATAAAAAACCCCTTTGCGGTCAGGTTTGCAGCATGGAGGAGGCAACAAAGGCAGGGGCCTGATTTATCTCACCCGGGAAGCGGCAGCAGGATTTTTCCTGCTGCCGTGTTTCTCATTTCTTTTGGTATTCCACGACAGTCCACTGTTCCCCCTTCAGTTCTTCAGCTATTATCGTAAAAATTTTATTCCAGTCTCCACCGGCAAGACCTGCCCCTATTTTCGGCAGGCCGATTCTCTTCCCCGCAAACTGCTTCTTTATTATTCTCAGGCAATTTCTCAGGGCGTCATAATCAAGCAGCACTTCTGAACCGCTGTAGTGATACTGCGTATATGCGTTAACAATGATAAGTCTGCCTACTTCGACAAAACTTATTGATCCAAGTTTCGTCCTGTCACCTTTTATCGTCGCACGATCTGCCTCATACGCCTCGATAAAGGTATCCTTAATCTGTTTGGCAATGCCTGCCTCCATTGCGCAAAAACAGTTACAGCCATGGACAATCAGGTCAAAACAGCCTTCTTGAGCCAGCTTAACAAGATCCCCCCGGATCAGGTGTTTGTCATCGGTTCCGTACATTAATTCTTTTAAACCTGATGACGATAAGATTATAGTAACCTTGCTTTCCCATTATGAAATTATGATAACCAACTGTGTATTTTATAAATGATACAGATATGGTAAACTTATCAGATAATTCCAATTAACTGCAACAATTCGATAACGACATGAAAAATCATCACATGCCAAGAAAATATGCCGCAGTATTTGCTCTTCTGACGCTGCTTCTCTTTTTCACAAATTGTCATGCCGGCAACGACTCAAAAGCACTGATCTGGCAAATCCAGTCAGACACAGCAACAGTTTTCATTCTTGGTTCCATGCATTTTGCCGATGACAACCTCTATCCGTTAAACCAGACGATAGAGAAGAGTTTTGAGGCTTGTCAGAACCTGGTTCTTGAAATAGACCCTCTCGCTGTGGATCAACAGGCTGTTCAATCATACATCCAGAAACGCGGGTATTATCAAGGTGCTGAAAGTGTAGTGGATCACACTACCCCTGAAGTTTTCCACCTGCTTGAAAGTTATGTAAACCATAACGCACTGCCAGCTGCAACAATCTACAAAATGAAACCCGGCATGATTGCCCTGACCCTTTCCTCCATGCAGCTGGAACGGCTTGGTTACAGTCCTGATAAAGGAATAGACATTTACTTTGCAAGAAAAGCCAAAGAGGCAGCAAAACCCATTACCTCTCTTGAAACCCTCAACGATCAGCTTGATATGCTGTTCACCATGCCCAATGAGAACTCATTTTTGCAATACACATTGATTGATCTTGAAAACCTTGAAAGCTTCATGAATGATATCGTTGCCGCTTGGAAATCGGGTGATGCACCTGCAATGCACGAACTGCTGCTTGCACCGTATGAAGGAGTTGCAGACTATCAGCCGTTTATCCGAAAAATTTTCTATAACCGGAATTTACGAATGGCCTCAAAAATCAGGAAATTCCTGAAATCCGATCAAACCTGGTTTGTTGTCGTAGGCGCAGGGCATCTGCTAGGCGACAAAGGGTTAATCTCTTTACTGGACAAAAAAAGTTATACAATTACCCAGCTCGACAATGAAAAAGAATAATCGACTCGTCTACTCCACCGATGCCAAAGACTGCCCAGGCTGCGGCAAACGGCTTGACAAATGCAGCTGTAAAAAAAGCCCGCAGGTTCCGCCTAAAGATTCAATCGTACGAATCAGCCGCCAGACAAAGGGCAGAAAAGGCAGCGGCGTCAGCATCATAACCGGAGTACCGCTTGCGGACAACGATTTGAAAGAGCTGGCCAAACAGCTCAAAACCAAATGCGGCAGCGGAGGAACCGTTAAGGACGGAACCATTGAAATTCAGGGCGATCATCGTCAAACACTCCTGGATGAACTGACGAAAAAAGGTTGGACAGTGAAACTGGCAGGTGGTTAATTATTGTGAGGCAAAGGTGACATGGAACAATCCCAATTTCCAAAGGATATTATGTTTACTATTGAAGACATCAAAAATATAGCCATTCAGATCGAAACAAACGGTGAAAACACCTATCGCAAAGTGGCCCAAAACTGCAAAGATAAAAATCTTGAAGATATGTTCAACTGGCTGGCAGATGAAGAGCGCCGCCATGCCAACTGGTTTAGGCAGTTTAAAACAGAAGCTCCGCTTACTCCTGAACAGGAAGAACTTGCCAATATGGGGAAAAACCTGCTGCAGGATATGGTGAAAGATCAGACCTTCTCACTTGATCCCGATCAACTGGCCAAGGCCGCAAACCTGTACGAGATGCTTTCGCAATCGGTTGTCTTTGAGCAGGACACGGTTCTTTTTTATGAATTTATCGGCGGTCTAATCAGCGATGAAGAAACCCTGAAACAGCTCGAGCGTATTATTGCTGAAGAAAAGAAACATGCTGTACAGCTGCAGGAACTGGCCGACTCATTCCAGCCTCAGGAGGCCGCCCACTAGGCTTTCCTCTTATTTGACTGTGACCGGGTGATAATGGACATGCACCCGGCGCATAAACTCTACCTGATCTATCAGGATATCCTCAACTGCAGTTGCTATTCTGTCCCCTTCTGCCACTGAAATATCTGGTGAAACGCCGATTGTAATATTTGCCACCATATACGGACCAAAACGGTTGACATGCACCTCTTCCATATCCTCCATGCCGGGGATGGTTGCGAGGAGATCATCTATCTGACGATACAGCGCCTGCCCCGCTCCGGTACTCATCAGATCGGCTGCCGCATCACGAATAATATCTAAACCCGTCTTAAAGATAATGATTGAAACAACACCCCCGGCCAGCGGATCGACCCACTGGTATCCCATACGACCGACAAAGATACCGATACAGGCAGCCGTTGCCGCAAAAATATCATTGCGGTGGTCAGCAGCCAGTGCCTGAACCGCTGTGTTATTTGTCTGGCTGGCAACCCGCCCGGTCCAGAAGGTGAGAAGAATTTTTAAAAGAACCGTGAAAAAAGCAATATAAAGGGCAAGCATAGATGCCCCGGTGAAATCACTCTCACCATGCCAGAGCTCATAAATTCTGACAATTGCAGCCCAGAAAATCGAGATTGCCGTGGTGATAATAAAAGCCCCGACAACAACTGCTGCAATACTTTCAAACTGGTGATGACCGTATGGATGCTCTTCATCGGCAGGCTTGCCCGATAGGCGCATGAAAACACTCACCACCAGCCCGTAAGCGACATCGGAGGTCGAGTTTATTCCGTCAGCCAAGAGAGCCGGACTGTTGCCTACTATCCCGACTACGGTCTTGATCACCGCCAGAAAAGCATTGGCCAGCAGGCCGATCTGAACGGCAAGTACGCTCTTTTTATAACGTTTCTGATCCATAAATTATTTCCACGCTTATTCTGCAGGAAACCGGTATGATTCCTGTTTCAATTCGATCGGAGATGAGCTATCTATTTGAACAGTCTCGTAAAGACATGTATGGTACTGTACCACCTTCAAGGCGGCGGCGCATTTGAAATTGCACAAGGCCTTATAACAAGTTTAACAATTGGTAATTATAAATTATTTCTGTTTCGGCAACCGCTAACTTTTTATAGTAACTATCATGCCCAGCCAGTCAGAACTCTTCAGCCAGGAAAAAGCCACGGAAAATATCCCGCTTGCCGAGAAGGCAAGACCGGCCAGCATCGAGCAGATGGTAGGCCAAAATAAACTTCTCGATCAGGGCTCCATGCTCAGGAATATGATGGAGAAAGATGAATATTCCTCTTTCATCCTCTGGGGTCCACCGGGCAGCGGCAAGACAACCATTGCAAGAATCATTGAGGCATCGACAAGTCACCAGTTCAGCTCATTCAGCGCCGTCTTTTCAAAGATCAGTGACGTCAAGGCAATGATGCAGAGTGCTGAAAAACAGCACAGGTTCAATAGCCGAAAAACCATTATCTTCGTCGATGAAATTCATCGTTTTAACAAATCCCAACAGGATGCCTTTCTCCCCTATGTCGAGTCAGGTGCAGTTGTGCTCATAGGAGCTACCACAGAGAATCCTTCTTTTGAAGTGATCTCGGCCCTGCTTTCACGCTGTCATGTGTTCACCCTTGCAAGGTTGCAGGATGAACACATCGAACAAATACTCCAGCGGACAATTGATAATGACATCCGAAAAAGAAGCATCAGCAGAGACGCCCTGACGCTGCTTGCCAATATGAGCGGCGGTGACGGCAGAAAAGCGCTGAATAATCTTGAAATGATTTTCAGAAATACGCACACCGGCGAGGCTATTGATATTGAAACGGTAAAATCGGCAACCGGAAGCCATTCTCTGTTTTACGATAAAAAAGGTGAAGAGCACTACAATCTCATCTCCGCGCTGCAGAAATCTATCCGCGGCAGTGACCCGCAGGCAGCGATCTATTGGCTTGCCAGAATGCTTGAGGCCGGGGAAGACCCGATGTATATAACCAGGAGGCTGGTAAGAATCGCCACTGAGGATATCGGTCTTGCCGACCCCAATGCCCTGGTGCAGGCAATAGCTGTAAAAGAGGCCGTTCATTTCCTCGGTATGCCGGAAGCCAATACCGCCTTAACCCAGCTCACCGTCTATCTGGCCACTGCCCCTAAAAGCAATGCAACCGAGACAGCCTATCTTGCCGCCCGGGAAGATGCTGTGAAAACAAGTCACATGAGGGTTCCCCTGCATATATGCAATGCGCCGACGAAACTGATGAAAGATCTGGGCTACAATGAAGGATATCGTTACTCACATAACTACGAGCATGGCTATTCATATCAGAAGCGTTTTCCTGACGAGATGAACGAAAAGACATACTACCAGCCGTCTTCTTTCGGTTTTGAAACGGAAATCAAAAAACGGCTGGACTGGTGGGACGGTCTGAAAAAACGGCAGCTGAAAAAAGAGGATAAGGACAAAAGCTAGATAAGCTTCATCTCCACAAGTTTATCAATCACCATCTGTTTGTTGAGAGGCTTGGTCAGATAGGCATCACAGCCGGCTTCGGTGGCTTTCTTGCGATTGTCTTCATCATCAAGCGCGGTTACCATAAAGACAGAAATCCCTTCGTCTTTACTGATGCCGCGTTCACTCTCGGTTGCACGGATAAGCTCAAGAGCCTTTTGACCATCCATAACCGGCATCATAATATCAAGACAGACCAGATCATACGGTTCCTTTTCGTCATATGCTCTGCTGATAGCATTCACGGCTTCCTGTCCGTCTACCACAAGGTGACACGGGCCGTATTCTGACAAGAGTGTAGAAAGGAGTGCGCGTGCTAGAAAATCGTCTTCGACAATGAGTGTTTTCATTTTATCTCCCAGTTAACGAGAAAGCATACGAGATGAACCTTTTCGTTTTTTATCACAAACCATGCGGCGATACAAATATTTTTCTCTTTTTATCTCAGCAACATTTGTAAGTATTACCCAATTATAAAAAAACAAGTTTCTTTTCTGTCTCCGGTCTTATACTGTGGAAAAAAGAATAAACAGAAACGGAGTACCATTATGCAACTCAATCGAATCCAACAGCAGATTTTCAAAAAACTGAGTAAAGACGAACAGCTCGAACCAGACGAGTATGTCGCAAAACATTCCCAGCGCTTCATTGGAGAACAGGTTCAGCAACTCAGCGATCTCACCGAACAGCAGGGCGATGACTGGATAACAAAGGCATATATCAAATCACTTGGTTGATTCTTCTCACATCCTTTTTTCGGCCTCAATAACGATACAATATCTTAGGCAACATCACTAACCGCATCATTGTACAGGTCATCAAACTGTGTATCGATTCGTTTCATCTGAAACGCAGCGGTATGGGAGCCGGTGCTAGTCCGGCTATGGCCGGCAACAGCACCTGAAATCTAACACATGTCATTGCCATTGAGACAGCACTTCCTGTTGTCAGAATCATTGCTCTTCTTGAAGAGAGTACAGAATATAGCTGTTTGTCTGCTGACCAAGAGTGTACTTGACTCCATTCGAAGCTGCATTCCTTCAGACTCACCCTATATAGTTAATACCTATAAAGAATCTTTTAGAAATTGAATAACAGGCATACCTTTGCGAAATGGTTATGGTATATTAGAATCAGTCTGCTTTGCTAGCGTCGTTTTTTTAATGTGATCGTAAACTAAATGGACACTGAAAGATTATATTTCACAATTATTTCACCGGAAGATCGTGATTTTTTTTCCCTCTATTATTCTTCAGCCCTACTCACGAAGTATCTGCCGAAAGGGGCTCCTTATAATACGGAAGAAATAGAGATTCTTCTGCAAAACCGTCTCAACCATTGGAATACCTTTGGATTCGGCACCTATATTCTCCGACTCAAGGCTGATTCTGCCCCCATCGGTTATTGCGGACTCGAACATGCTTATGAAAGTGAGATGGTTGATATTCGCTACGGTATAATCGATCAGTACTGGAATAATGGTTTCGGCTTTGAAGCAGCAAGAAAGATTCGCGATCATGGTTTTAACACACTCGGAATAAAGCAGATTTTCGGCGCAGCCAAGCATAAGAACCTTCCGTCATTGCGCATCCTGGAAAAGCTTGGCATGATTCCTTTTAATGGAGCACAGTTTTTTAACGATTCCAGTCTCCAGTTTTACCGTATCACCAGACAGCAATATGATGAACTTGCAATCACCATATAATGAAAATGAAGTTCAACAAATAATAACAAGAGATGGAGTGACAAAATGCCAAAAGTTGAAATTTACTCGACCAAAACCTGTCCATATTGCGTAAAAGCAAAAGTTTTGCTCGATAAAAAAGGCGTCGACTACACTGAAATAGATGTTACCGATGACGATCAGGCCCGTATGGACCTCATCGCCAAGGCAAAAGGAATGAGAACAGTGCCGCAGATTTTTATCGATGATCAGCACATCGGCGGCTGTGATGATCTCTATGAACTTGATAAAAACGGCATGTTAGACACGCTACTGTGCTAACATACCGTTAATCACACTGAGATAGAAAAAGACTATCTTTTTCACCTACAGGTATGCGGAGAGGGACAATAATTACGGCAAAATGAAATCATCACCGATTTATTGACACCTCTCACGGTACATTGATTCTGCTCTCTGCAACAAAGAAGGAAATGGAGAAGAGATCAGTTACTGAATCTCATCTACTCATTCAAAGTAATGAGTAGATGAGGTCTCTTTTACATTTACCGCAGCAGAACAAAACTCCTCTTTTGCCAAGAGCCCTTCGGCTGAAAAAAGGCCGGTAGCGATCCCGTATACAACCAGCAGTTTATCACGCCACTGTTGTGCCAGCTCTTCAGACATCGCTTTCTGCTTCTCTCCCTCCAGGTCGTTGAAAGCAGCTATAAACTTATCTCTGTCAACTTTAAGCCCGTCACAAAGGTCTGCTGAGGCGGCGGCAAAAGCAAGCTCCTGTATTTTTTCTTTCTGGGCGTCATCGAGATAATCTTCTGTCAAGGCGTCAAGGCGCTGCCAGGCAGGCGTAATTTGGTCAAGAAGATGGGTATAATTGTCAGCTGCTTGACTGCTGCCTGCCATCATCACCATAATGACGACAAGAATAAATTGCATATTTCTCATACTAACTCCTTTTCAATGAGATTCTTGAGAGTTCTATCGATGATGCCCTGGTGGTGGAGGCGGATGGTTGTAATGATGATGGGATGGCGGACGGTGGTAATCACGGTTCTTCTCATGATAAATGACAGAACCTGTAAATGCGGCAGCACCTACAGCCATCATTGTTCCTTTCTTGTCAACTTCATACGTTCCCGTGTAAGGATTGTATCGGGTACACCCGGCAACCCCCATAAGAAAGAGCAGTGAAATAAGGAATAGCGTTGTTGCTCTGTAAAGCCGGTATACAGGTTTTTCCATGGAAAATCTCCCTTCACTTTCAGATTAACATCTTATGAATTTCAACTAGATAATACATCTTCATTATACTAAACACTTCTTTTTCCTGCACAAGGAAAAGATGTTAGGCGGCAAAATATTCATTCGTCATTATTTTAGTGAATATCAACATGAGACGGCGCAGTCGTTTCTTAATGATTTCTTAACCTAATATTAACATATGGCCTATCATCCCGTAATCAATATTTATTTTTAATTTCAGGTAAAACACAATGATTCGGCTGTTCTGGACACCGCGATTTTTTTGTGAAAAGCTTATTTCTTGACTGTAGAGGAACTTCATCTACCTCCCGAATCAGAGAAACGGCTGTGTAAACCTGATAGACAGGCTGATTTTTTAGATAGAGAACACAAAAAACTTTAGAGGCCCAACATGAAAACACTGTTCGGAAAGATGTCGATGAAAATTAAGATGCTCATCGGCTTTCTTTTTTTAACTTGTATTACACTTATCGTTGGCGGAGTTGGATTTTATACAATTTCACAGCTAACCGCTTCAGTAGATGAAGTTGTAAAAAAAGACATGAAACTTGTTATAGATGCGGAAAAGCTTCATAGCCTGGGACTCACCCACCGTCGTTATGAAAAAGATCTTTTCCTGAATATCGGCAGTACGAAAAAACAACAGGAATATCTGGACAAGTTCACTGAAACAAGCAGTAAGACGAAGTCTCTGCTTACAGATATTGGCGAAAAAGTTGCCAGAGACTCCCGCATGTCTCAGGAGATTAAGACCAGCATGAGCAATGCACTGCAGGCATATGGCAATTATGCCGATGGTTTTCAGTCTATTGCCAGAACGGTAATCAGCGACCCGAGCATCACGCCCCAGATGGCCAATAGTCTTATGATGCCGATCAAACAGCATATTTATGATTTTGAAGAAGGACTCAAACTTCTTGTTGCAGAATCAGACCGGTTATCGGAATCAGTTATCCAGGATGTGGATAAACGAGCAGGAACATCCAAATTCATTATTCTCCTTTTTATTGGTGTCGGTGCCGCAAGCAGTATCATCATTGGCCTTGTTATAACCGGCATGACCACCGCGCCAATCAAAGGAGCTGTCGATTTTGCTTCGATAATTGCCCACGGCGATTTCAGTAAAAACATCCCCAATACGAGAAAGGATGAGGTTGGGGTATTGCTGGACTCACTTAACAGCATGTCAAACCAGTTAAGCAAAACCATAGGAACAGTTATTGAGAGTGTTGAAAATCTCTCCGCATCGTCCAGGGATCTTGCAATTATTTCAGATGAAATGAGTACTGAGGCTGAAAACTCTTCTCAAAAATCCGATTCTGTAGCTGACGCAGCGCATGAAATGACTGCCAACCTGACAGCTGTAGCAGCCGCAATGGAAGAATCGTCCACCAACGTCACTATAGTTGCAGCGGCAACGGAAGAAATGTCAGCAACAATTGCGGAAATAGCCACCAATGCAGACAAAGCCCGAGGTATCGCCAGTGATGCGGTTAATCAGGCCGGTATGGCCTCAACCTCTGTCAGCAACCTTGGAAAAGCTGCTCTGGATATCAGCCACGTAACAGAGACGATCACCGATATTTCTGAACAGACGAATCTTCTCGCTCTTAACGCCACGATAGAGGCCGCCCGAGCCGGTGAAGCAGGAAAAGGATTTGCCGTCGTCGCTAATGAAATAAAAGAACTCGCCAAACAGACAGCAGAAGCAACGATGGATATTAAGTCCAAAATCGACGAGGTCCAGAATACAACGAACCTGACCGTGGATCAGATCGATAATATTTCACATGTTATCGGTGAAATAAATGAAATAGTCAATGTAATGGCAACTTCGGTAGAAGAACAGGCCAGCGCAACTCATGAAATTAACACCAATGTCAATCAGGCGTCAAAGGGCATTCAGGAGGTCAATGAGCAGGTCAGCCATTCCTCAATGGTTGCCCACAGCATTAGTGAAGATATTGCCAGTGTCAACGCATCTTCGAGAAACATGGACAAATCAAGTTCTTCCATCCAGCAGAATTCTGTAAAACTTGCTGAAATGGGGCGTGATCTCAAAGAGTTAATGGCACAATTCAAATTATCTTAATGAGGAAAGAAATCACTCAATATTTTCCGGAGGGGCATGATCAGAGTTAATTCATTTAAAGCTGACCATGCCCTGCTACTGTGATATTCTTCATACAATAACAAGTCCCCATTAACCGGGAACTGCCTCAAGACATTAGACCAGCCAATACCAGTTGCTTTACCCTCGCCGTCTTCTTGTCTTATAGAGTTTTGCAAGTCGTTCAGGAGAGACACCCAGCTTGTAGCCCGACACAACCAGCTGGTTAATAATGGTTGTTTTGAAGACTCCGAGCTTTTTCCATCTACGTGCCGATGTTGTTGCTTTGTCCGGAAGGACTACAATTTTCCCATACCTGCGAAGATTCTGCATAAATACATAATCTTCCATGATTGCCATTTCCTGAAAACCGCCGATGGCCTCGAACTGTTTTCTGGTCACAAATATTGCCTGGTCGCCATAAGGCAAGCCAAACAGCTTCGAACGGAGATTGGCCCCAACGCAAATAAATTTCATTACAAGGCTCGAACTATCAGTTGCAAGCGAGAAAGCCCCTCCGGCAACGCCATCGCGCTGCAATGTTTTTTCTATCAGATAAACAAAGTCCCCTGGCAAATGGGTATCTGCATGCAGAAAGAGCAGCATGCCAGATTTCGCTTTTTCTGCACCAAGATTCATCTGAAGGCCGCGTCCCCGTGGACTTTGCAGGATTATGCAGCCATTCTCCCCGACGATGTCGCAGCTCCTGTCACTGCTGCCTCCGTCAACAACAATAACCTCAACATTTCCGTTACCATGGAGTTTTGGCAGCAGTTCTGTCAGGTTCTGCTCCTCATTCAAGCAAGGGATAATGACAGAAAGAGAGGTCTTCACCGGTTCTTTCACTGAATCCATCATCCGATTACACCGTGTAATCTATTTCTTTCAAACAGCTTGAGATCTTCGGGACTATCAATATCCGACAAGGTGGGCAGCAGTACCGGTTTTCGACCGGCAGTCACAAGCCGGTTCATGATAGTGGTAAACACCGTTGAAGTAGACCATTCAATTCCAGAAAAGAGCCCGGGCAGGAGAGCACCGGCATCCTGACGGCAGCATCCGATAGCATAAAAACCACCATCACGACTCGGCCCCAGGACAACTTCCCCCTTTTGCAGAGCCTCAAATCCTTCCAGCATAATCTGGCTGTTAAGCAGAGGAATATCACTGCCGACAAGGAGAATATGCTCAGCTCCGGCAAGCATTCCTTCTCTGAAACTTTCAGCCATCCTTGTCCCAAGATCACCCTGCGGCTGACTGCGGTAAAAATACTCACTCCCAAGCCATTCCTGCATGAGCCGTTCACTGCCGCCACTGTAATGCACGAGCAGGAAGGTGTCGCACCCGTGCATTCGGTCATATTCGGCAACCACATTTTCTGTGAGATTTTTCTGCAGCCTCGCAGCGCCTTCTTCCCCCAGAATCGGTATCAGCCGCGTTTTTGTTGTTCCCGGCTCAGGATATCTGGTAAAAATAATAAGCCCCTTGCACGCTCCTCCAGCAGATGCCCCCCGCTCTCTCATGTTCGACCTGTAATAAAAGGATCAAACAGCGAACGAATAAACGGCAGATCGAGGTAACTGCAGAGAGTACGCCAGGTATCTTCATTGCGAATACCGGCATAATCAGTCTGATATGCCGTCCAGCCCATGGCCGACCATGAGATGCCGCGAAGATACACGAAAGGCGTCTTCAATTGAAGGCGATCGCCGAGTGTGTCCCGCAGATGTTTTGAACTCATTTTCCTTGAATATGCGTCAATAAAACCACGATATTCTTCTTCGGACAGGCGGTGGCTTGTCTTCCACAAGGTAGTCAACGGCGAACAGAAATGACAGAGGTCCGATGAGGGGTCTCCCCAGCGCGGCATTTCCCAGTCAACGAGATATGTTGTGTTGCTGTGCTCTTCAACAAGAAAGTTGCCCGAGTTCACCTCCGTGTTGACGATACAGTAAAAGGGATCACGGATAAAATAGTCTTCGTTTTTTCTGGCTGTTTCCGCCCAGTCTAATATCTCCCTGAGATAGCTTTTTATGGCAGGAACACCGAGATCAGAATCGAAGTATTTCTGCAAGAGTATGGAACACTCATCGAAGATCAGGCTGAGCGGGGCCTCTTCGACTATAAGGTGGTTATTCGCCTGCGCTATTTCAATCTGGTGAATAGACGCAAAGGTTTCCGCCGCACCACTCAAATCCAGCCTGTAATCAAGCGTTCGACCGGGCAGAAACTCCATGATTGAAATTCCCCTGTCGATAAAGAGCCTGCTGTCATCGACCAGATACGGCTTAGGTGTAACACCGCTTGGCGCAAGAAGCTGAAGCGCTTTATATTCATATTCAATCTGATCTGCTCTTGCTATCTGGGTTCCGATATTGACCCGGAAAACATATTTATTTTTCCCCGTTTCCACCAGATAATTGAGGTTGTATTCTCCGGCTGCAAGCGGCGATACCCTGTATGCGTCGCCTACTGGAAAACCTGCCTCGGCAGCGTGTCCCTGCCTGAGGTATTGCAGCACCTGCTGCTGATATTGACTGTAGAGATTGTGTTCGGCCATCTTTTACTCGTATTGCTTTTCAGCGGATCAGGTGCAGGCGATTTTCCGGGAATCGCAGAATGATCCTATCGCCTGCTACATGCGAGGTTCGAAAACAAAGTATTTTATATAGTTCATCGCCTGCACTTACCATTAAACGCGTGGCTGTCCCCTCAAACTGAACCGACAATACGCTTCCTTCAACGCAATTATCAGCCATGTTCTTAACGATTTCAATGTCTTCCGGCCGGATAACGGCAGCGGCCGATCCATCCGGGCACTGCGGCGCGGGACAACAGACAAAACGGGAACGGAATCTGCTGCCGGAGACTCGGCCTGCGATCATATTTGATATGCCGAAAAAACGGGCAACATCGGGATCGGCGGGTTTATAAAACAGTTCCTGCGGTGTTCCGGTCTGACGCAGCGTACCGTCAAGCAGGACGCATACCCGGTCGCTTATGGCAAAGGCCTCGCTCTGGTCATGGGTAACAAAGAGCATGGTGGTTCCTGTTTTCTTCTGGATATCCCGAATCAGTTCCCGCATCTGCTGTCGCAGTTCAGTATCAAGGCTGCTGAGCGGCTCATCAAGCAGTAGGATGGACGGCTCAAGAACCAATCCCCTGGCAAGGGCAACCCTTTGCTGCTGGCCGCCTGAAAGTTGGTGAATACGACGGTCTTCAAAACCTTCCAGCCCTGTAATTTCAAGAATCTTCCTGATCCTGTCCCTGACTGCCGCCTGGCTATAACCACTCATTTTCAAGCCGAAAGCTATATTGCGCCTGACATTAAGATACGGAAACAATAAAGGTTTCTGGAAAATAAGAACAGTATCTCTTTTTTCTGCGGGAAGATGGTCAACAGACTCGCCGTTAATAAAAACCCGGCCATCCTGCTGGGGCAGAAGACCGGCAATAGTCTTTAACAGGGTACTTTTCCCGGAACCGCTCGGTCCGAGCAGTGAGACCATCTCACCATCGGCTATGGAAAGTGAGAGTTGGCGGATGACCTCCTGTTCACCATAGGAAATGGTCAGTTGCTGCAGCCTGAGCCTGTCCATCAGCGTACCCCCTGCAATCCTGCCCGTCCAAGACTGTGAGCCGAAGCAAGCAGTGCAATAAAGGCGGGTATGACGAAAATCAGGCTGACTGCAGCAGCAACCGGCCTGTCACCGCTGCCCATGAGTGAAAAGAGCATAATGGGCAGCGTGAGCATCCTGCCCCCGCCGATTATAAGCGTGCTGAGATATTGTGACCAGGAAAGAAGAAAGGAAAACAATGCGGCAACAACAATGCCGGGCATAATCATCGGGATTGTGACTCTACTCAAAACCTGCAGCCTTGATGCACCGAGCGTACGGGCCTGATCTTCAAACTCTGGGGAATAATCACTGAATGTACCCCGCATGACAAAGATGGTATAGGGGAGGCAAAAAGTAAGATGAACCAGCACCACTCCCCAGAAAGTCTCTGCCAGGCCGAGCCGGATGAACCAGAGGTGCAGGCCCATTGCTACGGCAAGGGGCGGAACAATAACCGGCAGAATAAAGGTCAGCAAAACAAACCGCTTTCCCGGAAACTCGTACAGACCGAGGGCTCTGCCGGCTGGCACCCCGACGGCAAGAGATATGAGTGTTGATGTTGCCGCGAGAAAAAAACTGCTGATCAGTGCCTGCAATATCTGGCTGTTAACTGTGCCAAAAATATAACTCCATCCTCGCAGTCCGAAACTTTGCGGGAGCAGAGCCGGATAAAACCATCTCTCACTGAAGGACCAGAGCAGAAGCGGCAAAAAGGGAAGCGTTACCGAAACAAGAACGGAAAGAAACAGGATGTGCCGTTTGTTGTTCATAACAATCCCCTTCTACGCCCATACTGCGTAAGCAGATGGGAAACAATTACCGCCGCAATGATGATAATCGAGATGATAAGTCCGATGGCAATTCCCTCCGGTCTGGCAAGCAGGTCGATATCACTGTAATTCTTATATGACCATACCGGCATGGTTAACGGGTAGCTGCGCCCCAACAGGAAAGGGACTTCAAAAGCACCGAAGGTAAAAGCGAAAACGATCAGTCCGGCACCGGCCAGGCTCGGCCAGATAATCGGCAGTATAACATATCGAAAACGCTGCATTTTCGACGCTTTCAGAGTTGCTGCAGTTTCAAGCAGTTCAGGACCGAGGTTTTTCAGGACGGCAAGCAGCATAAAGGTTATGAATGGAATCTCTTTCCAGATATACACCAGCATGATGCCGATGCAGAACCTGTCGTTAACCAGCATGGGAAAAGATGAGGTGCTCTGCAGGAGTCCAACCGCTGCCAGTAATCGTGCCGCAAGTCCTGAAGGCGATAGAAGAAGCAATATCGATACGGCTATCACCAGATGAGGAACAGTGAGCGGAATTTGCAGAAAAAAATGCACCAGCCTGCTCTCCTCGGCACATCGGATGATGGCAAGAGCCAAGACAACAGAAACAGCTGCTGCAATTACAGTAGAAACAAAAGAAACATAAAAGGTCAGCCTGATGCTTCCGGCAAAATCCGGGTCAGTCAATACATTGGTAAAATGTGTCAATGACACACTATGCAGTGAAGCGCCCGGCAAATGTCCGAGCGCCTGCATCAGCCCAAGGCTAAGCCCGCCTCCGAATAAGATCAGGATGATAACAAATGCAGGGCCGATGGCCGCAGTAAGCTGCAGTAAACCGCATGGGACTCCTGCTTTTCCCTTAATTCGAAAGCTCTGGCTGTGTTTCATCGTCCTTTCAGTACATGTTCATCCCAGCCTTTTTCAAGATAGACCAATATATCGCTTGGAGGCTCAGGCAATTGGTGAGACTGAAGTTCGGCATCAGTAAGAGTAGCTGCTCCCCGTGGAAGATCAGCAAATTTCTTCTGCCATTCCTGGGGAAGCTTCGAAGTGGCAATTCCCGGGAAATCTCCCCACACAGCGGGGGTGGCTTTTTTCAACTGCGCTTCAGGAGAAATCAGGAAATTGGCAACAACCATGGCTGCGGCTTTGTCCTTGGCATTGAATGGGATTGCAACAAAATGCGTATTGGCAATGGTTCCTTCGTCGAAGACATATGTCCTGACAGTATCCGGGAATATGCCGTCCAGAATATTACGTGATGCCTCACCCTGGTGGTAGGAAAAGGAAAAATCAATCTCACCGTCGGCAAACAGGGTATTCATACGAACCGGAGAATCCGGATAGGTTGAACCGCCCTGCCAGAGAGCGGGACGGATGTCCTTTAACACGTCATAAGCTTTCCCGGCAGTTTCTTCCAGCTGCTCTTTGCTGTAATCAGCCTGCCACATCTCTTTCGACTCTGAATAATTATAGAAGACATGGCGAAGAAATACTGATCCGGTAAAATCAGGAAGCGCGGGGTAGGCAAAGCGACCGGGATGCTGCTTTATCCAGTCGAGCAAGGCGGCCATACTCTTTGGCGGCTCAGGGGTTCTCGCCGTGTCATAGATCATGACAAACTGGGCGCTCCCCCATGGTGACTCCATCCCGTCTACAGGCGTACCAAAGTCATTGCTGACCGTCGGGTTTTGCCAGTCTACATACTGCTGATTCGGTAAGGCAGCAGCAAAAGGCCCGTATAAGAGGTCATTTTTTTTGCATGTCCTGAAGTTTTCCCCGTTAATCCACATCAGGTCTACACTGCCGTCGGTTGTCTTGCCGGCCTGTTTTTCAATGACCAGCTTACTGACAACTTCTGCGATATCTTTGACCGGTACCTGACGCAGTGAAATATCATAGCGCGCCTTGAGTTCAGACGCCAGATATCCGTTAACAAATTCGTTTACTGCCGGGGATCCACCCCACATATACCAGTTGACAGTCTGTCCCTTTGCTGCCTTTACTGCCTCATCCCATGAGAGCGGCTTTTCTCCTGCTGTCGCTTCAGCAGAACCGAATAACTGCAAGCTGCAGACAGCCAGCATAGCCAAAGATGTTTGTACAATCCCCCTCCAGGTCATTATTCCTCCGTCATTTTTATGTTCTTATTGAGTTTGTTTAGCGTATTTCACGAAACTACCTGAATCAACTGTAAAAATAAGAGAAAATCAAGTTGTTAATACCTATGGTACTACAAATCTTCAGAGGAATTCACCATGGATTCTCATCCGTCCGGTACTGAAGTGTCGGGGCAACATCAGTACCGGAGCTTGCAGGAGCAGTTTTTAATGCGTTATTTCAAATTATTACAGAATCGTGCCCGTATCCTACTTTTTACGGAACTTTTCCTGCAGTTCAATAACATTTTCGTCTGCAAGGTATTCATCGTAAGGAACCATTTTATCAATTACTCCGCCAGGCAGGATCTCGATGATCCTGTTTGCCACTGTCTGCACAAGCGTATGGTCATGGGATGAAAAAAGTATAATTTCAGAAAATGCAGTCAAACCATTGTTGAGGGCCGTGATTGATTCAAGATCAAGATGGTTGGTCGGTTCATCCAGAATCAGTGCATTGGCATCGCTCAACATCATTCTGGCCAGCATACAGCGCACCTTTTCACCACCGGACAGCACGCTGGTCTTTTTCAGCGCCTCCTCTCCTGAAAAGAGCATTTTTCCCAGATAGCCGCGGGCAAAACTCTCTCCTTCGGTGACCGGAGTGTATTCCCCCAGCCAGTCGACAAGGGTTTTATCTTCATTGAAAAATCCGCTGTTTTCTTTGGGAAAATAGGAGGTGCTCATGGTCTGTCCCCACCTGAAGGTGCCGCTGTCCGGTTCAAGCTCTCCGGCAAGGATCTGAAACAGTGCGGTAATGGCCGGTCCGTTTAAACCGACAAAAGCGATCTTTTCCTCCTTGTTGACGGTGAGAGAAAAATTATCGAGCAGTTTTACACCGTCAATGGTCTTTGAGATCCGGTCAACCTCAAGAATAACATCCCCGCATTTGCGTCCCGGTTTGAAATGGATGAACGGATATTTCCTTGAAGAGGACGGCATCTCTTCAAGATCTAGCTTATCAAGCAGTTTTTTCCTCGCTGTGGCCTGTTTCGCTTTGGAAGCATTGGATGAAAATCTGGCGATAAACTCCTTTAATTCGGCTGCCTTTGATTCGGCCTTTTTGTTCGCCTCCTGCTTCTGTCTTATAGCAAGCTGGCTTGCCTGATACCAGAAATCGTAGTTACCGACATAGACCTGAATGCGGCTGAAATCGATATCCGCCATGTGAGTACACACCTGATTGAGGAAGTGACGATCATGGGAGACGATGATAACAGTGTTCTGGAAGCGCTCAAGAAAGCCCTCCAGCCAGCGGATTGATTTCACATCAAGGTTGTTGGTAGGTTCGTCCAACAGCAGAATATCAGGGCTGCCGAACAATGCCTGGGCAAGCAAGACACGAACCTTCTGACCGCCTTCAAGCTCACGCATTTTGGTCTCACGCAGCTCTTCCCCAATGCCTAGACCTGAAAGAAGAGTAGCCGCCTCTGACTCAACTTCATAGCCGTTCATCTCGGCAAACTCTGCCTCCAGCTCGCCGCTTCGAATACCGTCTTCTTCTGTGAACTCGGTTTTGGCATAAAGTGCTTCGCGTTCCGCCATGACCTCATGCAGCCGCTTGTGTGCCATCAACACGGTCTGAGCTACGGTATAGTCATCAAAGGCGAACTGGTCCTGATTCAATACGGCAATACGCTCATTGTTACCAACAAAGACCTGGCCTTTATCAGCGTCGATCTGGCCGGAGAGAATCTTTAAGAAAGTCGATTTCCCGGCACCGTTAGCGCCGATAAGGCCATAACAGTTACCAGGGGTGAACTTAATATTTACATCTTTAAAAATGACGCGCTTGCCGTAGGACAGCGCAATATTTGAAGCTTCAATCATAGTTTTTCTTCTAATATGTTGTATTTATGTGAATAATCTTATTTAGCCGTTTCACGAAGATAGTAGTCATAATCCCCTTCATAGACGCGCATCTCACCATGATCAATCTCAAAGACACGGTTAACCAGAGAGCGCAGAAAGTGGCGGTCATGACTGACCAGAATAATGGTTCCCTGATATTCTTTCAAGCCCTCAGTATCTCACGGGAGAGAATATCGAGATGGTTGGTCGGTTCGTCAAGAACCAGAAAGTTATGCGGCTGTGAAAGGATGCAGGCAAGCACCACCCGGCTCTTTTCTCCGCCGGAGAGATGGCTGATGCGTTTATCAACCTCATCACCCTGAAAGAGAAAAGCCGCGCAGATATTACGGATTGTTCCGACATTTTCCAGCGGCAGATTCTGCTGCACGGTTTCAAACACGGTCATGTCAGGGTTCAGCACTTCCATGGAATGCTGGCTGAAATAGCCGACTGAGACCCCGGCTCCTGTAAGAACCTCACCGGTGGTGGGCTCTGCACTGCCGGTCAGAACTTTCAGCAGTGTTGATTTCCCGGCTCCATTGACTCCGACCAGACCAATTTTTTCAAGCCGCCTGATGGTGCCGGACAGGCCGCTGAATACCGGTTTAATGTCACCGGCAACAGTTACCCATTCTTTGGCAAGCCCCTGCAGATGCATGACATCATCACCGCTGCGGGGGATTTCAGGAAGCCTGAGTTTG